>JAICXQ010000121.1 GCA_025980325.1 Frankiales bacterium
AGCACCGGGTTGCTGGTCGCGCCGGCCGCGACCGCAAGTCCCGAGGCCCACAGCCACCACGCCACCGGGTGCAGCGGCCGCGGCAGTCGAGTGGGCGTTCTCATCCCGCTCGCCGCCGGCGTTGCAGGACGATCGCGCCAATCAGCGCGGCCACGAACAGGCACGCCGCGATGAACCCGTACGGCACGTCCACGCCGCGCCCGCGCGGCGGGACGAACTGCTTCGCCACGATCGACGGCGAACCGCTCGGCGGCGGCGATGTCGTCGTCGTCGGTGTCGCGGTTGGCGCGTCGCTCGCCGGCGGCCGGCTCGGCTGCGGCCGGTTCGACGACGCGGGCGCGGACGCCGGCGACGTCACGCCGCGCGCGACCGACGTGGATTGCATTGGTGATGTCGACGCTGCCGGCTTCGGCGTACTCGCATGCGTCGTGGGCTTCGGCGCCGGACTGGACACGACGTCACCGCAACCGGTCTTCGGATACCCGTCGATCCCGCAGATCAAGCCGCCCGACTCCCGGGTCACATGTTGCTGCGTCAAGACGTCGTATCCCGTTACCTGGCTGTCGAAGCCGTAGCACGAGTACACCGGACCTGACGGCGCGCCGGACTGCGTGCCGTAGTCGACGACGAGAAGTACGCGATAGGTCGAGCTCGTGTTCTTGTCTTTGCAGTAGTCGTCGTACGTCACGTCGACCGGCCGCGGCTTCGGATCGCTCGGGCTGCCGGTCCCGATGGCGTACCGCCAGCCCTCCACCTGCGTGCCTTGTTGCAAGCGGTAACCCGACGCGCCGACGTTGCTGTACTGCCAGGCCGTCGCACCCGGCGGCTCGTGCCAGTAGCTCCAGTAGTCGTAGTACGTCGAGGCCGAAGTCGGGACCGCCAGCCAGGTCCCGAGCAGCACGAACGCGAGAGCGAGAGCGAGACGCTTCACGCCCGGCGCCGCCGGCGACCGAGGACGAGCAACAACCCGCCGACCACGAACGCGTCGCCTGCCAGCCCGACCTGTACGTCGAGGTGCTTCGCACCGGTCGACGGCAATGTCGCGACACCACTGCCGTGCACGGACGTGACCGGCTTGGTCACCGGCTTCGCGACCGGCTTGTTCGCGACCTTGACGACGACGGGCAACGCGCGCCGGATCGACGCCAACATCGTGACGAGGTTGCGGCCGCCGAAGGACGTGACGGACAGGCCGTCCGCGTGCGCGGCGAGCGCGATGTAGCCGATGCTGCCGGGACTCAGCACGCCGTGCGGATCGAGCACCGCCGATCCGATGTTGGTCGAGAGATAACCGAGCACCTTGTCGATCGCGGTCTTGTTCGTGTCGGTCGACTCCATCGCCAGCGCGCCCTGCGCGGTCAGGCTGTAGTCGGGGCTCGATCCGCTCGTCAGGTAACCGGCGCCTTGCACCTGGCCGGCCAGCCAGGTCGCGGCGTACTGGCCCGCGGCGGCGGCTGTCGGCGAGATCGGGCCGCTCGTGCAGTCCGGCGCCGGCTGCGTCGCGGCGGGGTTGGCAGTGAACGGAAATGCCTTGGCCTCCGCGCCCCACACCGCCTGCACCCCGGCGATCAGGTCGCCGTGGCCGCTCGAGAACGGTGACGAGAACGCGCCCGGATCGGCGCTGCCGCAGTTGAGCCAGAACGACATGAGCGCGTCGACCGGCGTGTGCCCGCTGACCGTCCACGTGCTCGACGTCGGGTCGGCGCCGATCGCGGAGAAGGCCTGCAACACCAGACCGGTGGAGTTCGGGTCGGTGCCGGCGCCGGCGATCAGCGGGAACCCGCCGTCGCTGTCCTGCAGCGAGTGCAGGAACGGCAACGGATCGTGCGTCGGCGTGACCCCGGCGGCGTGCAGCGCCTCGATCGCGAGCGCCGTGCTGTTCGAGTCTTCGCCGGTGAACGTCGTGAGGTTCGTCGCCGGGCACGGCGTCGACAGATCGGATCGGTACGCCGTCCAGCCGCCGTCGGCGCATTGCTGCTTGACCAGCCAGCCGATGGCGGTCGAGTCGTGCACGCCGCCGGCGAGTTCGGCGAGGATGCCGAGCGACTGGCGGAACGCGCCGTCGAAGCTCGGATCCGATGCGCCGAACAATCCGACGTCGGTCGCGTTGTGGGTGGTGACGGCGGCCGATGCGCTCGTCGCCGGGCCGAGCACCGCGGCCCCGGCGAGCACGAACGCGCCGACGTAGTGGGAAACCCGCATGACTGTCCTTCCGGTGTGGCGAGCTGCCGACCGGACCGGAGACGCGCCCGAAAACGCGAACGCCCCGCGCGCGTGAAAGCACGGGGGGCGTTGTGTCGGGCGACGTGCCCGGGCTCCGCCCCGCAAACCTCGACGGTGTGTCGTGGAGCCCTCGCCGCACACGGGCAGTCCGGCTCGCCGCACCTGCTCCTGACAGGTCGCGGCCTACGGTTGCGGGTCAGCGCCGGGATTGGACCGGCTTCCCCCACGCGTGGCGATTGCGGCTCGATACCAGCACGGCTCGCCGCATCCGTCAACGCGAATGGCGTAAGTTGCCCGGCGTGGCGTGGACCTGGCGGTACGAGAACAGTGGCGGCGACGAGGTCAACCCGGCCGAGGCGCCGCCCGGCGAGCCGTTCCCGACGCAGAGCGACGCCGAGACGTGGCTCGGGGAGAACTGGCGCGAACTCGTCTCCAGCGGCGTCGACCAGGTCACCCTGCTGGAGTCAGGCCGTCAGGTGTACGGCCCGATGAGCCTGCACTCCGAGTAGCCGCGCCCGGCCGCGCGCGTCAGCGGGGCGAGCGGGGGCTTTGGGTCTTCGCCGGGTCGCGCTCGATCGCGTCGCCGAGGACGTCGTCGATCGCCTTGAGCACCGCGGGTTCGAGCCGTACGCCGGACGCCTTCACGTTGTCCTCGACCTGCTCCGGCCGGGACGCGCCGACGATCGCGCTCGCGACGCTGTCGTTGGCCAGCACCCATGCGACGGCGAGCTGTGCCATCGACAGGCCGAGTTCCTCGGCGATCGGCTTGAGTCCTTGCACCCGCGTGAGGACGTCGTCGCGGAGCAGGTTGCGGATGAACGCGGCGCCGCGCTCGTCGGTCGCGCGCGAGCCGGCCGGCGGCTCGGCGCCGGGCGCGTACTTGCCGGTCAGCACGCCCTGGGCGATCGGTGACCAGACGATCTGCGACATGCCGAGCTCGTCGCACGTGGGCACGACCTCGGCCTCGATGACCCGCCAGAGCATGTTGTACTGCGGCTGGTTGCTGACCAGCGGGACGCGCAGTTCGTCGGCGATCGCCTTCGCCGCGCGGATCTCCTCGGCCCGCCACTCGGACACGCCGATGTAGAGCGCCTTGCCGGCCCGTACGACGTCGGCGAACGCGCCGATCGTCTCCTCGATCGGGGTCGTGTGGTCGTAGCGATGCGCCTGGTACAGGTCGACGTAGTCCGTCTGGAGCCGCTTCAGCGAATTGCCGATCGACTCCATGATGTGCTTGCGCGACAGGCCCCGGTCGTTGCGCCCCGGGCCGGTCGGCCAGAACACCTTGGTGAAGATCTCCAGCCCC
>JAICXQ010000029.1 GCA_025980325.1 Frankiales bacterium
GACGGGCCTTCGAGCAACGACTCGAACGCGTCGACCCCGGCCTCGCGGGCGGCGATCTTGGTCAGCGTGTTCTTCACGACGGCGTACGTCGCGTTGGGCGCCAGGGAGCGGCGTAGCTCTTTGAGCTGCGCGACGGTCAGGCCGCGGTACTCGGTGAGCACCGCCGCCGACGAGTCGCGGAACGCGTCGGTGAGCTCGGCGACCGCGGCGGCCTTGTCGGGCCTCGCCATCAGTCGGTCTCCTTCCCCCGGCACAGATGCGCGGGGGCGTCGCGACAGACGCGACGTACCACTCACCTGCGCGGGACTTATGCCATCCGGGCGGACGGCAGCCAGCGGTCTTGGGCGTCGTACAGGCTAGCAGTGTTTCCGGGTCATTCGGCGGCCGAGTCGGCAGCCTCTGACTCGCCCTCGTGGAGGTTGCGGGTCTTCATCGGGTCGACCTGGATGCCGGGGCCCATGGTCGTCGACATCGCGATCTTCTTGAGGTAGCGGCCCTTGGCGGTCGACGGCTTCGCCCGCAGCACCTCGTCGAGCGCGGCGGTGTAGTTGTCGAGCAGCTGGTCTTCGCTGAACGACGTCTTGCCGATGACGAAGTGCAGGTTGGCCTGGCGGTCGACGCGGTACTCGATCTTGCCGCCCTTGATGTCGGTGACGGCTTTGCCGACGTCCATCGTCACGGTGCCGGTCTTCGGGTTGGGCATGAGGCCGCGCGGGCCGAGCACCCGGCCGAGCCGGCCGACCTTGCCCATGAGGTCCGGCGTCGAGACCGCCGCGTCGAAGTCGAGCATGCCGCCCTCGACCTGCGCGATCAGGTCGTCGCCGCCGACGATGTCGGCGCCGGCCGCCCGGGCCTCCTCGGCCTTGTCGCCGGTCGCGAACACCGCGACCCGCGCGGTCTTGCCGGTGCCGTGCGGCAGCGAGACGGTGCCGCGGACCATCTGGTCGGCTTTGCGCGGGTCGACGCCGAGACGCATCGCGACCTCGACGGTCGCGTCGAAGCGCTTGGTCGTGGTGGTCTGCTTCGCGAGCTTAACCGCCTCGGCCGGGGTGTAGAGCTTCTCCCGGTCGACGAGTGCGGCCGCCTGCTCGTAGGACTTGCTGCGCTTTGCCATGTGCGTTCTTCCTCCTGTGGTGATGGCGGACCGTCTGGTACGGCCCTCCCACGAACTCAATTGTGAGATAGCGGACGTCTACGGGTCGTATTTCGCAATTGAGGTCTTAGTCGGTGACCGTGATGCCCATCGATCGTGCGGTGCCGGCGATGATCTTCTCGGCCGCGTCGATGTCGTTGGCGTTCAGATCCTCGAGCTTGGTCTGCGCGATCTCGCGCACCTGCGCCCGGCTGATCGAGGCGACCTTCGTCTTGTGCGGCTCGCCCGAGCCCTTCTCCACGCCGGCCGCTTTGAGGATCAGGCGCGCCGCCGGCGGCGTTTTCGTCACGAACGTGAACGAGCGGTCCTCGTACACGGTGATCTCGACCGGGACGACGTTGCCGCGCTGGGCCTCGGTGGCCGCGTTGTACTGCTTGCAGAACTCCATGATGTTCACGCCGTGCTGGCCGAGCGCGGGCCCGACCGGCGGCGCCGGCGTCGCCGCACCGGCTTGAATCTGGAGCTTGATGAGGCCGGCGACCTTCTTCTTCGGAGGCATGACGGAGTCCTAGATCTTCGAGACTTGACTGAACGACAACTCGACCGGGGTTTCCCGGCCGAAGATGGAGACGAGCACCTTCAGGCGTTGCGCTTCGGCGTTGATCTCGACGATGGTCGCCGGCAGGGTCGCGAACGGCCCGTCCATGACCGTGACCGAATCGCCGATCCCGAAGTCGATGACCTTCGGCGCCTCGGTCTTCTTCGCTTCCTTCGGCTTGGGCGCGAGGAACTTCACGACGTCGTCGGTCGACAGCGGCGTCGGGTGCGTCGTGCCGACGAAGCCGGTGACGCTCGGCGTGTTCTTGACCGCCGACCACGACTCGTCGGTGAGGTCCATCCGCACGAGCACGTACCCCGGGAAGATCTTCGACTGCACGACCTGGCGCTTGCCCTGCTTGATCTGCGTCTCTTCCTGGGTGGGCACCTCGATCTGGAAGATGAACTCCTCCATGTTGAGGCTCGCGATCCGCGTCTCGAGGTTGGCCTTCACCTTGTTCTCGTAGCCGGCGTAGGTGTGTACGACGTACCAGTCGCCGGGCAGCGAGGTCAGCTTGGACCGGAACTCCTCGACCGGGTCCTCGTCCTCGGCCGCGGGCTCGGAGTCGACCACGACGGCGCCGTTGCCGTTGCCGTCTTGCTGCAGGTAGCCCGGAGCGGGCTCGTCGGAGCCGCCGAGAGCGTCGTACTCCTCGACCGTGTCCGCGCCCGATCCCGCCTCGGTCGCGGGTGCGACGTCGTCCGCCGGGGCGGTCTGCTCGATCGCCTCGGCCTGCTCGGTCAGGGGCTGCTCGGTCTCAGCCTGCTCGGTCTCGGCCTGCTCAGAGACAGCCTGCTCCGGCAGCGGCTCGTCCGAATAGTCGGTCACGGTGTTGGGATACCTCGAAGTCTCGTGGCGTTCACGGCCGGGTCAGCCGAAGATCGACAGGACGCCCTTGGTGAACAGGAAGTCGTACAGCGACACGAGCGCGACCATGGCGGTGACGAACACGAACGTGACGATGGTGTAGGTCACCAGCTCGTTGCGGGTCGGCCAGATGACCTTGCGCAACTCCGCGACGACCTGCCGGTTGTACGTCGACAGGCGGTTGCCGATGCCCGGGCGCTTGGCGCCGCGGCCGCCCCCGGCCGGCGAGGGCGCGGGCGTGCGCTCACTGATCTGCGTCACCTGGCCTCCTCCGGTCGCGGTCTCTTACCTTGTCGTGCTTGGTGGTGCTGGTCGTGCCTGGCAGGGCAGGAGGGACTCGAACCCCCAACCACCGGTTTTGGAGACCGGGACTCTGCCAATTGAGCTACTGCCCTGTGAAGCGTCAGTCAGTGTACGGTTGCCCGCCCCTGCCGGTCGAACGCCCGTATCCGGTGGACCGCCCCGGCGCCGGACTGGGACGATGCGGGCATGTCAACACGCAGGGTCTCCCAGCGGATAGGTGCCATCAGCGAGTCGGCCACCCTCGCGGTCGACGCGAAGGCCAAGGCGCTCAAGGCCGCCGGCCGCGACGTGATCGGCTTCGGCGCGGGCGAGCCGGACTTCCCGACCCCCGACCCGATCGTCGAGGCCGCCATCGCCGCCTGCCGCGACCCGAGGATGCACCACTACACCCCCGCGGGCGGCCTGCCCGAGCTCAAGGAGGCGGTCGCGGCGAAGACCGTGCGGGATTCGTCGTACGACGTGTCGGCCGCGCAGGTGCTCGTCACGAACGGCGGGAAGCAGGCGGTCTTCCAGGCCTTCGCGACGCTGCTCGACCCGGGCGACGAGGTGCTGCTGCCGGCGCCGTACTGGACCACGTATCCCGAGTGCATCAAGCTCGCCGGCGGCGCCCCGGTCGAGGTCGCGACCGACGAGTCGAGCGGCTACCTCGCCTCGGTCGAGCAGCTCGAGGCGGCCCGCACGCCGCGGACGAAGGTGCTGCTGTTCTGCTCGCCGAGCAACCCCACCGGCGCGGTCTACCCCCGCGATCAGGTCGAGGCGATCGGCCGCTGGGCGGTCGAGCACGGCCTGTGGGTGCTCACCGACGAGATCTACGAGCACCTCGTCTACGACGGGGCGAGCGCTGCGTCGATGCCGGCGGTCGTCCCCGAACTTGCCGACCGTTGCGTCGTCGTCAACGGGGTCGCGAAGACCTACGCGATGACCGGCTGGCGGGTGGGCTGGCTGATCGGCCCGGCCGACATCGTCAAGGCCGCGACCAACCTGCAGTCGCACGCGACCTCGAACGTCTCGAACGTCGCGCAGGCCGCGGCGCTCGCGGCGCTGCGCGGCGACCTGTCCGCGGCGGCCGAGATGCGGGTCGCGTTCGACCGCCGGCGCCGGACGATGGTGCGGATGCTCGCCGAGATCCCGGGCGTCGACTGTCCCGAGCCGCTCGGCGCGTTCTACTGCTTCCCTTCGGTCAAAGGCGTGCTCGGTACGACGCTGCGCGGGGTCACGCCGAAGACGTCGGCCGAACTGGCCGAGCTCGTGCTCGACGAGGCCGAGGTCGCCGTCGTACCGGGTGAGGCGTTCGGCGCGCCGGGTTACTTCCGGCTGTCCTACGCCCTCGGCGACGACGATCTGGTCGAGGGCGTCACCCGGCTGGCGAAGCTGCTGGGCGAATCAGCCTGAGATCCGCGGCCGGATGACGATCAGCCGGCCGCCGCTGACCGTCTCCCGCAGCCCGTGCGCGGTCGCGACGACGTCGACTCCCCGGAGGGCGTCCGCGCCGGCCCGCGGCAGCGGGGCGTCGACCGCGTTCGGGGTGCCCGAGGTCCGGGTGGCGATGCAGGTCGGGCCGCCGGCGATCGCGCGCTCGCCGTCGAACGCGGCGATGTCGCCGATGCCGAGGCCGGGCACGGTGTCGCACGAGTTCTCCCGCAGCCACGACTTGCCGCCGTCGCCGCTGATGTACGCGCCGGCGAACTTCGTCGTCGCGAACAGCGTCTGGTCGACGAACGCGAATCCCTGGATCCAGAAGTCCTCGTCGTTCTCGCTCTTGGTCGGCTGCGGGCCGAGGACGGTCGGCAGGCCGGCCTGCTCGTGGAAGGTGCGACCGCCGTCGGAGCTCGCCGTCATCGTCCCGTTGTTGCGGCCGACGAGCAGGTGACGCGGGTCGAGGAACTGCGCCGCGGTGCACATCTCGCCGGGCTTCGCCGCGCAGTGCATGGCGAGCCCGAAGTGCTTGCCGCCGTCGTGCGTGACGTAGACCGAGTTGGTGGTGCCTTCGTACTCGCACGGGTTGCCGTCCGGCTTCATCTCCCACGCCCAGGCGACGCCGTCACGCTTGCTGAAATACCGCACCGATCCGACCTGCGAGTAGCCGGGCAGCCGGCCGTCAACCCAGGTGCGGCCGGAGTCGTGGCTGGTGAAGACGTCCGAGGTCTTCGGCGGGTTGCAGCCGACGTGCAGCGGACCCTCGACGCCACCGCCGATCGCGACCGTCGTACCGGTCACGCCGAGGGTGTCCTCCTCGAGGAAATCGCCCTTGGGCAACCGCGGGCCGGACAGTTGCCGCCAACTCGTCGACGTCGTCGCGCCGTCCGCGGTCGTGAAGAGGCGGTCGAAGTCGATCAGGTAGCCGACCTTCGGGGTCGCGAACCGCGCCTGCGCAAAGGTGCTGAGACCGGCCGGCAGATACGTCAACGGATCCCACGACAGGCCGTAGTTCGCGCTGTGCCACAACGTGATCGCGTCCCCCACGTCGAAGACGTACGCCGTTCCGCCGGTGAAGGCGCTGAGTTCCTGGCGGGACTGCTGCGAGAGCGCGAGCGTCGGCACCCACGCCGACGTCGGCGCGGTCGCGGGCGTCGTCGTGGCCGGGCTTGACGTCGCGGCGAAGCCGCCGGCGAGCATCGCCGCCACAACAACACCGCGAACGATCCGATGGCGCGCCACCGTCTCTCCTCTCAACCCGTCTTCGACCAGTGCGCGGGCATGTCGACGACCAGCAGCCGCGCGGTGAACAGCGTGCTCATGCCGACGACATGACCGCCGGCTCGCCAGGTCGTCGCACCACGCGCCCATGAGCCGATCGCTTGGCCGTACGCGATCCCCGGACACATTTGCTGTTGCTCGCTCACTCCTCCGTCGAGGGTGAACATGCCGACACCTTCGCGCACCGGGGACACGTCGGCGTTCGAGCACGGCGGGACGGCCTCGGCCATGCTCCCGCGCGCACTTCCGGATGCGCTCGCGGTCGAGAACACCGACACGCTGCGGGCGAGCACGTTGACCTCGTAATCGTCGGCGTGGGTGTCGGTGACGATCCGCGCTGCCGTCGCGAGCCGGTGCAGCGTCCACCCGTGCGCGGTGAAGTTCACCTTCACGTTCGGCGTGGCCACGAACAGCCAGTGATTCGCCACGCCGGCGGTCAAGCCGGTGTCGGAGTACTCGACGATGCCGCCGGCAGTGGATCCCGGACCGGCGTCGACGCACGTGACGGTGGCGACGTCACGGCAACCGGAGACGACGGTCGAGCCGTGCGACGTGACGGTTTCGTTGCTGCCGTAACCGAATGCGGTCATCCCGTCCGGCGTCATCGCGGTCACGTTGCGGCCGGACACCCGGAGGCCGAGGTCGCCGAAGAATCCGCCGCCACCGGTGTGCCAGCTCAACCCGAACGTGAACTGAAACGACGTCGACGCGGACGTCGTGCGATCCGCGACGTACACGACGAGGGAAGGTGTCGAGGCGGATGCGGTCGCGCCGGCGACACCGGCCGCCAAGAGGACGGCGGCGACGAAGCCGCGAACGATCCGGCGACGTGGCATCGCTCACCCCTTCCACGGC
Source organism: Frankiales bacterium (assembly GCA_025980325.1). Classification (GTDB taxonomy): domain Bacteria; phylum Actinomycetota; class Actinomycetes; order JAFAQI01; family JAFAQI01; genus BP-197. The sequence goes on from JAICXQ010000029.1 coordinate 6,414, forward strand.
TGATGAGCCGCAAAGGGTTGATTTGGTTCGGTTTGTTACGACGCCGTGGCAGCGGACCCGGTCGGCAGCGCCCGCGACCGCTCGGCGGCGATCATCGCGCGGCCGGCCTCCCGGCCCGCGGCGAGCAGCCGCGCGGTCTTCGTGAAGTCGCGCAAGTCGTGCCGGCCGATGCGCAACGGCGGCAGGTTGACGACCTGCTGATGCGCGCCGGCGATCGGCGAGCGACGACCGAGGTGCGAGCGCGCGATGGCGAAGCTCTCCAGCAACACGTCCATCGCGGTCATCCGCTCGTCGGCCCAGCCGTGGAACTCACTCGCGACGTCGAGGACCCACACCCGAGTCGCGCCGAGGTCGATCGCGTGCTGCGTCGGCACCGGGCAGGACACGCCGCCGTCGACGTGCAGGCTGCCGCCGAGCGGCACCGGCTCGAACAATCCGGGCAGGCACGCGCTCGCGAGCAGTACGTCCTCCGGCCGGCCGTTGGTCCACCACACCGGCTCGCCGGCGATCAGATCGGTCGTCACGACGTGACACGGAATTCGGGTGTCGGCGAGGTCGGCAACGGTCACGTTCTCGGTGACGACCGCGCGCAGGCCGCGGTTGGAGTAGAGGTGGTCGTCGCGACCGGCGAGCCGCCGCGCGACGCTGAACCGGCCGCCCGGGAACACGTCGGCCTGATCCATGCGCCGCCACAGCTCTTCGAGTTCGCGTACCCGCGCCGCGGTCGGGTCGACCGCGAGGTACGCCGCGTTCAGCGCACCGACCGAGCAACCGACGACGACGTCCGGGGTGATGCCGGCTTCGTACAGCGCTTGCAGCGCGCCGACCTGAGCGGCGCCGAGGCTGCCACCGCCGGAGAAGACGACGGCTTCGCGCGGCAGTTCGTCGCGGCGCGATGCCTTGTCCGGGGCATCACGACGAGAGCGTCGCCACAGCGGCAGTACCGTCACGTGCGCCTCCGGACCGGATGCTTCTCACACCCGCATCGGCACCTTTCCCCCAAACGATAAGCGTTAGGCCGCGACCCGGATGTTCAATCCGGCCTCGTCGGCGTAGGGCTCGACCGCGGTGTGCGTCGTACGGCGCGGGACGAGAGCGATCGCGAGCGCGGCGAGGGCGACCCCGGCGGCGCCGACCGCGACGGCCGGCCGCAGGCCGTCGACGAAGGCCTGCCCGCTGGTGTATCCGCCGTGGGCGGAGAACACCGACGCGAGGACCGCGACGCCGAACACGCCGCCGAGTTCGCGCAGCGCGTTGGTCGCGCCGGACGCGATGCCTTCCTCGCTGCGGTCGACGGTGCCGAGCACCATCGTCGCGACCGGTGCGAAGAACATCGCCATGCCGATGCCGCTGACGATGAACGCCGGCACGAGGTGCGAGTACGGAACCGTCGGCGACGACATGGCCGCGAGCCAGGCGAGGCCGGTCGCCTGCAGGACGAGTCCGGTGAACACGACCGGCCGGCCGCCGAGCCGATCGGCCAGAATTCCGGCGAGTGGCGAGACGACGATCGGCATGCCGGTCCACGGCAGCGTTCGCAGGCCGGCGGAAAGCGGCGAGTAGTGCTGCACCGTCTGCAGGAACTGGGCGAGCAGGAAGATCGAGCCGAACATCCCGAAGAACATCAGCACGCTGCCGGCATTGGTCGCGGAGAAGCCGCGGGATCGGAACAGCCGCATCGGCAGCATCGGCTCCGGCGCGCGGTGCAGTTCCCACGCGACGAACTGCGCGAGGAACGCCGCACCCAGGGTGAGCGACGCGAGGATGTACGGCGAACTCCAACCGAGGCTGTTCGCGCGCACCAGTCCGAAGACGATGCCGAACAGGCCGGTGCTCGCGAGCGCGACGCCGGGCAGGTCGAGCCGGGTCGACGGGCCGTAACTTTCGACCACGCGCAGCCGCGCGATCGGGATCAGCAGCAACCCGAGCGGCACGTTCAGCCAGAAGATGGTCTGCCACGACCAGCCCTGCACGACCGCGCCGCCGACGACCGGACCGGTCGCGATCGCGAGCCCGGCGACGGCACCCCAGATGCCCAGCGCCATGCCGCGCCGTTCGACCGGTACGGCGGCGCTCAGCAGAGTAAGAGTCAGCGGCGTGACGATCGCGGCGCCGGCGCCCTGCACGGCGCGGAACGCGACCAGCCAGTCGACGCTCGGCGCGAGTGCCGCGGCGGCCGAGCCGGCGGTGAAGACGACGAGGCCGACGACCAGCATCCGCCGTCGGCCGAACCGCTCGCCGAGGCTCGCGCCGGTCAGTAGCAGCACCGCGAACGTCAGCGTGTAGGCGTTCACGGTCCATTCGAGCGACGACAGCGAAGCGTGCAGGTCCTTGCGGATAACCGGCAGGGCGGTGGTGACCACGAGGTTGTCCAGCTGCGCCATGAACAGCGCGACGCTCGTCACGACGAACGTCCAGATGGTGCGTGACCGCTGGGTCATCGCCTTCCCCTTTCCTGCTTCGCTAGTGAGTAGTCACTCACTTCGTGGGTCAAAAAAATTTGCCGTCGTCTAGCCGGTCGCGGAGCGCGGCGGGGCCAGCCAGGCCGGCGGGATGCACGCCTTCACCCACTGCGACGGGTGGCTCTGCGCGTCCATCGCGGCGAGCACGTTCATGAGCATGCCCATCGCGAAGAACTGCTGCAGCCGCTCTTCGTCGACGCCGGAGATCGCGGCGACCTCGCGCCACAGCCGGCCGAACTCGCGCCGGGTCGTGGCGCCGATCTCGGGGTCGTCGCAGGCGGCGTACGCCTGCATCTGCAACAACAGCTCGTCGCGGTCGCGGAGCAGCTCGCCGTACCGCTCCCCCATGCGTTCGAGCGCCTCATCGCCGGCCGCGCCGCCAACCGCCTCGGCGAAGGCTTCGCGGACCCGCGCGAAACCGTGCTCGACCAGCGCGAGGAACAGCGTCTTTTTGGTCGGGAACATCTTGAACAGGTACGGCTGGCTGATGCCGGCGGCGCGGGCGACGTCCTCGGTCGAGGTGCCCTGGTAGCCGTGCTTGGCGAACTGCGCGACCGCGATCCGCAGCACGTCCGCGCGCCGCTCCTCGGCGGTCATGCGGGTGGCCGGCGTCATCATGCCGCTATGGTGAGTGATGACTCACTACCTTGTCAAGCGCGCGGCGCCAGGAGGTCGGTGCGGCCGCGGTACGTGTGCAGGAAGCGTTGGTAGGTCTTCGCGGACTCGCGGTCTCGATAGTCGGGGTCGGTGTCGTGGTAGCCGCGGTGGCGGTCCTGGCGCACCGGCAGGTCGGCGTCCGGTACGACGATGCGCGAGCCCGCCACCGCGGCCCGCAACGCGAAGCAGGTCTCCATGTCGGCGTTGCGGTAGAAGCGCGCCTTCGGGTGCGGCACGCCGGCGGCCAACGCGACCGTACGGCGCATCGCCATCAGGTAGCCGAGCACCGCGTCGACCTCACCCGGACCGGCGTCGACGAACGTGCGCCACTCGTCGGAGACGTCGACGTCGACGCCACGCCAACCGGACGCGACCACCTCGCCGGACGCGTCGATCGCGTCGAGCAGCGGCGTGACCGCGTCGCCGGTGAGCACCGTCGACAGGTCGCACCACACATGCAGCCGCGCGGTGTCGGCGCGCAACAGCGACCGGCGCGCATCCGCCCAGCCGATCGAACCGCCGCGCCATGCGGCCGCGCCGGCGACGTGCCACTCGCTCACTCGCGGGCCGGCGAACCCGTGCAGCACATCACCGGCGCCGTCGACGTTGCCGAGGTCGAGTACCTGGACGACGACGTCGTCGTCCGTGTGCGCAAGCAACGCGTCGAGACAGGTCCGCACGTCGTCCGGCCAGCCGTCGACGACGACGCTGACCGTTGCGCGATGCGTCTCGGCGGCTGGCGAGCGATCCGGCAGTCCGCGCAGATCCGCGAGCACGTCGTACGGCGGTCGCGGCGCCAGCACCGGACCGTCCGGGCCGTCCGTCACCAGCCAACCGGCCGCCGCGATCTCGTCGCGCAACCGGTCGGCTTCGGCAAACTCGCGCGCCGCTCGCGCCTCGCTCCGCGCCGTCGCGAGCGCGACGACCTCTGAGGGCGGCGGCGGCGCGGCGGGCTCAGGCAAGTTGGACGACGGCCCGTGCCTTCATCAGGACCTTCGTCTCGCCGACCCGGGCGTCGAGGTCGACGGCGACCCGGTTGCCGTCGAGCTTCTCCGCGACCGCGCCGTTGACGACGAGTTCGGTGCCCTTGTCGTCGTCCGGCACCGGCACCGGCGCCGAGAACCGCACGCCGTACTCGACGACCGCACCGGGATCGCCGGCCCAGTCGGTCACGACGCGACCGGCCTCGGCCATCGTGTACATGCCGTGCGCGATGACGTCGGGCAGGCCGACCGCCTTGGCAATCCGCTCGTTCCAGTGGATGACGTTGAAGTCACCGGAGGCGCCGCAGTACTGCACGAGGTTGACCCGCTGGATCGTGAACGTCTGCGCGGGTAATTCGGTGCCGACCTCGACGTCGTCGTAGTTCACCGTTGCACTCATGCTGCCGCCGTTCCGCGAGAGACGAGGGTTCCGTACAGGTCGGCGATCGGCTCGCCCTCCGTCGTCACGACGGCGGTCTTCGTCGTCATCAACTCGTTGCGCCCGGCGTCGCGGATGTCGACGACACTCGACACGACCTTCAGCACATCGCCCGCGCGCACCGGCCGGTGGTGCACGAACTTCTGCTCGCCGTGCACGACCAGCGCGTAGTTCAGGCCGAGGTCAGGATCGACGACCGGACCCGACATCGCATAGCGAAACGTCAGCACCGTCAGGAACGTCGGGGGCGCGATCACGTCGGGATGGCCGAGCGCTTTCGCCGCCTCGATGTCGGTGTACGCCGGGTTGTTGTCGCCGATCGCCGCGGCGAAGCGACGGATCAATTCGCGGGACACTTCATAGGTCTCCGCCGCCTGATACTCCCGGCCGACGAAGTCACGATTGAGCGGCATTCCCGGACGTTATTACGGCACCGGAACGAGCCGCGACACCGGCACCGGGTCGTCGAATCCGCGCAGCTGCTGCGGGCCGAGCGCGATCGTCCTACGGCGGTCGCCGAGCCGTTCGACGACGGGATCGGAGGCGAGCACCTGGCCCGGCTCGGCGACGGCGACGAGGCGCGCGGCGAGGTTGACGACCGGCCCGAAGTAGTCGCCGTCGAGGGCGAGTGCGGTGCCGACGGTGACGCCGGCGCGGGCTTTGAGGCCGCGAAGCTCCGCCGCCTCGACGAGGTCTTCGGCGACCGCGATCGCGGTCACCGCGTCGGTCGTCACGTACATCACCGCGTCGCCGAGGAACTTCACCAACCGGCCGCCGTGGTCGGCGACGACGTCGGCTGCGACCTCTTCGAACCGGGTGAGCAACTGCGAGAGCCCGTCCATCGTCAAGTGCTGCGACAGGCCGGTGAACCCGCACAGGTCGGCGAATCCGACCGCGACCCGGATGCCGCCGTCGCCGACGACGTCCCAGCTCTCGGTGCGCTCGAAGTGCATCCGCGCGGCCTCGAGGTGGTGGCGGAACAGGATGTCGAGCGAGCGGCCCAGCAGCGGAACGGCAGCCGCGATCTGGGCGAACGCGCGCGCGGTCGTCACTTCGCTGCCGGACGTCGCGACGGACATCGACGGCAGCCGGCCGCGCACGGCGGTGCTCGACGCGTCGCCGATCCTTGCGAGCGAGGCCCCCATGACGCGGGCCATGCCGAGGGTCGCCTCGACGCCGAGGACCTCGGTCATCCCGGCTGCGGTCGCGACCATTTCGATGTCGTCCGGCGACGCGACCGGCGAGTCCGGGTCGGCCTCGACCAAGCCGTACGCCCGCCAGATCGCCCGGACGAGTTCGGCCGGCGCGCCGATCGTCTCGGCGACCTGGTCGAGGGTGAACTGGTCGCGCTTCGGCCGGATGATCCGGTCGCCGGCCAGCGCGAACAACCGGCCGCGTTCGTTGGCCGCGACCATCTCGTCGAGGGTGCAGCCCTGCTCGACCAGGAAGCTCAGCAGCTCGAGACGCTCAGCGGCGACCGGCGAAGCGGCGTCGTACAACCCGGCCGCAGCGAAGTCGTCGACGTCCACGGGCTACATCCTGCGTGAAAACGGGAGGGTGCGGCCGGGGAGGCCGCAGGAGCCGCCGCGGCCTCAGCGGGTTTCGCGGTGGGTGGTGTGCTGGCGGCAGTTCGGGCAGAACTTCTTCAGTTCCATCCGGTCGGGGTCGTTGCGCCGGTTCTTCTTGGTGATGTAGTTGCGGTGCTTGCACTCGTTGCAGGCCAACGTGATCTTCGGGCGGACGTCGGTGGATGCCACGGTGCGGACCTTCCTGAGCCTGAGCGGTCGTGCTGCGGACGTACAAGCGTAGCGGAGGCCGGACTTGAACCGGCGACACAGCGATTATGAGCCGCTTGCTCTACCAGCTGAGCTACTCCGCCGCGGACGATCACCGCGCCCGGCGCCGCCCACACAAGTCTACTGGGTCAGTAGGCAGTCGGGCGGTCCTGCGGATCCGGTGAACGCGAGCCGGCTGAGGTCGGGGGTCAGCATCTCGGCGACCGGGTTCGCCGTCGCGACGTCGGCGGGCAGGCCGACGCTGTTGCGGGCGCCGATGATGCGCCAGACACCGATGCCGAGCGAGCGACCGGTTCCGTCCACGACCCGGGCGCCGAGGAAGTACATCCCAGTCTTGCCGATCGCGGCCGCGTGCGGGTGTTCGAGCCGTACGCCGTCGGCTCTCGGCACCGTCGAGATCAGCAACTGGCTGACCGACGCGGAGTCCGCCGCGGACGCGGTCCGGCAGGTCGGGCCGGCGGTCCCGCCGGGAGCAAAATGGCCGACGACCGCGCTCACTGCGCCGATGAGGACGACGGCCTGCGCCGCCTTGAGCCAGCTGAGGGACATCGGGCGGGACAACAGCACGTCGTCAGCCAACCGGAGTGAAGCTGCCGACCGCAAGGCAGGTGTGGTGGAGCCCCCTTACGGAATCGAACCGTAGACCTTCTCCTTACCATGGAGACGCTCTGCCGACTGAGCTAAGGGGGCAAGGCGGAGCCAGGTTACACGGCCCCGACGATGGAGCGCACCGTGGTCAGGGTCTGCCTGCAAGGCGGCAACGAGCTCATGCCGGCCTCCCGCGAGATGGATCTCGCACTCCTCGAAATGGCCGGTCCCGGCCCGCTCGTCGTCGTACCGCTTGCGTCGAAGCCGGGCGCAGATTACGCGCGGACCGGCGCGCATGCGACGACGTACTTCACCGACCTCGGCGCGGACGTCGTCGCCGCGCCGGACGCGCGTCGCGACGCCGCGGCTGCGGCCGAGGCGGTCGACGCGGCCGGGTACGTCGTGCTCACCGGCGGGTCGCCGCGCACCCTGCGCGACGCGCTCGTCGAGTCCGGTCTGTCTTCGCGCATCGTCGCCGCGGCGAGGCGAGGTGTGCTGGTGATGGGTTCGAGTGCCGGTGCGATGGTCGCGTGCACGACGACGCTGCTGCCGCAGTGGCGGGGCAATCCCAACGTCGGACCGGGCATCGGTTTGGTCGACGGGTACGTCGTCGTCCCGCACTTCGACGGTGCTCGTACGGCGTGGGTTCGCGCGGGTCTCGCCGCCGCCCCTGCAGTCCTCGGCATCCCGGAGAACTCCGGCGTCCTCGTCTCCGACGACGGCGAGTTGAGCGCGCTCGGCCAGTCGCCGTCGACGCTGATCACCGCTGACGGCCGGAAGGAGATGGTGGCGGGTGTTGGGTTCGAACCAACGTAGGCTGAGCCGACGGTTTTACAGACCGCTCCCTTTGACCACTCGGGCAACCCGCCTGGGAATTGCTCGGACAGGATAGCGGAGGCAACACGGTGGCCGACTCGTCTTTCGACGTGGTGAGCAAGGTCGATCGGCAAGAGGTCGACAACGCACTCAACCAGGCCGCGAAGGAAGTCGGGCAGCGCTTCGACTTCAAGGGCACCGGCGCATCGATCCGCTGGAGCGGCGAGAACGGCGTCGAGATCGCCGCCAACAGCGACGACCGGGTCCGCGCCGTACTCGACGTGTTCAAGGAGCGCCTGGTCAAGCGTCAGGTCTCGCTCAAGGCACTCGACCACGGCGATCCGGTTCCTGCGGCCGGCGGCACGTCACGGTTGACCGTCACGATCCGCCAAGGCATCGACGACGAGAAGGCGAAGGCGATCGTCAAGCGGATCAAGGCCGACGGGCCGAAGGGCGTGCAGTCACAAGTGCAGGGCGACATGGTCCGCGTCTCGTCGAAGAAGCGCGACGACCTGCAGGCGGTCATCGCGATGTTGCGCGAAGCCGACTTCGGCATCCCCCTGCAGTTCCAGAACTACCGCTAGGCGATCGACGTCGTCGCCAAGTGCAGCAGCGGCTGCGGGTAGACCGACAACACGATCGTCACGGCGGCGGCTACTGCGACACCGGCCGACACCGGCCGTGATCGACCTTCGATCGGCGCGCGCTCGTGGTCCTCTGCGGGGACGAACAGCAACGCCGCGACTCGCAGGTAGTAGGCCAAGCCGATCACGGTGTTGACCGCCGCGACGACCGCGAGCCACGTGACATGACCGTGTACGGCGGCGCGCAGCACGACGACCTTGGCGAACAGTCCGGCGACACCCGGCGGCAGCCCCGCCAGTGCGGTGAGGAAGAACGCGAACGCGACCGCCGTGACCGGCGCCCTCGTCACCAGACCGCGCAGATCCTCGATCGCGAGCCGGGGCGTCCACCGCCGGACCAGCATGACGCAACCGAACGCGCCGAGGTTCATCGCGGCGTAGATCCCGAGGTACGCAAGCGTCGCGCGCACGCCGTCGTGCAGCTGTGCAGACGCGACCGCGAGCGGCACCAGCAGGTAACCCGCGTGCGCGACGGTCGACCATGCCAGCAGGCGGACGATGTGCTGCTGCCGCAACGCGACCAGATTGCCGACGGTCATCGACACCGCGGCGAGCACACCGACCGCCGGCCCCCACACGTCGGCGTACGGGCGGAAGCCGACGACGAGCAGGACGATGAGACCGGCGAAGCCGGCCGCCTTCGACGCGACCGACAGGAACGCGGCGACCGGTACCGGCGCGCCCTGGTACGTGTCCGGTGCCCAGAAGTGGAACGGCACCGCCGCGACCTTGAACGCGAAACCGACGAGGACGAGAACGACGCCGGCCGCCGCGGTCGCCGACATCGCGCCGGCGTGCGCGTGATGCACGGCGAGCGCACGCGCGATGTGATGCAGCTCGATGCTGCCGGTCGTGCCGTAGATCAGCGCGATCCCGTAGACGGTCAACGCGGTCGAGACGACCGAGAAGACGAAGAATTTCAACGCCGCCTCGACCCCGCGCGGGTCGCCGCGTCTGAGCCCGACCAGCACGAACGCCGGCAGCGAGACGACCTCGAGCCCGATCAGCAGGGTCAGCAGATCGCGACCCGCGGCGACGACGAGCATGCCGCTGACCGAGGCCAGCAACAGCGCGAGGAACTCCCCCGACGGCACCCGCTCGCGTTCCTCGAACAACGGGAACGACAGCAGCAGAACGACGACGAGCGCGCCCAGCACGACGATCTGGAAGTACGTCGAGTAATCGTCCGCGACGTAGGAACAACCGCCGCTGGGGAAACAGAACGTCGAGCGCGTGCTGCCGGTGGCGAGCCAAGCGGTCGCACCGAGCGCGCCGATCGCGCCGGCCAGCGCGAGCGGCGCGAGGATCTTTCGTAGCCGCACCGGCACGAACAGATCGGCGAGCAACACGACGACCGCGGTCACCACGATGACGAGCGGCGGGCTGATCGCGGCGTAGTCGATGCTCTGCGTGAGGCTCATCCGAGCAGACCCCGTACGGCCGACTCGGACACGCGCAGCACCAGCCCGGGCCATACGCCGATGCCGACCGCGAGTACGGCGAGCGGCGTCCACGCGACCAGGTCGACGGTGGCCGCGTCACCGATGTGCTCGGACCGCCAACGCTCGGTGACCACGCCGAAATCGACCCGGCGCAGCATCGCGAGGAAGTACACCGCGGTCAGCACCGTCCCGGCCGCGGCGAGCCCGGTGAGGGTGGCGAACAGCGGCCGCGACAGGCCGTGCGCGGGCGAGTACGCACCGAGCAGCGCGAGCATCTCGCCCCAGAACCCGGCCAGGCCCGGCAAGCCGAGACTGGCGATCGACGCGACCAAGAGCAGCCCACCGAGTGCGGGCAACTTCGCCAGCAAACCGCCGCCGAGTTCGGTCACGTCGCTGGTGTGGAACCGATCCTTGACGCCGCCGACGAGGAAGAACAACAACCCGGTGATGACGCCGTGCGCGACGTTGCCGATCAACGCGCCTTGCAGCCCGGCCGAGGTCAGCGTCGCGATGCCCAGCAGCACGAAACCCATGTGCCCGACCGACGAGAACGCGATGAGCCGCTTGAGATCGGCGTGCGGTCCGCGCGCGAGGGACAGGCAGGCGAGGCAGGCCCACAGAATTCCTACGACCGCAAGGCAACCGAGGGCCGGCGCGAGATCGTGCGCAGCGCTCGGCAGGTCCGGCACCACGATGCGGATGAAGCCGTACGTGCCCATCTTCAGCAGCACCCCGGCGAGCAGTACGGACCCGACCGTCGGTGCTTCGGTGTGCGCGTCCGGCAGCCACGTGTGCAGCGGCCACATCGGGCTCTTCACGCCGAAGCCGACCAACAGCAACGTGCCGGCGAGCAGTTGCGTCGAGGCGGTGATGCCGCTGCCGTGCGCGTGCGCGAGCGCGGTCATGTCGAACGTTCCGGTCGCGGCGTAGACGACGAGGAACCCGACCAGCATCAGGCCGGAACCGAGCAGCGTGAACAGGATGAACTTCGTCGCCGCCGGCCGCCGTCGCGGTCCGCCCCAGACCGCGATGAGCACGTACATGGGGATGAGCACGACCTCGAAGAACACGAAGAACAGCACCAGATCCAGCGCGACGAAGGTGCCGAGCATCCCGACTTCGAGCAGCAGGACGACGCTCATCATCAGCCGGTCGTGGATCGTCGCGGCGCAGAGCAGGACGAGCAATGCGGTGAGCAACACCAGCGGCAGGCTGATGCCGTCGACGCCGAGGTGGAACCGTACGTCGACCGACGGCAACCAGCGCACGTCGACGACGTCCTGCGCGCGACCGCCCGCGCCGTAGTCGAAGCCGGTCGCGATCGCGACGGCCACCGCGAGGGTCGCGGCCGCGATCGTCGTGCCGACGATGCGCGCCGGCACGCGCAACAGGCCGAGCACGACCGCGCCGAGTGCCGGCAGGCCGAGCAACAGCGGCAGCAGCACGTCGTTCATCGCGCCACCGCCAACGACACCCCGACGACGAGGGCGATGACCGCGATGACGAGGCCGCTCGCGTACGCCTGGATGTTGCCGTTCTGCAGCCGGCGCAGCGCACCACCGAGACCGGACGCGGTCGCGCCGCTGCCCTCGGCCGCCGCGTCGAGGCCACTGTCGTCGACCCGAAGGACGGCGTCGGCGAGACCCTGCAACGGCCGCACGAGGATCCGGTCGTACAGCGCGTCGATGCCGAACCCGGCGGCGAGCGGCCCGCGGGCCCGGCCGAGGACGGCAGCGGGATCCGCGGCGGGATCGCGGCGCCACAACGCGTAGACGGTGCCGGCCGCGAGCACGACGATCGCGGTCGAGAGCGCGACCCCACCGGCACCGACATGCAGCGCGGCGGTGCCGATCGGCGCGTTGAGCCACCGCGCGATGTGCCAGTTGTGCGCCACCAGCGGTTCGCCCAAGACGACCGACGCGGCCGCCAAGAGCACCAGCGGCATCGTCATGACGAGTGGCGATTCGTGCAGCCGCGGGCGAGCCTCGCCGGACGCGCCGCGGTACTCGCCGAAGAACGTGCGCAGGACGAACCGGGTCACGTACGCCGACGTGACCGCGACGGTGATCAGGCCGGCGACGTACACCGTCGTGCCCAGCCCGCCACCGCGCTCGTGCGCGGCGTCGAGGATCCCGTCCTTGCTGACCGCGCCCGCGAACGGCGGCAACCCGGCGAGGGTCGCCGCGCCGACGATCGCGGTGACGGTGGTGACCGGCATCGCCCGGCGCAGCCCGCCCATCTGGCTCATCAGGTTGGTGCCGACGGTGCGCAGCACCGAACCCGCCGCGAGGAACAGCAGCGCCTTGAACGCCGCGTGGGTGAGCAGGTGGTAGACGCCGGCGGTCCACCCGCGCACGGCCAGGCCGGCGGCCATGTACGCGAGCTGGCTCACCGTCGACCACGCGAGCACGCGTTTCAGGTCGTCCTCGGCGAGTGCGAACAGCGCCGCACCGAGCATCGTGATGCACGCGATGATCCCGAGCACCGTCAACGAAGCCGGCGCGGCGACGAACACCGGGTAGAGCCGGGCAACGACGAAGATGCCGGCCGCCACCATCGTCGCAGCGTGGATCAACGCACTGATCGGCGTCGGGCCGGCCATCGCGTCCGGCAACCACACGTGCAGCGGGAACTGCGCGCTCTTGCCGACGACGCCGCCGAGCAACAGCAACGCCGCGATCAGCGCGACATGGTCGTGCACAGGCGGCAGGTAGTCGGCGTACCGGCGAGTGATCGCGGGTGCGGCAAGCACGCGGTCGAGGTCGAACGAGCCGGCGTGCACGCCGAGCACGATGATGCCGATCACGAACGCGGCGTCGCCGAACCGCGTCGTCACGAACGCCTTCACGGCGGCCGCGCGCGCGCCCTCGGTCTGCCAGTAATGGCCGATGAGGAGGTACGAACACAGGCCCATCAGCTCCCAGCCGATGAGCAACTCGAACAGGTTGCTGGCGACGACGACGAGCAGCATCGCGGCGGTGAACAGCGACACCTCGGCGGCGTAGGTCGAGTAGCGCGGATCGCCGGCCATGTAGGCGGTCGAGTAGACCTGCACGAGCAGGGCGACGACGCACACCATCACGGCGACGACGGCGACGAGCCCGTCGACCCGGGTGCCGACGTTCAGCGTGCGGCCGCCGATCGGCGTCCAGGTGACCACCGACTCGTGCAGCGTCGCCGGCGAACCTTCCGCTGAAGCGAGGACCAGCAGCGACACGACGAACGCGCCCGCGGTGCCGGCGATCGCGGGTACGGCCGGGCCGCCGGCCGTCCGGGTACCGAGGAACAGCCCGACGACCGCCGCGAACGCGGGCAACGCCGGGAGCAACCACGCGAGGTGCGTCATGTGTCGGCTCGCACCGGCGGGTCGACGTCGGCGAGCTGTCGGAGTTCGTCGACCGCGACAGTCTCGCGCAGCCGGAAGACCGCGAGCACGATCGCCAGCCCGACGCCGACCTCGGCCGCTGCGACGACGACGACGAACAGCGCGAACACCTGCCCTGCGTGCATCGTGTCCTTGAACCACGCGTCGAACGCGACGAGGTCGAGGTTCGCCGCGTTGAGCATCAACTCGACCGCCATCAGCAGCGCGATCGCGTTGCGCCGCGCCAGCACGCCGTACACGCCGACACCGAACAGCAGCGCGGACAGCAGCAACGCCATCGACAGGTGCATCAGGCCTCGCGCTTGGTCAGCACGATCGCGCCGACGAGCGCGGCGAGCAGCAGCACGCTCGCGACCTCGAACGGCAGCACGAAGAACCGGAACAGCGACGTACCGATCACTTTGCCGTCGCCGATCGCGGTGTGATGGATGTCGACGTACGCACCGCGGAACGCGGCGACGACGAGGGTGCCGAGGACCCCGGCCGTGGCCAGGCCGGCGACGGCGGCGACCGGCCGGTTGCCGCTGTCCAGTTGCTGGACGGCGCCGACCGGCGCGCGGGTCAGCATCGCGCCGAAGAGCATGAGAACGACGACCGCGCCGATGTAGATCAGCACTTGCACCCACGCGACGAGTTCCGCGGTCAGGACGAGGTAGCAACCGGCGAGCGCGCCGAAGCACACGACCAGCCACAGCGCCGCGTGGATCACGTGTCGGGACGTGACGACGAGGATCGCGGCGGCGAGGCACACCACGCCGAGCAGGCCGAACACGACGTCGGCGAGCGTCACGACGCCGAACCCCCGGAACCCGAAGCCCCGGAACCCGAAGCGCCGGAACCCAGTTCCTTCGCCGGCTCGGCATTCGGTACGTCGGCCGGCGGCGCGGGCACCGTCGGCATCCACTCGCCGAGCCGATCCCGTTCGTGCGTCATGAAGCTGATGTCGTGTTCGGCGTACTCGAACTCGGGGCTCCAGAACAACGCGTCGAACGGGCATACCTCGATGCAGATCCCGCAGTACATGCACAGCGAATAGTCGATCGCGAACCGGTCGAGGATGTTGCGCGTCCGTGGCCGCGCGCCCTCCTCGCGCGCGGGCACCGTCTCCTTGTGCGAGTCGATGTAGATGCACCAGTCCGGGCACTCGCGCGCGCACAGCATGCAGACCGTGCAGTTCTCTTCGAGCAGCGCGATCACGCCGCGGCTGCGCGGCGGCAGGTCGGGCCGGACGTGCGGGTACTCCTGCGTCACCGACCGCTTCGTCATCGAGCGCAGCGTCACACCGAGCCCGCGCACCAGACCTTCGCCAGGAACATGAGTCACGTCGTCACCCGCACGATGCCGGTCAGTGCGATCTGGGCCAGCGCGAGCGGCACCAACCCGATCCACGCGAGCTTCTGCAACTGATCCGCGCGCAGCCGCGGGTAGGTCACCCGCAGCCAGATCACCACGAACGACAACGCCATCGTCTTGAGCAGCAGCCACAGCCAGCCGAGCTGCGGCTCGAAGAACGGGCCCTTCCAACCGCCGAGGAACAACACCGCGGTGAGTGCGGAGAACACGACGATGCCGGCGTACTCGGCAAGCAAGAAGAGCGCGAACCGCAGACCGGTGTATTCGGTGAACGGGCCGAACACGATCTCGCTGTCGGCGACCGGCATGTCGAACGGCGGCCGGCGCAACTCGGCCAGTGCCGCGATGAAGAAGACGGCTGCGGCGATGCCTTGGTAGGGCAGCCACCACCAGCGCCAGGCGTGCACGATGCCGTCGAGCGACAACGTCCCCGCGGCCATCGCCGCACTCGCCGCGGCCAGCACCAGCGGCAACTCGTAGGCCATCAACTGCGCGCCCGCGCGCATGCCGCCGAGCAACGAGTACTTGTTCGCGCTGGACCAGCCAGCCATCAGCACGCCGATGACGCCGACGCTCACGATCGCCAGCGCGAAGAACACGCCGACGGACAGGTCGCGCGCGGTCTGCCCGGGCCCGACCGGGATGGTGATCAGCACGAACAGATACGGCAGCAACGCGACGGCAGGCGCTAGCTCGAACACCCGCCGATCCGCGCGGGCCGGCACGATCGACTCCTTCTGCGCGAACTTCACTCCATCGGCGACGAGTTGCGCCCAGCCGTGGAAGCCGCCGGCGTACATCGGGCCGAGCCGCGACTGCATGTGCGCCATCGCTTTGTGTTCCATCTGCCCGACGAGCAGCGGCACGGTGAGGAAGACGAGCAGGCAGCCGAGCAGCTTGGCCGCGACCTCGAGCGCGATCACGGCGTCTGCCCCCATTCGCCTTCCGCAGGCACACCGGGCGGCAGCATCCGGCGGCGCCCGGGTGAGGCGGCGTCGTGGTCGGACTCGCCCGGTTCCTTCGCGCCCGGCCACGACTTCGCGACCCGCGACGCGAGGATGAACTCCTTGCGCAGCGGGTTGCCCTCGAAGCCGTCCGGCAGCAGCAACGGCACCAGATTCGGGTGGCCGTCGAAGACGATCCCGAACATCTCGTACGTCTCCCGCTCGTGCCACGACGCGCCAGGCCACAGGTCGGTCAGCGTCGGCAACCGGCCGCCGTCGCGCGGCACCCTGGTCCGCAGGAACAGGTGATGCCGCGACCGCACCGACCACACGTGCAACACGACCGCGAGTCCCGCGTCGCGGTCGTCGTACGCCGAGAGCCAGTCGAAGAATCCGCAACCGACCGTCGCATCGTCGCGCGCGAACGCGGCGGCCTCGTGCCACGCGGTTGCCTCGACGTCGACGGTCAGTTGGCCGAACGACACTGTTGCAACGGCACCTGGGGCAACGGCACCTGGGGCGACGGACCCGGCAATCGCCGCCGTGACGTGCGCGCCGAGCGCCTCAGGCGTCATTGCCGACGGCCTCGGCGGGCGGTAGGACCAGCGGCGCCTGCAATTCGGCCGCTGCGGCGACCCGTCGGATGTGCCGCTGCGGTGCCCAGTGGTAGCGGTCGTCGAGCGACTCGTGGCCGATCTTTTCCTGCAGCCGCAAGATGCCGTGCAGCAGCGCCTCGGGCCGCGGCGGGCAGCCGGGCACGTAGACGTCGACAGGGATCAACTGGTCGACGCCCTTCGTCACGCAGTACGAGTCCCAGTACGGCCCGCCGGAGTTGGAGCACGACCCGAACGAGATGACGTACTTCGGCTCCGGCATCTGCTCGTAGAGCCGCTTGACCGCGGGCGCCATCTTGTCGGTCACCGTGCCCGAGACCACCATCAGGTCGGCCTGGCGCGGACCGGGCGCGAACGGGATGACACCGAGGCGGATGAAGTCGTGCCGCGACATCGACGTCGCGATGAACTCGATCGCGCAGCAGGCGAGGCCGAAGTTGAACACCCAGAGGCTGTAACGCCGGCCCCAGTTCAGCACGAACCGCAACGGTTTCGGCGCGAGCTGCGCGCCCACTCCCAAGCCCTGGATGCGGACGTCGGTCACACCCACGTGAGCACGCCCTTCTTCCAGGCGTCCACGAGGCCGACGGCGAGGAAGCCGAGGAAGACGAACATCTCGCCGAGCGAGATCCCGCCGAAGCCGGCCAGCGCGAACACCGTCGCCCACGGGAACAGGAACACCGCGTCGACCGCGAACACGACGTAGAGGAAGGCGTAGACGTAGTAGCGCACGTGGCTCTGCGACCAGTCCTCGCCGACCGGGTCGACACCGGACTCGTACGTGAGCAGCTTGTCGGGGACGTTGCGCCACGGCCGGAGCAGCCGGTTGGCGCCGAGGCCGACCGCGACGAAGCCGACGCCGACCAGGCCGAGCAGGCCGACCAGGGCGTAGCCACCGAAATAGCCGTGCACGCGGTCAACCTATCCGGCAGCCCAACTCCGCCGTGATCATGGCGTTCCAACCCCCGTTTGGACCGTGATCATGGCGAAACACAGGGTGAAACGCCATGATCACGAACCCAGACCGGCCACGCAGCCGCCGGTGCGAACGTACGATCGGTACAGGGAGGCGGGAAGCGTGTCCAAGCAGGTCCAGCCCAAGCAGGTCCGGCAGCGCGACCGCGTGATCATCCGCTTCGCCGGCGACTCCGGCGACGGCATGCAGCTCACCGGCGACCGGTTCACCTCGGAGACGGCCGAGCTCGGCAACGACCTGTCCACGTTGCCCGACTTCCCGGCGGAGATCCGCGCGCCGGCCGGCACCCTGCCCGGGGTGTCGGCGTTCCAGCTGCACTTCGCCGACCACGACGTGATGACGCCCGGCGACCGGCCGGACGTGCTCGTCGCGATGAACCCGGCCGCGCTGAAGGCCAACATCGCCGACCTGCCGGCGGGCGCCGACGTGATCGTCAACACCGACGAGTTCACCCCGCGCGCACTCGCGAAGGTGGGCTACGCGACCAACCCGCTGGAAGACGACTCGCTGTCGTCGTACCAGGTCCACTCGATCCCGCTGACGTCGCTCACGGTCAAGGCGCTGGAGACGTTCGAGATCACCCGCAAGGACGCGGAGCGGGCGAAGAACATGTTCGCCCTCGGGCTGCTGTCGTGGCTGTATCACCGGCCGGTCGAGTCGACGCTCGCGTTCCTGCAACGCAAGTTCGCCGCGACGCCGGAACTCGCGCGCGCCAACGTCACCGCGTTCAACGCCGGCTGGAACTTCGGCGAGACGACCGAGGCGTTCACGGTGCGCTACGAGGTCAAGCCGGCCGTGATGCCGCCCGGGCTCTACCGCAACATCACCGGCAACATCGCCTTGGCGTACGGGCTGATCGCGGCCGCCGAGCGGTCGGGGCTGCAACTGTTCCTCGGCTCGTACCCGATCACGCCGGCGTCGGACATCCTGCACGAGCTGTCGAAGCACAAGCGCTTCGGCGTGCGCACCTTCCAGGCCGAGGACGAGATCGCCGGTGTCGGTGCCGCGCTCGGCGCGGCGTTCGGCGGCGCGATCGGCGTGACGACGACGAGTGGTCCCGGCGTCGACCTCAAGTCGGAGACGATCGGTCTCGCGGTCACGCTCGAACTGCCGCTGGTCATCTGCGACATCCAGCGGGCCGGGCCGTCGACCGGCATGCCGACGAAGGCCGAGCAGTCCGACCTGTTGCTCGCGATGTTCGGCCGCCACGGCGAGGCGCCGGTGCCGATCGTCGCGCCGATGTCGCCGTCGGACTGCTTCGACGCGGCGCTCGAAGCGGTGCGGATCGCATTGACGTACCGCACGCCGGTGTTCCTGCTGTCCGACGCGTACCTCGCCAACGGCTCCGAGCCGTGGCTGCTCCCGAACGTCGACTCGCTGCCGGATCTGCGGGTCGAGTTCGCGACCGAGACGAACCACACCGACTCCAAAGGCGAGCCGGAGTTCTGGCCCTACCTCAGGGATCCCGAGACCCTCGCGCGACCGTGGGCGGTGCCGGGCACGGCCGGGCTCGAGCACCGCATCGGCGGGATCGAGAAGGCCGACGGCAGCGGCAACATCTCCTACGACCCGAGCAACCACGACACGATGGTGCGGCTGCGGCAGGCGAAGATCGACGGCATCGCCCGCGACATCCCGGCGCTGGCGGTCGACGATCCGAGCGGCGACGCGGAGGTCCTCGTCCTCGGCTGGGGTTCGACGTACGGGCCCATCGGCGCGGCAGTACGCGAGGTGCGCGAGTCCGGCGGAAAGGTCGCGCAGGCACACCTTCGGCATCTCAATCCGCTGCCGGCCAACACCGGTGACGTGCTGCGGTCCTACCGGCGCGTGCTGGTGCCGGAGATGAACCTCGGCCAGCTCGCGCTGCTGCTGCGAGCGCGGTTCCTCGTCGACGCGATCTCGTACACGCGGGTGCGCGGGCTGCCGTTCAAGAGCGACGAGCTCGTCGACGCGCTGAGGGACGTGATCGACACATGACGATTCCCGAGCCGCGCACCGGCATGTCGCTGGTCCCGGCGGCCGAGGCCAAGGCGACGAAGAAGGACTTCACCTCCGACCAGGAGGTGCGGTGGTGTCCGGGCTGCGGCGACTACGCGATCCTCGCCGCGATGCAGGCCTTCCTGCCCGAGTTGGGGCTGCGGCGGGAGAACGTCGTCTGCATCTCCGGCATCGGCTGCGCCGCCCGCTTCCCGTACTACCTCGACACCTACGGCATGCACTCGATCCACGGCCGGGCACCGGCGATCGCGACCGGGCTGGCGACGTCGCGACCGGACCTATCGGTGTGGGTCGTCGGCGGCGACGGCGACTTCATGTCGATCGGCGGCAACCACCTCATCCATGCGTTGCGCCGCAACGTCAACCTC
>JAICXQ010000124.1 GCA_025980325.1 Frankiales bacterium
CGGGCTGTACGCCAATGTCCGGCCGGCCCGCTCGATGAAGGGCCTAGAGACGCGCTACGAGGACGTCGATCTCGTCATCGTCCGGGAGAACACCGAGGACCTCTACGCCGGCATCGAGTACGAGGCGCACTCGCGCGAGGCCGACGAGGTCATCGCCTACCTCAACGGCTTGCAGGACAAGAAGATCCGCGAGGGATCGGGCATCTCGATCAAGCCGATGAGCGAGTTCGGCTCGGAGCGGATCATCCGCTACGCGTTCGAGTACGCCCGCAACAACGGCCGCAAGCGGGTCCACTGCGTGACGAAGTCCAACATCATGAAGCACACCGACGGGTTGTTCCTGTCGGTGTTCCGCGAGGTCGCCAAGGAGTACCCGGACATCGACCCGTGGGAGAACCTCGTCGACGCGACCTGCATGGGTCTCATCCAGCGGCCGGACGAGTGGGACGTGCTGGTGCTGCCCAACCTCTACGGCGACATCCTGAGCGACTTGACCGCGGGGATGGTCGGCGGTCTCGGGGTCGCGCCGGGCGCGAACATCGGCCGGAACACCGCGGTGTTCGAGGCCACGCACGGCTCGGCGCCGAAGTACAAGGGCCAGAACAAGGTCAACCCCACCGCGATGATCCTGTCCGGCATGCTCATGCTCAAGCACCTCGGCGAGGCCAAGGCCGCCGACAACCTCGAGCATTCGGTGAGCTCGGTCATCGCCGAGGGCAAGAGCACGACGTACGACATGAAGCCGACTCGCGACGATCCGACCGCGGTCGGGACGAGCGAGTACGCCGACGCGATCATCACGAAGCTCGAGGAGATGAAGTAGGTCATGGCGCGCAAGGGAAAGGTCACCGTCGTCGGCGCGGGGTTCTACGGCTCGACGACCGCACAGCGGCTGGCGGAGTACGACATCTTCGACACCGTCGTGCTCACCGACATCATCGAGGGCAAGCCGGAAGGCCTCGCCCTCGACCTCAACCAGTCCCGTCCGATCGAGGGCTTCGAGACGAAGCTCGTCGGCGCGACGACCGGCGTCGACGGATCCGGTTACGAGCCGACCGCCGAGTCCGACATCGTCGTCATCACGGCCGGCCTGCCGCGCAAGCCGGGCATGAGCCGGATGGATCTGATCGAGACGAACGCGAAGATCGTGCGCGGCGTCGCCGAGAACGTCGCGAAGTTCTCCCCGGACGCGGTCGTCATCGTCGTGTCCAACCCGCTCGACGAGATGACCGCGCTGACCGCATCGGCGACCGGCTTCGCGAAGGCCCGCGTGATCGGGCAGGCCGGGATGCTCGACACCGCGCGGTTCACCAACTTCGTCGCCGAGGCGGCCGGCGTACCCGTCGGGTCGGTGCGCACGCTGACCCTCGGCTCGCACGGCGACACCATGGTCCCGGTGCCGAGCGCGTGCACCGTCGACGGCAAGCCGCTCTCCGACGTCCTCGACGCGAAGGCGATCGACGAGCTGGTCGACCGCACCCGCAACGGCGGCGCCGAAGTCGTCGCGCTGCTGAAGACGGGCTCGGCGTACTACGCACCGTCGGCGGCCGCGGCCCGGATGGCGAAGGCGGTCGCGGAGGACTCCGGCGACGTGATGCCGGTGTGCACCTGGGTCGACGGCGAGTACGGCATCTCGGGCGTGTACCTCGGCGTCGAGGCCGAGCTCGGCGCGGGCGGCGTACGCAAGGTCGTCGAGCGCGACCTGACCGACACCGAGCTCGCCGGGCTGCGCGAAGCGGCCGAAGCCGTGCGCGCCAAGCAAGCCGACGTCGCGAACCTCTGACCCGATCCACCAACCTTTGTTGAGTGTGACGTTGTGCGTCTTTCCGACCCCCTTCACGGGCTCGCAACGTCACGGTCGATGACGTCGGCAGCGCGCTGATGCCGGTGTGGGGGAGCGCCCTCGTCGTCGTGGCGCTCATCGTCGTCGAAGCGGTGTTCGTCGCGAGCGAGATGGCGCTCGTGACGTTGCGCGAAGGTCAGGTGCGCGCGCTCGCGGAGCGCAGCCGGCGCGGGGCGAAAGTCGCGCACCTGGTCGAGGATCCGAACCGGTTCCTGTCCGCCGTGCAGATCGGCGTGACGACGACCGCGCTGCTGTCCTCGGCGTTCGGCGCCATCACGTTGTCCGACTCGCTCGCGCACCGACTGGAAGGCGCCGGCCTCGGTCACGACGCCGCGAAGGTCCTCGGCTTCCTGGTCGTCACGTTGCTGATCGCGTACGTCACCCTCGTCGTCGGCGAGCTCGCGCCGAAACGGGTCGCGTTGCAGCGGGCCGAACGCACCGCGTCCGCGGTCGGGCCGACGCTGGATCGGTTCGCCCGGCTGATGCGGCCGGTGATCTGGCTGCTGAGCGCCTCGACGGACGTCGTCGTCCGGCTGCTCGGCGGCGACCCGAACGTCAACCGCGAACGGATCACCGAAGAGGAACTGCGCGACCTCGTCACCGCACACGAAGCGCTCAGCCGCGAGGAACGGCGCCTCATCGACGAGGTGTTCGAGGCCGGCGAGCGCCAGCTTCGCGAGGTGATGGTGCCGCGTACCGAGGTCGAGTTTCTCGACGCCGGCTGGAGCATCAGCCGGGCGGTGAAACTCGCCGCCGCGACGCCGCACTCGCGGTTCCCGATCGTGCGCGGATCGCACGACGAGATCGTCGGGTTCGTGCACGTGCGCGACCTCTACACCCAGACCGGGACCGCCCGGCGGGCCGCGAAGGTCGGCGACCTCGCCCGCGAGGTCCTGCTGCTGCCGGCGACGAAGCGCGTGCTGCCGGCGCTGTCCGAGATGCGCCGGTCCGGCGACCACCTCGCCGTGATCGTCGACGAGTACGGCGGCACGGCCGGCATCGTCACGCTCGAGGACCTGATCGAGGAGCTGATCGGCGAGATCCGGGACGAGTACGACGTCGACGACGACGACGCGAAACGGTTGCGCGGCGGCGACATCGAGGTCGACGGGCTGCTCACCCTCGACGACTTCGCCGACGAGACCAGCCGGGAGCTGCCGGAAGGGCCATACGAGACGGTCGCCGGCTGCCTCATGTCGCAGC
>JAICXQ010000106.1 GCA_025980325.1 Frankiales bacterium
ACGGCGAGAGCGCCGACATCGGCGGGCGCCGCTTCGGTTTCGTCGGCGGCGGGCTGCGCACGCCGATGCGCACGCCGTACGAGATCTCCGACGAGGACTACGGCGCGAAGGTCGCGGCGCTCGGGCCGGTCGACGTCATCTGCGCGCACATCCCGCCGAACGTGCCGGAGCTGCTGTACGACGTCGGCGCGCGGCGGATGGAGCGCGGGAGCGACGCGATCCTCGACGCGATCCGCGAGCATCAGCCCGAGCTCGTGCTCTTCGGGCACGTGCACAATCCGCTCGTCCGGCGGACGAGGATCGGCCGGACCGAATGCGTCAACGTCGGTCACTTCCGCGGCCGGGGAACGCCGTACGTGCTGGAGTGGTAACGCCGGTGGTGGTAATAGGGTCCCGGCCATGACGGACCAGGCAAGCGCGAGCATCAGCATCAACGCGTCGAAGGCAGACGTCATGGCGGTCATCGCCGACTTCGAGGCATACCCGCAGTGGTCCGGTCAGATCAAGTCCGTCGCCGTCGACGAGCAGGGCGCCGACGGCCGGCCCGCGCGGGTGACCTTCACGCTGGACGCGGGGGTCATCCGGGACGAGTACACGCTGGCCTACACGTGGCACGGCGACGACCGGGTCGACTGGCATCTGGTGAAGAGCCGGGCGCTGAAGTCGCAGGACGGCTCGTACATCCTCGCCGAGACCGACGGCGGCACCGAGGTGACCTACGAGCTCGCGGTCGATCTGAACATCCCGATGCTTGGGATGTTCAAGCGCAAAGCGGAGAAGGTCATCATCGACACGGCCTTGAAGGGGCTCAAGAAGCGGGTCGAATCCGGGGCCTAGATAGCCTGCATCGATGCGCGTGCTGCTGTTCACCGGCAAGGGCGGCGTCGGCAAGACGACGACCGCGGCCGCGACGGCGGTGCAGGCGGCCCGGCGCGGGCACAAGACGCTCGTCCTGTCGACCGACCCCGCGCACTCGCTCGCCGACGCGTTCGGGGTCGAGCTGGACCACGAGCCGACCGAGGTCGAACCCGGGCTCTACGGCCAGCAGGTCGACACCCAGCTCGCGTTCGAGGACTCGTGGCGCGAGGTCCAGCACTACCTGCGCGAGGTGCTCGAATCCGGTGGCGTCGATCCGCTCGACGCCGAGGAGCTCACCGTCCTGCCCGGTGCCGACGAGGTGCTGGCGCTGCTCGAACTGCGCGCGCAGGTCGGCTCCGGCCGCTGGGACGTCGTCGTCGTCGACTGCGCGCCGACGGCGGAGACGTTGCGGTTGCTCGCATTGCCCGAAGCGCTCGGCTGGTACATGGATCGTGTCTTCCCGCGCGAACGCCGCCTGGTCCGCTCGCTGCGGCCGGTGCTCTCGCAACTGGCCGGGTTGCCGATGCCGCCGGACAAGGTGTTCGCCGCGGTCGAGCGGCTGCACGACGAGCTGTCCGACGTCCGCGCGCTGCTCGTCGATCCGTCGACGACGTCGGTACGTCTCGTCCTGACCCCGGAGGCCGTCGTCGTCGCGGAAGCACGACGGACGCTGACGTCGCTGTCGCTGTACGGCTATCGCGTCGACGGCGTCGTCGCCAATCGTGTGATCCCGGCCGGCAGCAGCGACCCGTGGATGCAGGGTTGGGCGGCCGCGCAACGGCAGCAACTCGACGGGATCGCGACGTCGTTCGGACCGATGCCGGTGTGGGTGTCGACGTACCAACCGGAAGAGCCCGTCGGCGTCGAACCCCTCGCCGCGCTCGCCGCGCAGGTGTACGCCGACGTCGATCCGCTCGAGGTCAACGACACCGAGGACCCGCTCGCGGTCGAGCGGGTGTCGAGCGACGAGTTCGTGCTGTCGGTCGCGTTGCCGCACGCCGACAAGCGGACCGTCGACCTCGTCCGCAAAGGCGACGAGTTGGTGTTGACGGTCGGATCGCACCGGCGCGTGCTCGCGTTGCCGAGCGTGCTGCGGCGTTGCCTGGTCGACGGCGCAGCGT
Organism: Frankiales bacterium; assembly: GCA_025980325.1. Lineage (GTDB taxonomy): Bacteria > Actinomycetota > Actinomycetes > JAFAQI01 > JAFAQI01 > BP-197. The sequence goes on from JAICXQ010000106.1 coordinate 1,980, forward strand.
TGCGCGACGGCGCGCTGCGGGTGCGCTTCCGGCCCGACCCCGACGTCTGGATGCGCTCGTGACCGCGGCGGGGACCGGTCCGCAGCCGGGGCCGCTGGGCGAAGAGGCGGTCCGGCTGGTCGAGGCGATGTCGCAGTGGCTGTCGGCACAGTGGGGTCGCGGCGGCGCCGACTGGCCACTCGCGACCGGAAGCGCCGAATGCCGGGTCTGCCCCGTCTGCCAACTGCTCGCGGTGGTGCGCCAGACCCGGCCGGAAGTGTTCGGTCATCTCGCCGACGCGTCGTCGTCGTTCGTCGCCGCGGTCCGCACCGCGGTCGAGTCGCACGCCGAGCACGGCGCGGGCGGGCGGCACGGCGTCGAGCGGATCGACCTCGACCTCGACCTCGACCTCGACGAAGACTCTGGAGTGGCGCGGTGACGTTTGCGATCGGGGTCGACATCGGCGGAACGAAGGTCGCCGCCGGGATCGTCGACGACGCCGGCAACGTGCTCGCCCGCGCGCGCCGCCGTACGCCGAGCCGCGACCCGGAGCACCTCGTCGACGTCGTCGTCGAGATCGTCCGGCAGTTGCGCAGCGAGCACGACACGAACGCGATCGGAGTCGGCGCGGCCGGCTACATCGACGCGGATCGCTCGACCGTGTTGTTCTCGCCGAACCTCGCGTGGCGGAACACCCCGTTGAAGGCCGAGATCTCGCAGCGGCTCGACACCGACGTCATCATCGAGAACGACGCGAACGCCGCGGCGTGGGGCGAGTTCCGGTTCGGCGCCGGCGAGCAGCATCCGGATGTCGTCGTCATCACCGTCGGCACCGGCATCGGCGGCGGGCTCATCATCGGCAGCGAGCTCTACCGCGGCCACTTCGGCATCGGCGGCGAGCCCGGGCATATGCGGGTCGTGCCCGGCGGCCGGCAGTGCGGCTGCGGCAACCTCGGCTGCTGGGAGCAGTACGCGAGCGGGACGGCGCTGGTGCGGGCGGCGCGTGAGGTCGCGACCGAACGCCGCGACGACGCGCGCCGGTTGCTGCAGATCGCCGGCGACGTCGACGCGATCGACGGGCCCGTGGTCATGCGCGCGGCGCAGGAGGGCGACCCGGCCGCGCTGGATTGCTTCGACGAAATCGGCCGCTGGCTCGGTCAGGGGTTGGCCGACATCGCGGCGGTGCTCGACCCCGGGCGGTTCGTCATCGGCGGGGGCGTGGCCGAGGCCGGGGAGCTGCTGCTCAAGCCGGCCCGGGACACGTTCGCGGTCTCGCTGTCCGGGCGCGGCCACCGCCCGGTGGCCGACGTCGTACCCGCGACGCTCGGTGCCGACGCGGGGATCATCGGCGCGGCCGACCTGGCCCGGTCGGGCTAGGGAGGCACGCCCGATGCGCGTCGTTGTCGCGCTCGGCGGCAACGCGCTCAGCCCCAGTGGCGGCACCGGTACCGCCGACGAGATGCGTGCCGCGCTGGCGCGCACGAGTGAGACGCTCGCCGACCTCGTCGAGCGCGGCGTGAGCCTCGTCATCACGCACGGCAACGGCCCGCAGGTCGGCCGCATCCTGTTGCAGCAGGAGTACGCCGCCGAGCACGTGCCGGCGATGCCCATGGACGTGTGCGGCGCGCAGAGCCAAGGCCAGATCGGCTACCTGCTCGCGCAATCACTCGACAGCGCGTTACGCCGGCGCAGTGTGCCGACCCGCGCGCTGTGCCTCGTCACGCAGGTCGTCGTCAACGGCCGCGACCCGGCGTTCCGCCGGCCGACGAAGCCGGTCGGGCCGTCGTACGAACGACCGGAGGCGCAACGGATTGCGCACGAGACCGGTCACGTGTTCCGGATCATGCCGGACGGTCGATGGCGCCGGGTCGTCGCGTCGCCGGCACCGTTGCGCATCGTCGAAGAGGAGCCGTTGCTGCAGATCATCGACGCCGGACATGTCGTCGTGGCGGCCGGTGGCGGGGGAGTGCCGGTCGTCGAGCACCGGCGCGAGCTGCGCGGCGTCGAGGCCGTCGTCGACAAGGATCTCACCGCGGCACGTCTGGCAACGTTGGTGCACGCCGACGTACTGCTGATCCTGACCGCGGTGCCGCAGGTGCAGGTCGGGTTCGGCACGCCGGGGGCGCGTTCGCTCGACACGGTGACGGCATCGGTCGCGCGGCAGTTGCTCGCCGACGGAGAGTTTCCGGAGGGTTCGATGGGGCCGAAAGTCAACGCCTGCTTGTCTTTTCTCGACGCCGGCGGTGCGCGGGCGGTCATCGCCGCGCTGGACGGCGCGGCCGACGCGGTGTTCGGCACCGCCGGGACGACGTTCGTGCCATGACCGACATCAGAGTGCTGAGCTACAACATCCGCGCGTTGCGGGACGACGCGGATGCGGTGTCGGCGGTCATGCGTGCGTGTGCGCCGGACATCGTGTGCGTGCAGGAAGCGCCGCGATTCCTGCGCTGGCGGAGCAAGCGCGCGGCGATCGCGCGTAAAGCCGGTCTCGTCGTCGCGACCGCGGATCGGCCGGCCGGGTTGCTGATCCTCGTGTCGATGCGGACGCAGGTCCTCTCGACGTCGTTCCGGTTGCTGTCGAAGTCGGCGTCGCTGCACCAGCGTGCGGTGTGCTCGGCGGCGGTACGCATCGGCGGCGTACGGCTCGATGTCGCGTCGGTGCACCTGTCGCTCGACGCGGACGAACGTCGCCGGCATCTGCCCGAGCTGTGGTCCGCGCTGCCGTCGAACCACGCGGCGCTCGTCGTCGCGGCCGATGTCAACGAAGGTCCGGACGGTCCTGTCTGGCGTGAGCTCGCGACGGCGTTGCGAGACGCAGGTGGCGGAAACACCTACAGCGCGAGGTCGCCGCACAAGCGCATCGACGGGATCTTCGTCGGCAGCGGGTTCGACGTCGTCGAAAGCCGTGCGGTCGACGACGTCGCCGGGGTCCAGCGCGCAAGCGACCACCTGCCGGTGCTCGCCGTCCTGCGACCCGGTTAAGGGCGCTTGTACTCCGGCACCAACTCGTACGCGAGCTGCTCCAGGAACAGTCCGATGTCGGTCACGATCCCGACCGCTTGCGCCGACCCGCGGTCGGCGAGCTTGGTCACCGTCGCCGGGTTGATGTCGACGGCCACCAACGGGATCGACGCGGGCAGGATGTTGCCGGTCGCGATCGAGTGCAGCATCGTCGCGACCATGATGGCGAAGCCGACACCGGGCAGCTGCGCCCGCATCGCGCGCTGGCCTTCGATGACGTCGGTGTAGACGTCGGGCAGCGGCCCGTCGTCGCGCACCGATCCGACCAGGACGAACGGCTTGTCGGCGACCACCATCGCGTGCATCACGCCTGACGTCAGCACGCCCTGCGACACCGCGGCCGCGATCGAGCCGGCCGCGCGCACCCGGTTGATCGCGCGGATGGGGTGTTCGTGCCCGTGCTCGACCCCGTGTCCGTGCGCGCGGTCGACCCCCAGCGAGGTGCCGGACAACGCCGACACGATGTCGTGCGTCGCGAGCGCGTTGCCGCTGAACAGCACGTCCACCCAACCGTGCTCGACCAGCGCGGCCATCGGCAGCGACGCACCGGTGTGCACCACCGCCGGTCCGGCGACCCACAAGACGCGGCCACCGTCGCCCTTGACCTCGCGCATCCGCTCGGCGATCTGGCGGACCAGCAACGCTTGCGGCTTCTCGCTCGACACGACCGACGACATGAACTCGAAGTCGTCGCCGATGGCCTTGTGTTCGCGAGGTGGCAGCACGACCTTGACGCCGTTCGCGCCGCAGACGATCTGCGCGCCTGCCTTCACGTCGCTGACCGGCACGGTGTGCACCCGGTTGCCGTCGACGAGCAGGCCGCAGTCCATCTCCGGGTTTTCCACCGGCACCCAGTCGGTGCCCAGACGTACGACGGTCTCGAGGTTCGTCGTCGAGTAGAAGTCCTCCGGGAACACGCCGTCGGCCCGCGCCGGCCGCACCACCCCCGCACCCCGATCGCCCAGGGTGAAGCCGTGGGTGAGCAACCCCAAGAGCAGTCGTTGCAGGTCCACGGTGCCGTCGCTCAGGACCCCGATGCGCGCG
>JAICXQ010000085.1 GCA_025980325.1 Frankiales bacterium
CTTCCCGGACGGTGTGGTCCAGCAGCAGTACGCGCCGGATGCCGTCGCCGGCCGGGACTATTACCACCCCGCCGACCGGGGTGCCGAGCGGACGATCGCGGCCCGGCTGGCCGCGCTGCGCGGCGCCGTACGCGGCCAGATAGAGGAGCAGGGCGACTGATGAGGACGTTGGCGAGCGGCTTGTCCGGCGGCGAGGTCGCGGGTCTCATCGTCGCGGTCTTCTGGGGCGTACTCGTCTGCTTCATCGGTTACGTCCTCGTCAAGCTCGGCAAGGTCGTCGGCGAGACCGGCAAGCTCGTTGCCGGCGTGACCGACCAGACGGTGCCGCTGCTCGGCGAAGTGACGACGTCGGTCGTGCACATCAACGCCGAGCTCGAGCGGGTCGACGCGATCACGGCCAACGTGCAGAGCGCGTCCGCGAACGTCTCCGCGCTGACGTCGGTCTTCGCCGCGACCCTCGGTTCGCCGGTCATCAAGGTCGCCGCGTTCTCCTACGGCGTCCGCCGGGCGATGAGCGAGAAGCGCGAGGACGAAGTCAAGCGGCGGGTGAAGCGCGAGATGAAGGCCGAACGCCAACGGGGGAAGAAGGCATGAGGCGGTTGTTCTACGTCGCTCTCGGCGCGACCGCGGGCGTGCTCGTGGTCCGCCGCGCCTCGGCCGCGCTGAACCGGTGGACGCCCGAAGGCGTGGCCGGCCAGCTCGGCGGCGCCGGCGAGCGGATCGCGTTGTGGTGGGCCGAGGTGCAGGCCCTCGCCGCCGCGCGCGAGGACGAGCTGCGGCACGCGCTCGGCCTCGACCACGAGGATGTCGAAGCGCCGCCGAGTCGGATCAGGTCGGTGCGATGAAGTCCGCGGAGATCCGGTCGCGCTTCCTGAGCTTCTTCGAGCGCAACGGGCACACGGTCGTCCCGTCGGCGTCGCTGATCGCCGACGATCCGACGCTGCTGCTGGTCAACGCCGGCATGGTGCCGTTCAAGCCGTACTTCCTCGGCCAGGCGCCGGCGCCGTACCCGCGGGCGACCAGCGTGCAGAAGGTCGTGCGGACCGTCGACATCGACATCGTCGGGACGACGACCCGCCACCTGTCGTTCTTCCAGATGACCGGCAACTTCTCCTTCGGCGACTACTTCAAGGAAGGTGCGATCCCGCTCGCGTGGGAGCTGCTGACGACCTCGCGTGACGACGGCGGATTCGGCTTCGATCCGGACCGGTTGTGGGCGACGGTCTTCGACACCGACGGCGAGGCGTTCGACATCTGGACCCGCGTCGTCGGGCTGCCGCCGGAACGGGTCCAGCGCCGCGGCTACGAAGACAACTACTGGCACATGGGCGTGCCCGGTCCGGGCGGCCCGTGCTCGGAGATCTACTTCGACCGCGGCCCGTCGTACGGTCGGGAGGGCGGGCCGGTCGTCGACGAGGAGCGCTACCTCGAAGTCTGGAACCTCGTGTTCATGCAGGACGACCTCGCCGCGGTGCGCAGCAAGGCCGACTTCGACATCGCGGGCGACCTGCCGGCGAAGAACATCGACACCGGCATGGGCCTCGAACGGATGGCGGTGCTCCTGCAAGGCGTCGACAACATCTACGAGACGGATCTGTTGCGCCCGTTGATCGACCGGGCCGGCGAGATCACCGGAGCGCCGTACGGCGAGGACGTGAAGTCCGACGTACGGCTGCGCGTCGTCGCCGACCACACCCGGACGACGGCGATGCTGATCGCCGACGGCGTCGTGCCGGGCAACGAAGGCCGCGGCTACGTCCTGCGCCGGATGCTCCGCCGGGTGGTGCGCAACCTGCGACTGCTCGGTGCGGATCGGCCGGCGTTGACCGAGCTCGTCGCGTTGACCTGCACGGCGATGGGGGAGTCCTACCCCGAGTTGCGCAGCGACCAGGTACGCATCGAAGCCGTTGCGGCACAAGAAGAAGAGGCATTCCTCGCCACGTTGCGGACCGGGTCGGCGCTGTTCGACAAGGCGATCGGTGACGTCCGCGAGCGCGGCGAGTCGCAGCTGCCGGGTGCGGAGGCGTTCGCGCTGCACGACACGTACGGCTTCCCGATCGACCTCACCTTGGAGATGGCCCGCGAGCAGGGCCTGTCGGTCGACGAAGAAGGCTTCCGCCGGCTGATGGACGAGCAGCGGCAGCGGGCGAAACGCGACGCGCAGGAACGCAAGACCGGGCACGCCAACGTGACGGTGTACCGCAGCCTGCTCGACTCGGCCGGGTCGTCGACGTTCACCGGCTATCTCGAAGTCGAGAGCGAAGCGGTCGTCCGCGGCCTGCTGGTCGAGGGCATCGCGGTGGACATCGCCACCGAGGGCGCCGACGTCGAGCTGGTGCTCGACCGCACGCCGTTCTACGCCGAGGCCGGCGGCCAGCTCGCCGACCACGGCGTCATCCGGCTCGCCGACGGCGCGGTCGTGCAGATCCACGACGCGCAGAAACCGTTGCCGGACCTCGTCGTTCACCGCGGCCGGGTGCTCTCCGGAGAGGTCGTCACCGGGAGCCAGGCGCAAGCACTCGTCGATGTCGAACGACGAAAAGCGGTGTCCCGGGCCCATACCGCTACTCACCTCGTGCACCAGGCGATCCGCAGCGCGCTGGGGGAGCAGGCCGCGCAGGCGGGCTCGCTCAACGACGCGGGCCGGTTCCGGTTCGACTTCTCCTCGCCGGGTGCGGTGCCGGACAGCGTTCTCGCCGACGTCGAGGCCGAGGTCAACACCATCCTGCTCGAGGACCTGCCGATCCGCGCGTTCGTCACGACCCAGGACGAGGCGCGGCGGATCGGCGCGCTCGCGTTGTTCGGCGAGAAGTACGGCGAGGCCGTGCGCGTCGTCGAGGTCGGTGAGTACGCGCGCGAACTGTGCGGCGGCACGCATGCGGCGCGCTCGACCCAGCTCGGGCTGGTGAAGCTGCTGCACGAATCCTCGATCGGCCAGGGCGTACGCCGGGTCGAAGGTCTCGTCGGTGCGGACGCATTCCGTCACCTCGCCCGCGAGCACGCGCTCGTCAGCCAGCTCACCGAGGCCTTGAAAGCGCGGCCGGAGGAGCTCGTCGAGCGGATCCACGCGACGCTCACCCGGCTGCGCGAGCTGGAGAAGGAGCTCGACCGCGTTCGCGCGGCCGGTGTGCTCAACCAGGCGGGCGAGCTCGCTGCGTCCGCGATCGACGAGTTCGGTGTCTCGGTGGTCGCGCATCGCGCTGCGGACGGCACGGCCGGCGACGACCTGCGCAAGCTCGCTCTCGACGTACGCGGCCGGATGACGGCCGACCGCCCGGCGGTCGTCGCGGTCGTCGCCGTGACCGATGCCAAGCCGGCGATCGCGGTCGCGGTCAACGAGAAGGGCCGCGACTGGGGCCTCGCCGCCGGTGACCTCGTCCGGGTCGCCGCGACCGTTCTCGGCGGCGGTGGCGGCGGCAAGGACGACGTCGCGCAGGGCGGCGGCAGCAAGCCGGATGCGGTCGACGACGCGCTGGCCGCGGTGCGCCATCGAGTCGGCGAGCGGGTCACCGGCAACGGGTGAGTGCCGTGGACCCTATGGACGGTCAAGGGGAGTTCCGAGCCGGGGTGCGCGTCGCCGTCGACGTCGGAACGGTACGGGTCGGTGTCGCCGCGAGCGATCCGAGCGGTTCGCTCGCCAGCCCGGTCACGGTCATCCGGCGCGACCTGCGCAACGGATCGGATCTCGACGAGCTGGCGGCGCTGATCGCGGAACGCGAGGCGGTCGAGGTCGTGGTCGGCTTGCCGCGGACGTTGCGCGGTGGTGACTCGGCGTCGACCCGCGACGCGCGCGGGTACGCCGCCGCGCTCGCACGCCGGATCGCACCGGTGCCGGTCCGGCTCGTCGACGAACGGCTGACCACGGTGACCGCGACCCGTGGCCTGCGGGCGGCCGGCCGCAGCGCGCGGTCGTCACGTGCCACCGTCGACGCGGCCGCGGCCGTCGTCCTGCTCGACGCTGCGCTCGATCGGGAGCGCGCGACGGGGGAGCCGGCCGGAGACCATGTGTTGATCCGATGATCGACGACCTCGACATCGGGCTGGAGACCGCCGACGAGTCGCGGCCGAACTACACGGTCCGCCGGATTGTGGTGCTGGTCCTCTCGACGGTCCTCGTCGCCGCGGTCGTCGTCGGTGTCGTCGGCGTGGTGCGCGGCGTCGACGGCTTGCGCAGCCTGTTCGGGGCGTCGGCGGACTACTCCGGCGAAGGGTCGGGCAGCGTCGTCGTCGAGGTGCACGACGGCGACACGCTCTCGCGGATCGGCGAGCGCTTGCAGCACGCCGGCGTGGTGGAGAGCGTGGGTGCGTTCACCGCCGCAGCGGATGCGAACGATCGCGCCCGGCTGATCGGACCGGGTTTCTACCGGCTGCACAAGCACATGAAGGCGTCGCTGGCGTTGTCGCTGATGCTCAATCCGTCGTCGGTCGTCGCGGATCGGGTGACGATCACCGAGGGCATGCGGATGGACGCCATCCTGCTCGCATTGTCGACGAAGGCGCATATTTCGTTGCAATCGTTGAAGAACGCGGCTGCGGATCCAGTCGCGCTCGGGGTGCCGGCATGGGGTCGCGGACATTCGCTCGAAGGATTCCTGTTCCCGGCGACGTACGACTTCCCGCCGAACACGACCGCGACGACCGCGCTCAAGGCGATGGTGACGCGGTTCAACCAGGAGGCGGCGGCGCTCGATCTCGTCGCCGCCGCGGCCGCGCGGCACATGTCGCCGTACGCCGTCCTCACGCTCGCGTCGATCGTGCAGCGCGAAGGCCGGCTGGACCAGGACTTCCCGACGATCGCGGAGGTCTTCGACAACCGGCTCGCGCGCAAGATGACCCTCGGCTCGGACGCGACGTTGTTTTACCTCAAGCCGCTCGGCTACGGACCGCTGACGGCGAGTGACCTGAGAATCAATTCGCCGTACAACACGCGCTTGCACGGCGGGTTGCCGCCGACGCCGATCGCGTCGCCGGGCGGGCTGGCGTTACGCGCGGTGCTGCATCCCTCGGTCGGCGACTACCTGTACTTCGTGACGATCGACAAGCAGGGCCACGCGGCGTTCGCGCGCACCGATGCGGAGTTCCAGAAACTGGTCGCGGAGAGCCGCCGGAACGGCGTGCAGTGAGCCGGTCCGGCGCGGCGGTGCTGGGCTCGCCGATCGCGCACTCGCTCTCGCCGGTGTTGCATCGAGCCGCGTACGACGCGTTGGGGCTCGCCGACTGGACGTACCGCGCGATCGAATGTTCTCCGGTCGAGTTGGGTGGCGTGCTGCGGTCGCTCGACGACGAGGGTTTGGCCGGTGTCTCGTTGACGATGCCGTTGAAGCAGGCCGTCGTGCCGATGCTCGCGACGGCCGAGCCGCTGGTGACGGAGATCGGTGCCGCGAACACCGTGTTGTTCGCCGGCGCCTGGTCGGGGTTCAACACCGACGTGCCCGGGATGGTCGACGCACTCGCCGGGATCGACGTACCGGATCAGGCGACCGTGCTCGGAGCCGGCGCGACCGCCGCGTCTGCCGTGGTCGCGCTCGCGTCGATCGGTGTCACGCACGTCGTGGTACGGGCGCGGCGGCCGGCGGCTGCCGCCGACCTGCTGTCGCTCGCGGCCGGACGTGGCCTCGTGGTCGACGTCGAGCCGTGGCCCGAGACGCTCGACGCTCGGCTGGTGGTGTCGACGGTTCCGGCCGGCGCGGCGGACTCGCTGGCGGGGTCGCTTGCCGACATGTCCGGCCGGTTCCTGTTCGACGTCGTCTACGCGCCGTGGCCGACCCCGCTCGCGGCCGCGTGGGCAGCGGCGGGCGGTGCGGTGGTCGGCGGCCTCGAGTTGCTGGTGGCCCAGGCCGCGCACCAGGTGAAGCTGATGACCGGGCAGGAGCCGCCGGTCGCAGCGATGCGCGCCGCCTTGCCGGGCGCTTGACCCCCCTTGCCCGCGAGGGCGTAAACCGGACATCGGGCTGTTCAAGCCCTCGCCACCTCGCGCCGATGGGATGGACAGGCCGCAAACCCGACGACTGGGCGCGGCGTGTCAGAGAGTGTCAGAGAGGTGCCCACCATGTCCGACCCCACGAGCCGCTCCGGCCTGCTCGACCGCGCGATCGCCGCCCTGCTGGCGCAGGCCCCGGAGGTCGAGGCGGCCGCGGTCGTGTCGTTCGACGGCCTGCCGATGGCCAGCGCGCTGCCCGCCACGATGGACGAGGACCGCGTCGCCGCGATGAGCGCCGCGCTGCTCAGCCTCGGTGAGCGCGCCGCCGAGGGCCTCGGCCGCGGTGGTCTCAACCAGGTCTACATCGAGGGCGATTCCGGCACCGTCTTCCTCGTCTCGTGCGACGACGAGGCCGTGCTGGTCGCCGTCGCCGCCAAGGGCGCCAAGGTCGGCATGATGCTCTACGAGGTACGCCGCGCCGCGGAATCCGTCGCCGGTGTGCTGCGCCAGGCCGATCCCGAACCCGAGCCGGTCGCAGCAGCGCCTTCGTACGACGCCGCCTACGCCGCTCCTTCGTACGACGCGGTTCCGTCGTACACCGAGCCGACCTACGCCGAGCCGGCCGCGACGTACGCGCCCGCTTCGTCGGAGACGGCGTGGCCGTCTTACCTGCCCGAGGGTCCTGCCGCCAACGGCATTGCCGGTGCCGAGCAGACGACCTGGTCCTGAAACACCAACTAACGCAACCATTTTGAGGCTGCCGTGAGACTCGAGGGCTCGCTCGACGCCTTCAGCCTGCCGGACATCTTCGCCCTGCTGAGCATGACGAAGAAGACCGGCGGGTTGCATCTGCGTCGACCCGGTGCGCATGGCGTCGTGTGGTTCACCACCGGCGCGCTGACCGGTGGCGCCTCCGACGTGAGCCGGCAGACCTTCGCCCGCCGGGTGGTCGGTTCCGGTCTCGTCACCGACGACGCGCTGGCCGGCGCGGTCGACCGATCGCTCGCCGAGGAGGGCCTCGGCGTCGTCCGTGCCCTGCAACAGGACGCGGCGATCGACGAGGGTGCGTTGCACGACATCGGTGCCGAGCACGTCGTCGACACCGTCTTCGACCTGCTCCGCTGGCCCGACGGCGACTTCGCGTTCGTCATCGACGAGCCGAACCCCGACGACGTCGGCGTCTCCCGCCAGGTCGACGACGTCGTCGCCGAGGCGCGCCGCCGGCTCGAGCAGTGGGGCAACGTCGCGACGACGCTGCCGTCACCGCAGTCCGTACTCGCGATTTCCAGCAATCCCAACGCAGATCCGGTGCTCTCGCGCGACGAGTGGAGCCTGCTCGCGCTCGTCGACGGCCGCCGTACCGTCGCCGCGATCGTCGGCCTCGCCGGCCGCGGCGAGTTCTCGGTCGCGTCCTCGCTCGCCGAACTCGTCGAGCGCGGCCTGCTGCGGATCGCGGACGCCGACACCGACGAATCCGCCTCGCTCAACCGCCGGCACGACCTGCTCGCCCGGCTCGAAGGCAGCACCGGTACGGCGGCGGCCGCACCCCCGGTCCCGCCCGCTGCGGTCGTCGTCGAAGAGGTCGTCATGGACGACAGCGAAGACGACGACGACGACGAGGAAGAGGGCGACCCGGAGGACGCTGCGCCCGTCGCCGCGGTCCACCGGATCGCGGCGGCCCCGACCAAGGCCGGCAGAGCCGAGATCACCCCGAAGCGGCCGGAGCCCTTCCGCCCCGCGCGTCAACCGGAACACCCGGAGGAGCCGATGCCCGCTGTCGCTGCCGTTGCCGGCGGCGCGCCCGCACCGACACCCGCGGCGGCGTCGTACATCGAACGGGACCCGAGCGTGAACAAGAGCTTGCTCCTCCGTCTCATCGCCGGCGTGCGGGGGCTGTGACATGAGCACGACGAACCGCATCCGCCGCCGGACGGCCGGCACCGCCGTCAAGATCGTCGTGACCGGGCCGTTCGCGGCCGGCAAGACGACCCTGATCCGCACGATCAGCGAAATCACCGTGCTGTCAACGGAAAAGGGCATCACCGACGAGACGCGCTCGCGCAAGAGCGACACGACCGTCGCGATGGACTTCGGCCGGATCACGATCGACCGCGACCTCGTGCTCTACCTGTTCGGTACGCCGGGCCAGGACCGGTTCGACTTCATGTGGGAGATCCTCGGCGAGGGGATGCTCGGCTACGTATTGCTCGTCGACGCCACCCGGCCCGACTCGCTCGACGAAGCCGTCGGCATCCTCGACGCGTTCCGGCGGATGGCGCGGGTGCCGTTCGTGGTCGGGCTCAACCGGGCCGAGGGCATGGACGAGGCCGAGGAGGAACGCATCCGCAAGACGCTCGACCTCGACCCCGACGTTCCGGTCGTGCCGTGCGACGCGACCGACCGCGAGTCGGTGAAATCGGTCCTGCTGGCTCTGCTGTACGCCGTCGTCGAGACGTTGGACGGCGCCGCGGCCGCTCAGGCCTGAGCCCATGAGGCTGTTCCGGCGCCGCCGGCGCGTCGCCGCGCAGGATCCGTACGTGCCCCGGCACTCGGGCTGGGCGCAGGCGGCCGTGCCACCGCCTCCCGATCCGGCCGTACGGCTCGGGTTCGCCGACGGGACCGAGCTCGAGCTGGCGGCGACGCATCCGAGCGCCGTGGCGTTGAAGACGGTCGCCGACGTGATCGCGCGCGACCTGACCTAGGACATCGTGCGCAAACCGGCGTGGATCGCCGGCGCCGGACGCCGATTCCGCGGCCGGAGTCGCCGGTCAAGCATTGGGCCAAACCGGTCGAGGACTATCCGAGGACCCGGCAATGGAGGAGTGCGGTGAAACAGCTCGGTGACATCCTGCTCGAGGGCGGGCTGGTCACGCAGGAGCAGCTGTCGGCCGCGTTCGAGGAACACCAGCGGGCCGGACGGGCGCTCGGTCGCGTCCTCGTCGAGCGCGGCGTGCTCACCGAAGCCCAGCTCGTCGCCGCCCTCGCGCAGCAGATCGGGCTGAAGTTCGTCGACCTCAGCGACTTCCCGCTCGACGGTGCCGCCGTCGCGTCGGTGCCGCCCGCCGTCTGCCGCCGGTACAACGCGCTGCCGATCGGCTACGAGGACGGCCGGCTGCTGGTGGCGATGTCCGACCCGGCCAACGTCTTCGCGATCGACGACATCCGCTCGCTCACCGGCGCCGAGGTCAAGCCCGTCGTCGCCACGAAGGCCGACGTCACCGCGGCGATCAACCGGGTGCACCGCGCCGACGGCGACCTCGACGACCTCACGATGGCGCTCGACAATACCGACGAGGACGACGACCTCAGCACGCTGAAGGACGTCGTCGAAGACGCGCCGATCGTCAAGTTCGTCAACCTGCTGATCACGCAGGCGATCCAGGACCGCGCCTCCGACATCCATATCGAGCCGACCGAGCGCGACCTGCGCGTGCGGTTCCGGATCGACGGCGTGCTGCACGAGATCATGCGCTCGCCCAAGAACATCCAGTCCGGCGTCATCAGCCGACTGAAGATCATGGCCGACATCAACATCGCCGAACGCCGGATCCCGCAGGACGGCCGGCTGTCGGTCACGGTGAACCAGAAGAAGATCGACCTGCGGGTCGCCACCCTGCCGACGGTGTGGGGCGAGAAGGTCGTCATGCGGGTGCTCGACAACAGCACCGCCATGCTCAAGCTCTCCGACCTCGGCTTCCGGGACGAGAACTACGAGCGGTACGCCGTCAGTTTCACCAAGCCGTACGGGATGATCCTCGTCACCGGCCCGACCGGTTCGGGCAAGTCCACGACGCTCTACGCGACGTTGAACATCGTGTCCAAGCCGGAGATCAACGTCATCACCGTCGAGGACCCGGTCGAGTACCGCATCCCCGGGATCAACCAGGTGCAGACCAACGTGAAGGCCGGTCTGTCCTTCGCCAGCGCGCTGCGATCCATCCTGCGGTCGGACCCCGACGTCGTCCTCATCGGTGAGGTCCGCGACCACGAGACCGCGCAGATCGCGATCGAAGCCGCTCTCACCGGTCACCTCGTGCTCTCGACGCTGCACACGAACGACGCGCCGAGCGCCATAACCCGGCTGGTCGAGATGGGCATCGAGCCGTTCCTCGTCGGCTCCGCGCTCGACTGCATCCTCGCCCAGCGTCTCGCCCGGCGGCTGTGCGCGAAGTGCCGCGAGGCCTACACCCCCGAGGCGGAAACCTTGCGCCAGGCGCGCTTCCCCTGGCAGGAGGGCGAGCCGCTGCCGACGCTCTACCGCGCGGTCGGCTGCTCCGCGTGCGCGAAGACCGGCTACCGCGGCCGGCTCGCGTTGCACGAGGTCATGCCGGTGAGCGAGGAGATCGAACGGCTCGCGGTCGAGCGCGCCTCGGCGGTCACGATCGGCCAAGTCGCACGCGAGCAAGGCATGTTGACGCTGCGCGACGACGGCATGGCCAAGGTCCTCGGCGGCGTCACGACGCTGGAAGAGATCCTGCGCGTCGTCGTGTAGAGGTCGTGGGGGGGGTGAAGGCCCGGGGGGGCCCGGCCCCACCCCGACCCGCCGCCGGGGAGGGGTGGGGGCGGGGCCGGGGGCCCGGGCGGCCCCGGGGGGGGGGCGGC
>JAICXQ010000048.1 GCA_025980325.1 Frankiales bacterium
ACCGCGCGGTCCGGCGGGCGTGGTCGATCGCGGTGATCCGGCCGCCGAGGACCTGGCAGCGGCGCAGCACCCGGCGCAGCGGGACGACGACGTGACGCGGCTCGAGGTTTCCGGCGCCGGCCTCCGGCAGGAACGGCTGATACGTCATGTACGACTGCGGATCGACGACGGTGATCGACGCCTCGTCCGCGCGCAGCCGGCGCTGCAGCCGCAGCGCGGTGTACATGCCGACGTAACCTCCGCCGACGACCAGGATGTGCGGTCTCTGCGGGCGCGACTTGGGCGGGCGGGTCATGGGGCCGAGGCTACGCACGGGCACCGGCCCCGGAACGCTGCGGTGGAAGTCGGCTCAATCCCGGTTACGGCGGGTTACCGATGGGACACTAAATCCGTTATCTATGTCCCCATGAGGGGGGTTGGTGTCGGCAGAGGGGTCGGCTCGACGGGTCACGTTCGGTGACGTCCTCGCCAACCCCGAGTTCCGCGCGATGTACATCGCGCAAGCCCTCTCGGTCATCGGTGACCAGCTCGCTCGGCTCGCCGTCGCCGGGCTCGTCTACCACCGTTCGCACTCACCACTGCTGACCGCGCTCACGTTCGCGCTCTCGTACCTGCCCTGGGCGTTCGGCGGGCCGTTGCTGGCCGGGTACGCCGACCGGCTGCCGCGCCGCAACGTGATGATCGCCTGCGACCTCGCCCGGGTCGGCCTGGTGCTCGTCCTCGCGATTCCCGGGCTGGCGCTCCCGGCGCTGCTCGTCGTGTTGTTCCTCGTCGCGCTGCTCGAGCCGCCGTTCACGACTGCGCGCGCCTCGCTGTTGCCCGACGTCCTGGGCGAAGGCGAGCACTATGCCGTCGCGTCGACGCTGTCCAACACCACGAGCCAGTTCGGCTCGGTGATGGGCTTCGGCGTCGGTGGCGCGATCGTCGGGTTCATCGGCGTACGGACGTCGATCATCGCCGACGCGCTGACGTTCGCCGCGTCCGCGCTCATCGTCCTGCGCATGGTCGCCTTGCGGCCGGCCGCGGACAGCCGCGGCGGCGGGGTGCACGTCTGGAGCGACCTGCGCGAAGGCGCCTCGATCGTGTTCTCCAATGGGCGCCTGCGCTGGCTCGTCCTGACGTCCGCGCTCGTCATCGCTTCGGTGCTGACGACGACGGCCATCGCCGTTCCGTACGCCGCGGCGCACGGCAACGGCCTGACCGTCGCCGGTCTGCTGGTCGCGGCGATGCAACTCGGCGTGTGCATCGGTGCAATCGTCCTCGGCCGTGTTCTCGCGCCCGAGCAGGCCGAGCGATTGATGTTGCCGCTCGCGCTTGCGACACCCGGCATCCTTGCGACGACCGCGTTCAATCCGCCGCCGGTGATCGCCGGGCTCATCTGGTTCGTCGGCGGCGCGTCGAGCGCCGTGCAGATCGTCGCCAACCGGGTGTTCGTCGCCGCGGTGTCGCGCGCGCTTCGCGGCCGGGCCTTCGGCGTCGCGGCGGCAGTGGTCGCGATGGGCCAGGCCTCGGGCGCGTTGCTGTGCGGGCTCATCGCGCAGCACATGGGCCCTGCGATCGGTGTCGCCGACGTCTGTCTGCCCGCATTCGGACTGATTTGCATCATCTCGTTGCCCGGGTTCCGATCAAGGTCCGCGCCGGTTGCGCCGAAGCAAGCGACCGAGCAGACCGAAGACGAGGGCCAGATGCTGAGGCGTCGCAGCGTTCGGCCGCAGTCGAAGGTGTGGCTGTACATTGCCGCCCTTTCGCTGGCGGCTGTCGTCGCCATGCGCCTTCTCGCCGGCAAACCGCCGGCGATCGACATCCATCTCCCGGCTTGGTGGCTGGCGCTACTTTTCGTCATCGCAGTCAGCGCGCCCTTGCACTTCGTGTTCCGCCGACAGCCGTGGTCGGTGCAACTCGCCGACGTACCGCTCGTGCTCGGTCTGTTCTTCCTGAGCCCGCTGCAACTTGTAATGATCCGATGCGCCGCCGTCGTCTTCGCCTACGCAGTTGTTCGGCGCCAATCGTTGATCCGCATCCTCTACAACGTCGCTGCCATCGCCGTGCACACGACGGTGGTCATCGCGGCCTTCCGCCTGCTTTGGCACCACGGCGAAGGCGTGCACGTCGGCGCGTGGCCCGCGACATTCGCTGCGGTCGTCGTCGATGCCTTGAGTTCGCTGCTGCTCGTCATGTTCGTCGTAAAGCTCAGTGAAGGCAGCTGGAAAGTCAGCCAGAACGCGCAACTCGCCGCCGTGTCGACCGGCACCGGTCTCATCAACACCTTCCTCGCGCTGTGCACGGCGAGCGCCCTTTCGTACGACGTCAACACGGCGTGGGCGATCACCGTGTTCGTCGTACTTTCGATCACCGCGTTCCGCATGTACCACCGGCTCGCCGACCGGCACGCAGCGTTGGACAAGCTGTACGCCGTCGCGCGCGAACTCGGCCCTATCGCCGCCGATCCTTCAGACCTCGCGCCCGCACTCACGCAGTTGCGCCGCATCATCAGGGCGGAGTCACTGGAACTCGCGATGCTCGGCGACGACCCCGAGTTCGCAACGGTGGTCACGGTTTTCGAACGACAAGAGGGCGAAGGCATCGAGGTCGTCGAACGCGAACTCGACGCGGTCAGCCGTTCGGTGCTGACGACCTCGACCGCGAGTGTCATGCGACCGGCCCGGCGGCTGGTCGCGCAGCGAACGCGACGCGAGGACGACCGCATGGCGGTGCCGGTCGGCAGCGAAGACCGCCCACTCGCATTGCTGACTGCGCACAATCGCTCCGGCGACATCGGATCGTTCGACAAGTCCGACTTCCGGTTGCTGGAAGCCGCCGCCGATCAGCTTTCCGCCGCGCTGGAGAAGGGCCGGCTCGTCGAGAGCCTGCGCCGCGCAGCCACCCGGGACAGCCTGACGAATCTCGCCAACCTCGACAGCTTGCGCGCGTTCCTCGCGACGATGCTCGACGGTTCCACCGGCGGCGTCTTGCTGCTGCTCGACATCGACCGGTTCCACGAGATCAACGACACGTTGGGCCACGACGCGGGCGACGCGATCCTCATCGAGGTGGCGCGCCGGCTCGAAAGCGCGCCGACACATGGCGCGTTGGTGTCCCGGGTCGGCGGCGACCAGTTCGCGTTGGCGATTCCCGGGCATGCCGGCGGCGAGGTCGCCCGGCTGGCCGCACTCGCGGTGAAGTCCCGCGTCGACGGCCCGATCCGGTTCGAGAACGTCAGCGCGGATCTTCGGATCACGATCGGCATGTCCCGTGCGCCCGAGCACGGCAGCGACGCCGCGACGCTGTTGCGCCGGGCCGAGATGGCGATGACCGACGCCAAGGGCAGCTCGAGTGGCATCTCCGAGTGGGAACCCACCCTCGAACGCGACGGCAGCCGCCGGCTGAACGTGCTGGCCGGGCTGCGGCAGGGACTGGCTAACAACGAGTTGCGGGTCGAGTTCCAGCCGAAGATCAAGCTCGGCAGCGGCGACGTCGCCGGATTCGAGGCTCTGGTCCGCTGGCGGCACCCCGAGCTCGGTGCGGTCTCGCCGGTCGAGTTCGTCCCGCTGGCCGAGGCGAGCGGCCTGATCAGCGCGCTCACCAGCAACGTGTTGCGGCTCTCCCTCGACGCGCTGCGCCGCTGGCACGACGCCGGCCGGTTCATCGGCGTCGCGGTCAACATCTCGGCCCGCAGCCTCGACGATCCCGTACTGGTCGGGCAGGTTGCCGCGATGCTCACGGCGTCCGGGGTCGAACCGCGCTGGCTCACGCTCGAGATCACCGAGAGCAGCGTTATGGAGAACCCGGCCCGCAGCCTCGACGTACTCCTGCAACTGCGCTCGCTCGGCGTACGGCTGTCCATCGACGACTTCGGCACCGGCTACTCGTCGCTGCACCAACTGCGCGGCCTGCCCGTGCACGAAGTCAAGATCGACAAGGCGTTCGTGGATCACGTCGACGGCGACGGCGCCGACCGGGCGGTCGTGCGCGCCGTGGTCGAGTTGTGCGAATCCCTCGGGCTCACGACCGTGGCGGAGGGCGTCGAGCAGGCCTCGCAGGCATATGCCCTGGAGTCGCTCGGGGTGTCGCAGGTGCAGGGCTACTTCTACGGTCGCCCGATGACAGAGGCGGCGGCCACCGACTGGCTGCTGCCGCGGGTACGGGCCGGCGAAGCCCCGCCTCAGTAACTGGATCAACTCACCCGGCACGGCGCACACCCGCAGCACTCGCGAGCGCCATAAATGTCACGGGTGACTTGTCAGCACGTGAGGCGGCTATAGAGCGACATCAGCTGCTGACAACTTCAGGCCTGGCCCGGACATGTCAAGAGGCTGAGACTCGGCGTAGCGCCGCCGACTCTCAGCCCCTCGGCAGTTCTCTGCTGCTAGGGCCTATCAACCCCAGCCAACGTTACCGTACTGCATCTTGCCCACCTCCCCGATGGAGCCCTGGACGGACTCCATGTTGGGCCATTTGGAGTAACCGCGCTACCCCCTTTGGAGTAATCAACGCCCGATTTCGAAAAAAAAAATCGGACACTTCACCATCGTTGTGACAAGTCAGACGGTGGGTAAGGGGATCCGAACTCAAGTGGCAGGTGTTAACAGCCGATGCGGGCGGGTCTCACAGGCCAGCCTGGGAAGGCGGTTCAATCCGGACTAGTGCCGGTGTTGAGACATGGTCAGTGCCAGCGTTCCGCGTGGTCGGCGGCCCGGGCGAAGACGGCGTCGAGCATCGGCTCGGTGAGCTTGCCGGTGAACGTGTTTTGCTGGCTGGGGTGGTACGAGCCGAGGACCAGCAGCCCGCCGGGCACCAGCACTTCGGCCAGATGCCCGAAATCCGGCCGCGCGGCGGGAACGTCGTACCCGAGCGAACGCAGCACCGGCCAGGTCGACTGCCAGGCGAACCCGCCGAGGGTGATCACGACCTTCAGCGTCGAGTGCAGGAAGCCCAATTCGCGTTCGAGCCAGGGCTGGCAGGTGTCGCGCTCGGCCGGTGCCGGCCGGTTCTCCGGCGGGGCACAGTGCACCGCGGCGGTGACCCGTACGCCGGTCAGCCGCTGACCGTCGTCTGCGCGCAGCGACGTGGGGTAGCGGGCGAAGCCGGCCCGGTGCAACGCCGCAAACAGCCAGTCGCCGCTGCGGTCGCCGGTGAAGATGCGCCCGGTCCGGTTGCCGCCGTGCGCCGCCGGCGCCAGCCCCACGACAGCGATCGCCGCCCGCGGGTCGCCCCAACCGGGCACCGGCCGGCCCCAGTACTGCTCGTCCTTGAACGCCGCGCGCTTGTCCGCCGCCGACGCCTCCCGCCACGCGACGAGGCGCGGGCAGGCCCGGCACACCGTCACCCGCGCGGTGAGATGGTCGAGCGACGGCGCGTTGCCGGCCAGTCGGCGGACGTCCTCCGCGCTCGTCGCCACCGGCGTCGACGCTTTCGCGAGGTCGCCCGGCCAGCCGCTGCCCGGCGCGACTACCATCCCGCACCGACCAGCGACAGAGCGATCCCGTCGAGGATGTCGTGCTCGCTGACGACCACTTCGGCGAACCCGCCGGCTCGCATGACCCGGTCGAGCACCAGCGCGCCGGCACCGATCACGTCGACCCGGCCCGGATGCATCGGCCCGAGGGCGGCCCGCTGCGCGCGGGTCATCGCGAGCAGCGACGCCGCCGTTTCGCCGACCTGGCCCGCGGACAGCCGCGAGTGATGAATCCGCTCCGCGTCGTACGCCGGCAGTCCGAGCACGAGCGCCGCGACCGTCGTCACCGATCCCGCCAGGCCGACGAGGGTGCGCGCGTCGCCGAGCGGGACCGTCGTGGCCGCGAGCGCGATCGCCGCGTCGATGTCCTCGGTCGCGGCCGCGATCTGTGCTGCGGTCGGCGGGTCGTCGCGCAGGTGCCGCTCCGTCATCCGGACGCAACCGATGTCGACCGACCGCGCGGCCTTGGCACCGCTGTCGTCGCCGACGACGAACTCCGTCGACCCACCGCCGATGTCGCAGACCGCGTACGGCGAGGGGAACCGGCCGGTGCCGCGTAACTCGGTCGTCGCACCGGCGAACGACAGCGCCGCCTCCTCGTCGCCGGACACGACTTCCGGATCGACGCCGAGCCGTTCCCGTACGCCGGTCAGGAAGTCGTCGCGATTGGAAGCGTCGCGGGTCGCGCTGGTCGCGACCATCCGCACCCGCTCGGCGCCGTGCGTCTCGATGGCTTTCGCGTACTGCTCCAGCACACCGAACGTCCGGTCGAGTGCCGCCGTCGCGAACCGACCGGTGCGATCGACACCCTCGCCCAACCGGACGATCTCCATGGTTCGCACGACGTCGGTGAGCGCGCCGCCATCAACGTCGGAAATGAGCAACCGCAACGAATTCGTGCCGCAGTCGAGCGCCGCGACCCTGGTCACGACGAACTCACCTCCGGCACGCACGGCCCGCCGGCGCCCCACTCCGGCAACAGCGCGAGCGTCTCGTCGCCGAACGGGTTGACGCCCGGCCCAGCCGCGAGCGCGTGCGCGACGAGCACGTGCAGGCACTTGACCCGGGTCGGCATCCCGCCCGCCGTCACCGTCGTACCCAACGGCTCGATCGCGTCGCGGCGGGCGAGGTACGTCTCGTGCGCACGCCGGTAGGCCGCGGCGAGATCGCCGTCGGTCGCCAGCCGCGCGGTCATCTCGCGCATGATGCCGGACGACTCCAGCCGGCCGACGGCCGCGGTCGCGCGCGGGCAGGTCAGGTAGTACAGCGTCGGGAACGGCGTGCCGTCCTCGAGCCGCGGCGAGGTCTCTACGACGTCGGGCAGACCGCAGGCGCAACGGTGCGCGACCGACCGGCTGGCGCGAGGCGGCCGGCCGAGCTGCCGGCCGACGACGGCCAGATCGTGCGAGTCGATCACGTGCGCCCGAACGTCACTTGTGCGGAGTGCCGGCGATCTGCACGGTCTGCCACAGCCGCGAGTACCACGGCCCGGTCACGGCCGGCCCCACCGGAGTGTCCGTCGCCGGCTTCGCCGCCCCTGGCTTCGGGCCGAGATAGACGTAGGCCTTCTCCCCCGGCAGCACGTAGTGCAGCCGCAGCCGGGCCTGCTGTTCGATGTACGCCGGATCCGACCAGCGCTGCTGCTGCGCCTGCAGCGCGGCGACGTGTTGCTCCTGCGCTCTCGTCTGCGCCCGCAGGTCGGCGATCTGACCACGTTGGGCCAGCCAGATCTTGAACGGCAACGCGACCGCCAGCGCCACCGAGGCCACCGCAACGGCCAGCACGGCGGCCCGCGCGGTCAGCGTCGTACGGCGTCGCCGAAGCGCGGCCGGCGGTGCGGTCCGGGCCGGCGGCGCGGCGCGGGAACGGCGCACCCGCGAAGCACCGGCACCGCGGGCGCCGGGCGCGCGGGGAGAGCGTGGCCCGGGCATCCGGTCAGACCCGGCCCTCGACGGTGGCGAAGCGCGGGAAGGCGCCCGCGCCGGCGTAGCGGGCGGCGTCTTCGAGGTCTTCTTCGATCCGCAACAGCTGGTTGTACTTCGCGACCCGCTCGCTGCGCGCCGGCGCGCCGGTCTTGATCTGGCCGCAGTTGGTCGCGACCGCGAGGTCGGCGATCGTCGTGTCCTCGGTCTCGCCGGAGCGATGGCTCATCACGCACCGATAACCGTTGCGGTGCGCCAAATCCACGGCGTCCAGCGTCTCCGACAACGTGCCGATCTGGTTGACCTTGACCAGCAACGCGTTGGCGGTGTGCTCGGCCAGACCGCGCTCGAGCCGGCGCGGATTGGTGACGAACAAGTCGTCGCCGACGAGCTGCACGCGCGCGCCGAGGACCGCCGTCAACCGTTGCCAGCCGCCCCAGTCGTCCTCGGCGAGCGGATCCTCGATCGACACGATCGGGTACGTGCCGACGAGCTCGTCGTAGTACGCCGTCATCTCGTCCGCGCTTCTCGTCCCACCCTCGTACCGGTAGCCGCCGTCGGCGAAGAACTCGCTCGCCGCGACGTCCAGGGCGAGCGCGACGTCGCGGCCGGGGGTGTAACCGGCCTTGCCGATCGCTTCGAGGATCAGGTCGAGTGCTTCGCGGTTGGCCGGCAGGTCGGGCGCGAAGCCGCCCTCGTCGCCGAGCCCGGTCGCGAGCCCGCGGCCCTTGAGCACCGCCTTGAGTGCGTGGTAGACCTCCGCACCCATCCGCAGCGCGTCGCCGAACGTCGCCGCGCCGATCGGCGCGATCATGAACTCCTGGATGTCGACGTTGGTGTCGGCGTGCGCGCCGCCGTTGAGGATGTTCATCATCGGCACCGGCAGCAGGTGTGCGTGCGAGCCGCCGACGTACCGGAACAGCGGCAGCTCGCTCGCGTCCGCGGCCGCGCGCGCGACCGCGAGGGACACCCCGAGGACGGCGTTCGCGCCGAGCCGGCTCTTGTCCGGCGTGCCGTCGAGGTCGCACAGCGCCCGGTCGACCAGCCGTTGCTCGGTCGCCTCGTAGCCGAGGATCTCCGGGGCGATGTCGTCTTCGACCGACGCGACCGCGTGCCGCACGCCCTTGCCGCCGTACCGTTCGCCGCCGTCGCGCTTCTCGACCGCTTCGAACGCACCGGTCGACGCGCCGCTGGGCACCGCGGCCCGCCCGACCGAACCGTCGTCGAGCAACACCTCGACCTCGACGGTCGGATTGCCGCGGGAGTCGAGGATTTCGCGTGCCGCGAGGGCCTCGATCGTGGGCATGGCGCGAACCCTATCGCCGAGCGTGGGCGCGGCCCGGTTGCCCCGCCGCGGGAGGAGATGACGCCCACGCGTCGAATGTCGCATCGCAACCGATATGGAGGGGTTTCCCATGCGCGTCCGCCCGTTCCTCGCCGTCGCGGCAGCCGCTGCGCTCGTCGCGACCATGCCCGCGCACGCCAAGGGCCCCAGCTACAAGACCCTCGACGGCAAGGCGACCAAAACGCTGACGTTCAAGGACACGATCACCACACCGCAGGACAACGACAAGGACATCAGCCAGCTCCTCGGCGGTCCGGATCGTTGGGACTGCTCGCCCCCGCGGTGCACGAAGTTCACCTTCATCTACAAGCCGGCCAAGGGCGTCAAGAAGGCGCCGTTCTCGGTCCGGATCGCGTGGACGTACCCGGTTGAGGACTACGACCTCTACGTCGTGCCGGACAACGGCGACACCCCCGGCCAGTGCGCCACCGGAGCCGGCACCAGCGAACTGGTGATCGAGGGTGACCTGTTCCCGGGGCACAAGTACACGGTCGTCATCGACCACTACCGCGCGTTGCCGGACACCGTGACCGCGACCGTGAAGTTCCCGACGACGGAGAAGATGCCGACGACGGCGCCGACCGCGGTGGACTCGAAGCAACCGGTCAACTGCGGCCTGTCGACGAGCTAACGGTCGGTCTGCTCGGCCGCGACGAGCCGGTCGCGGAACTCGCGCGCCTTCGCCCGTAACGCCGACTCGGCGTCGACGTCATGCGCACGCATCGCGTCGACCGCCGCCCACAACAACGCGCCTGCTGCGTCCGCGCTCGGGTCCGCCGTCCAGTCCTCGACGAGCGCGGCCAGGTCGCCGCCAGCCGCGGTCGCGGTCGAGGCGCCGAGCTTGACCGCTTTGCGCTGCAACGTCGCGGCCAGGGTCAGCGCCGGCGCGGCCATCGGTACGCCGGCGACGCTGGACTTGCCGGCCCGCTCGGCGGCTTTGATCGCGTCCCAGTTCGCGACCACCTCGTCGGCGCCGGACACCGTACGGTCGCCGAACACGTGCGGGTGCCGCCGGACCAGCTTGTCGACCAGACCGGCGGCGACGTCGTCGATCGTCCACCGCTCGTCCTCGCCGGCCTCCTCGGCCAGCCGGGCATGGAACGCGACCTGCAGCAGCACGTCGCCGAGTTCCTCGCGCAACGCCGCCGAGTCGCCGTCCTCGATCGCCTGGAACGCCTCGTACGCCTCTTCCAGCAGGTACGGCGCGAGCGAGTCGTGCGTCTGCTCGGCATCCCACGGGCAACCACCCGGCGAGCGGAGCCGATCCATCGTCGCGACGACGTCGAGCAGCCGGGCTCCGGGTGTGTCCCAACTGCCGTAGACGACCTCGAGGTCGACCTGCTCACCGCGCTCCGCCGCCGCCACGCCCTGCTCGGCCAGTGCATGCGCGACGTCGTCGTCACCGCCGGTGCCGGCGAGCCATACCGCGGTGCCCGCTTCGCGCGCGGTGTTGAGCAACAGCCGGGCGACCGCGACCGGTGAGTGCTCCGGGTCCACGGCCTCGGTCACGATCCCCGCGGAAGCGAGCGCGTCGCGTTGCGGGTGATCCTGATCGCGGGTCATCACGACGCCGGACCGAAGCGCCGTCCACGCGTCGTAGGTCAGCAGCCCCGGCGCGACCCGCGGGCTCGTGATCAGCAGGACCAGGCGCGCGGCCACGGACTCAGCTGCTCGAGCCGGGCGCCGGGCTGCTCAGCTCGCTCTTGCCCGACAGCGGGGCGACCGTGCCGTTGGCGGAGTTCCACGTGCCGTAGCGCGGGCTGACATACACGCCGTCCTTGCGGCTCTCCGCGGTCAGCGCCGACGCGAGCAACTGCTGGCGCTTCGGTGCCAGGATCTGCGCCTTGAGCTGATCCGCGACTTGCGCGAGCGGCGTGATGCGGTGCGCGATCACGTGCACGACGTGCCAGCCGAACTGCGAGTGCACTTCGAGGTAAGTCCCCGGCTTGGCCGCGAAAATGGCGTCCGCAAAGGGTTTCACCAGACCCGACGCGGGCTGGAAGCCGAGGTTGCCGCCCTTGTCCTTGCTGCCGGGATCGGTCGAGTATTTCTTCGCCAATGCGGCGAACAGCGATGGGTTCGCCTTCACCTGCGCGAGGATCGAATCGGCGAGCTTCTTCGTCGCGACGAGGATGTGTGCGGTGTTCACCTGGTCGTAGGAGTCGATGTTCTTCTGGTACGCCGCCTGCAGGTCGGCGTCGCTGACCGGCACGTCGACGATCAGCCGGTCCGCGATCTTCTGCTGCAGCACGAAGTAGCGGATGAACGTGCGCAGGTCCTTGACCGGGATGCCGGCCGCCGCCGCCTGCTGGTCGAGCTGCGCCTGCCCACCGGCCTGCTGCGCGAACTGCGAGAGCTGCTGGTCGATGTCGGCCGGTGACGCGTCGATCCCGTCGCGCGCCGCGATCTTCGTGATCAGCACGTCGTTGATGAGCCGGCCGAGTTGGTCGCGGGTGAACTTCGCCCGGTCCTGGCCGAGTTGCTGCGCGGCCTGCGGATCGGCGAGCGCGCGGTTGACGAACGCCTGCAACGTGTCCACCGAGATGCGGTCGTCGCCGACGAGCGCGGCGGCGCCCGGACTGCTGGTGCAGGCACTCGCGCTCACGCCGACGATCAGCGCACCGGCGACGGCGGCGAGGACGCGGGTCCAGGGCTTGCGCACGTACTCATTCTCCTTGTGCTTGTGCCGCGGCGATCGCGGCCAGGTCGGTCACGACGGTATCCAGAAGTTGGCGGGCCCAGTCGAGCAAGGGTCGGTCCCGCACCGGCTGCCCGCCGACCCGCGCGGTCAACGGCGCGGGTACGAGCACGGTGTTCGTCGCCGGCTTGAGGATCGCGCCGGGATACAGCCGCTGCAGCCGCACGGTCTGCGACTCGCGCAGCACCAGCGGCGTGAACCGTACGTACTTGCCCTGGGTCGCGACGTCGCTCAGACCGAACCGGCGGGCATGCGCCCGGAATGCCGCGACCGCGAGCAGGTTGTCCACGGCCTCCGGCGCTTCGCCGTAACGGTCGCGCAGCTCGTCGCGAACCGCGTCGAGGTCGGCCTCCGTGTGCGCGGCGGCGATCTTCTTGTACGCCTCCAGCCGCAGCCGCTCGCCCGGGATGTAGTCGTGCGGCAGGTGCGCGTCGACCGGCAGCTCGACCTTGACCTCCGCGACCTGCTCGTCGCTCTCGCCCTTGAACTCGGCGACCGCCTCGCCGACCAGCCGGACGTAGAGATCGAAGCCGACGGCGGCGATGTGCCCGGACTGCTCGCCGCCGAGCAGGTTGCCGGCCCCGCGGATCTCGAGGTCCTTCATCGCGACGTGCATGCCGGCACCGAGATCGGTGTGCTGCGCGATGGTCGCCAGCCGGTCGTGCGCTTCTTCGGTCAGCGGGCGATCCGGCGGGTAGAGGAAGTACGCATACGCGCGGTCGCGGCTGCGGCCGACCCGCCCGCGCAACTGATGCAACTGCGACAGCCCGAGCAGGTCACCGCGCTCGACGATCAACGTGTTCGCGTTGGACACGTCGAGACCGTTCTCGACGATGGTGGTGCAGACGAGGACGTCGAAGTCCTTCTCCCAGAAGCCGAGCATGATCCGTTCGAGCTCGTGCTCGTTCATCTGGCCGTGCGCGGTTGCGATCCGCGCCTCCGGCACGAGATCGGCGAGCCGTGCGGCCGCGCGCGTGATCGACTCGACCCGGTTGTGGATGTAGAACACCTGGCCGTCGCGCAACAGCTCGCGGCGGATCGCGGCGGCGATCTGCTTCTCGTCGTACGCGCCGACGAACATCAGCACCGGGTGGCGTTCCTCCGGCGGCGTCTGCATGACGCTCATCTCGCGGATGCCGGTGATGGACATCTCCAGCGTCCGCGGGATCGGTGTCGCCGACATCGTCAGCACGTCGACCGACGTGCGCATCCGCTTCAGGAACTCCTTGTGCTCGACGCCGAATCGCTGCTCCTCGTCGACGACGACGAGACCCAGGTCTTTGAACACGACCGACGATTGCAACAACCGGTGGGTGCCGATGACGACGTCGATGCTGCCGTCGGCGAGCCCTTCGAGGATCTGCCGCTGCTCCTTGTCGGTCTGGAATCGCGACAGCGCGCGCACCGCCACCGGGAACGACGCGAACCGTTCGGCGAACGTCGAGTAGTGCTGCTGCGAGAGCAACGTCGTCGGCACCAGCACCGCGACCTGCTTGCCGTCCATCACGGCTTTGAACGCCGCCCGTACGGCGATCTCGGTCTTGCCGTAACCGACGTCGCCGCAGATGACGCGATCCATCGGATGCGGCTGTTCCATGTCGGCCTTGACCTCGTCGATCGCGGCGAGCTGATCCGGGGTCTCGACGTACGCGAAGGCGTCTTCGAGCTCGCGCTGCCACGGTGTGTCCGGGCCGAACTGGTGACCGGGCGCGGACATCCGCGCGGCGTAGAGCCGGATGAGCTCGGCCGCGATCTCACGGACGGCCTTGCGCGCGCGGCCCTTGCGTTTCTGCCAGTCGGCGCCGCCCATCTTGTCCAGCGTCGGATGCTCGCCGCCGACGTACCGCGTCACCTGGTCGAGCGCGTCGGTCGGGACATAGAGCCGGTCGCCCGGCTGGCCGCGCTTGCTCGGCGCGTACTCGACCACGAGGTACTCGCGGGTCGCGCCGGCGACGGTGCGCGCGACCATGTCGACGTAGCGGCCGACGCCGTGCTGCTCGTGCACGACGTAGTCACCGGCCTTGAGCGCCAAGGGATCGACGACGTTGCGGCGCTTGCTCGGCAGCCGCCGCATGTCCTTCGTCGTACTGCGTTGCCCGGCGAGATCCGTCTCGGTGACGACGGCAAGCTTCAGCGATTCCGACGTGAAACCGGTCGCGAGGCAGCCGGTCGAGACGGTGACCGTCCCGGCCGCGGGCGGCGCGTCGACCGAGGGCTCCAACCGGGCCGCGATGTCTTCGCCGCGAAGCACCTCGACCAATCGTTCGGCCGGGCCGTGGCCTTCGGTGACGACCGTGACCGACCAGCCCGAGCGCACCCACTCGCGGATGTCGTCGAGGGCGCGCTTGGTGTCGCCGCGATAGGAATCGACCGCCGTCGCCGACGACACGACCGACGTGTCGTCGATATCGACGTCTGCGACGAACGGCGAGACGCTCCACCAGGGCAGGCCGAGTTCGTGCGCGTGGCCGCGGACGTCGGACAACGTGCGCAGGCTCGCCGCGCCGAGGTCGATCGGCGCCTGCCCGCCGCCCGCGGCGGCCGCCCACGACGCGTCGAGGAACTCGGCGCTGGTCCGGACGAGGTCGCTCGCCCGGGCGCGGACCCGCTCCGGATCGCAGAGCACGACGTGCGTGCCGGCCGGCAGCTCGTCGAGCAGCAGCGTGAGCCGGCCGACGAGCACCGGGGCGAGCGATTCCATCCCCTCGACCGCGATGCCGTCGGCAATCTTGTCGAGCATCTCGGCGAGTTGCGGGTGCTTGTCCGCAAGCACGCGGGCGTTCACGCGTACGTCGTCGGTGAGCAGCAGCTCGCGGCACGGCGGCGCCCACAGCCCGTGCTCGGCCACCTCCAGGCTGCGCTGGTCGGCGACGCGGAACCAGCGCACCTCTTCGACGCTGTCGCCCCAGAACTCGACCCGCAGCGGGTGTTCCTCGGTCGGCGGGAACACGTCGAGAATGCCGCCGCGGACGGCGAACTCGCCCCGCCGTTCGACCATGTCGACCCGGTTGTACGCGATGCCGGCGAGGCGCCGTACGGCGTCATCGAACTCGGTCTCGTCGCCCGCGCGCAACGCGACCGGCTCGAGGTCGCCGAGGTCGGGCACCTGCGGCTGCAGGACGCTGCGGACCGGCGCGACGACGACGTTGACCGGACCTGACGCGGGGTCGTCGGTGCGCGGATGGCGCAGCCGGCGGAGCACGGCCAACCGCTTGCCGACGGTGTCCGGCCGGGGCGAGAGGCGTTCGTGCGGCAGCGTCTCCCAGGCCGGGAAGTCGACCACCGACGCGGGCGGCAGGAACGACGACAGCGCCTCGACGAGATCCTCGGCCTCGCGGCTGGTCGCGGTCACGGCGAGCACCGGGCGATCGGCCCGCGCGGCAAGGGCTGCGACGACGATCGGTCGCAGGCCGGCGGGCGCGGAGACGTCGAGATCCGGTTGCCCGACCGACGCCAGCGCGTGCCGCAACGCGGGGTCGGCAAGGGTGGCGTCGAGAAGTCCGGCGAGGGTCATGGGCGAACTCCCAGGCTACCGGGGCCGCGCCGCCACCCGTTCAGTCGTTGTAGGTGTTCTGTGCGGCCGCGAGGCCGTCGGCGATCAGCGCCTCGACCGCATCGGCCGCCCGTTCCAGGTGCAGGTCGAGGTCCTTGCGCTCGGCCGCGGAGAAGTCCTTGAGCACCCAGTCGGCCGGATCCTGCCGGCCCGGCGGGCGGCCGATGCCGACCCGGACCCGGAAGAACTCGCCGCTGCCGAGCGAGCGGCGCAACGACTTCAGCCCGTTGTGGCCGTTGTCGCCGCCGCCGTACTTCAACCGCAGCGCGCCGTAGGGCAGGTCGAGTTCGTCGTGGACGGCGACCAGCCGGTCGAGGGGCACCTTGAAGAACGTCAGCAGCCCGGCGACCGGGCCGCCGGACTCGTTCATGTACGACCGCGGCCGCGCGAGCACGACCCGCTCGTCGCCGAAGCGCGTCTCGACCACATCGTTGCGGGTCTTGTGCGCCTTGAACCGCGAGTGGACCCGGTCGGCGAGGATGTCGGTGACGAGCGAGCCGGCGTTGTGCCGGGTGCCGACGTAGGCCGGGCCGGGATTGCCGAGCCCGACGACCAGCCAGGGCGGGTCGCCCACGGCGGCTACTCGGATTACTCGGCCGGCGCGGCGTCCGCGGGCTCGGCCGGGCCGCCCTCGCCGGACTCGGTCTCGGGTACGACGTCGCCGGTGCCGGCGGCCTCTTCGGCCGCCGCGGCG
Source organism: Frankiales bacterium (assembly GCA_025980325.1). GTDB lineage: Bacteria > Actinomycetota > Actinomycetes > JAFAQI01 > JAFAQI01 > BP-197. The sequence goes on from JAICXQ010000048.1 coordinate 15,668, forward strand.
GCGGGCTCGGCAGCGGTCGTGTCGAGGTCGGCCTCCATCTGCTCGGCGGTCGGCGCGGCGAGGACGTGCACGACAACGGCGTCGCCGTCGGTCGCGAGCTCGACCCCGGCCGGGAGGTCGACCTCCTTCGCGTGCACCGAGCCGCCGATCTCGAGCTGGCCGATCGGGACCTCGAAGCCGGACGGGATGTGCGTCGCCTCGGTGTGCACCGACACGGTCGTCAGCTGGTGGTCGACCAGGCCGCCGGCGACCACCTCGCCGGAGAGGTGAATTGGCACCTCGACGGTGATCTTCTCGCCGCGGCGGACGAGGATGAGGTCGACGTGCTCGATGCTGCCGCGGACCGGGTCGCGCTGGATCGACTTGGGCAGCGCGAGCTCGTCGCCACCGTCGATCTGCAGCGAGAGCAGCACGTTGGAGCCCGCCTCGGTGTGCAGCGCCCGCTCGAACTCGCGGGTCGGCAGCGAGATGTGCCGGGGGGCGGTGCCGTGGCCGTAGAGGACGGCAGGGACCTTGCCCGCGCGACGGGTGCGCCGAGCGCCGCCCTTGCCGAACTCGGTGCGCGGCTCGGCGCTGATGCGGACCTCGGACACGGTGCTGACTCCTCAAACGACGGTAAGCAGCCCAGGAGTCTAGTGAACCGGGTACCGCAGGCCCAAAAGCGCGGGCAGGAGCCGGACATCCAACGGCGAAACCCCCCATATGCGCAGTCGTATCGTCGCCGCCGGTCTGGCCGCCAATCTCGCCGCTGCAATGGCCGCGGCCGTCGTGCCCGCGGGGGCCTCGACCCCCTCCAACGTGGGCGCGGCAAGCGTCTACGGCCTGACGAAGAACTTCCGGCTCGTCGGCCACACCGACCTGTCCCAGCGCGGGATGAACTCCCCGATCGCGGTCGCGGGCAAGTGCGTCTACGTCGGCGACCGCTACTACTCGTCCAGTGCGACCGAGGCGGTCCGGCACAACGGCGGGATCGCGATCATCGACGCGAGCAACCCGGCCCGGCCCAAGCAGACCGGCATCATCCCGCCGATCGGCCTGTCGACGCAGCGAGAGATGCGCGCCGATGTCGGCCTCGGCATCCTCGTCGTCGAGGGCTACTCGCCGTTCATCAACGGCTGGACCCCCGGCAGTGCGCCGATCAACTACCTCAAGGTGTACGACATCCATTCCGACTGTCTGCACCCGCGGTTGCTGTCGACGTACGACTTCGGCCCGCGCGCGCCGCACGAGTTCTTCCTCTGGAAGGACCCGAAGCACCCCGGCCGCGCGCTCGCGTACGTGACCTCCACGATCTACTCGCCGGACCTGACGGTGATCGACCTGAGCGACCCCGCCAACCCGGCGCTGGCCGGCGTGTTCGACCTCGGCATCGACCAGGCGCAGAAGACCCAGGACTTCGCCGACGAGAGCGGCTCGGGCTACACCCACTCGCTGACGGTGTCGGACGACGGGACCCGCGCGTACATGGCGGCGTGGGACTACGGCTTCTTCACCCTCGACACGTCACTGTTGGCGAACCCGCCGGCGGGTTCGGTCGGGCTCGCCCGGCCGGTCGGCATCGGCAAGCTCGACTACGGCCACAACGTGCACAGCGCGGTCCAGATCCCGGGCCGGCAGGAGATGCTGTTCACGCAGGAGGACTACGCGAACGCGGGCCACGGTTGCCCGTTCGGCATCCTGCGCACCGGCAAGATGGACGCGAACGGCGATGGCGGCGCCACTCTCGACGGCACGTTCAGCCTGCCGGAGAACGACCCGGCGAAGTGCGGTCAGAAGAACGGCACGTTCTCCTCGCACAACCCGACGCTGTTCCACGACGTCGCGCTGCTGTCCTGGTACGCCGGTGGGCTGCGCGCGGTCGACCTGTCCGACCCGAGCCACCTGCACGAGGACGGCGCGTTCGTGCCGCGGCCGACCTTCACCCCGACGCTGCGCGACAGCCGGCTGTTCTTCCCGGCCAAGGCGACGAAGCCGGGCAACGGCCTGCCGACCGACACGACGTACCCGGGCTCGACCGCGCCGCAGTGGACCGGCGCGATGTGGTCGTACCCGGTCGTGCAGAACGGCCTGATCTACGTCGTCGACATCGACCTCGGGCTCTACATCCTGCGCTACACCGGCCCGCACGCGAGCGAGGTGTCGAAGGCCGCGTTCGTGGAGGGCAACTCGGCGCCGTCGCGCTACACCGCGTCCGCGCCGGTCATCCGCAGGCCGGCGGTGCAGTGGGCGACGATCGCCGCCGAGACCGCGAACGGCGCGCGCCACGTGATGTCGCCGTACCTCAAGGTCGACCTGAAGACGCTCGCCACGAACGGCTTCCTCTGCCTGTAAGCGAGCCGCGGCTAGGCGTTGCCGTCGAACAGCGACGTCACTGAGCCGTCGCCGAAGATCTCGCTGATCGCGCGCGCGATCAGCGGGGCGATCGAGAGCACGGTCAGCTTGTCGAAGCGTTGCTCGTCGGTGAGCGGCAGCGTGTTGGTGATGACGACCTCGCAGATGCGGCTGTTCTTCAGCCGATCGGTCGCCGGGTCGGAGAGCACTCCGTGCGTCGCGATCGCGATGACGTCGGCGGCACCGGCCTCGAACAACGCCTCGGCGGCCTTCGTGATCGTGCCGGCGGTGTCGATCATGTCGTCGACGATCAGGCAGGTACGCCCCTCGACGTCGCCGACGACACGGTTGGCGACGACGCTGTTCGGGACGTTGATGTCGCGGGTCTTGTGGATGAACGCGAGCGGCGTGCCGCCGAGGCGTTCGGTCCAGCGCTCCGCGACCCGCACCCGGCCGGAGTCGGGCGCGACGACGGTGATGTTCGACGCGTCGTACTTCTCCTCGACGTAGTCGGCGAGCAGCGGCAGCGCGAACAAGTGGTCGACCGGCCCGTCGAAGAAACCCTGCGACTGGCTCGTGTGCAGGTCGACCGCCATCAGCCGGTCCGCGCCCGCGGTCTTGAACAGGTCGGCGATCAACCGGGCCGAGATCGGCTCGCGGCCACGGTGCTTCTTGTCCTGGCGCGCGTACGGGTAGAACGGCATGACCACGGTGATCCGTTTGGCGGACGCGCGCTTGAGCGCGTCGACCATGATCAGCTGCTCCATCACCCACTTGTTGATCGGCGTGCCGTGGGCTTCGATGACGAACGCGTCGCAGCCGCGGACCGACTCGTTGAACCGCGCGTAGATCTCGCCGTTGGCGAAGTCGCGGATGTCGGTCGGGCTCACGGTGATCTCGAGCTCGCTTGCGATCTCGTCGGCGAGTTCCGGGTAGGCGCGCCCGGAGAACAGCATCAGGGTCTTCTCGCCAGTGGTCTTGATTCCGGTCACTGGTCGTCCCCCTGGTCGGCGTCGGTGGTCGTTTCGGTCGTGCCTGCGGTGCCGGTGTCGCGGTCCATTGTCTCCCGGGCCCGGCGGGCGGCCTCGGCCGACTTCGACCCGGCGCGTCGCCGCTCGACCCAGCCTTCGATGTTGCGCTGCCGCTCGCGCGCGACGCCGATCGCGCCGGACGGCACGTCGTCGGTGATCACCGAGCCGGCCGCGGTGTAGGCGCCGTCGTGCACGGTCACCGGCGCGACCAGCATCGTGTCGGACCCGACCCGCACGTCGTCACCGATCGTCGTCTCATGCTTCTCGACGCCGTCGTAGTTGACGAACACGGTCGCGGCGCCGATGTTCGTCCGCTCGCCGATGACCGCGTCGCCGACGTAGGACAGGTGCGGGACCTTGCTGTCGTCGCCGACGCTTGCCGCCTTGATCTCGACGTACGCGCCCGCCTTCGTCCGCGCGCCGAGTTGCGTACCGGGACGAAGGTAGGTGTACGGGCCGACTCGTGCACCCGGCCCGATCTCGGCGCCTTCGCAGTGAGCCTTGACGACCGTCGCGCCCTCGCCAACTGTCGTGTCCCGCAGCGTGCAGTCGGGTCCGACGACGGCGCCGCGACGGATAGTCGTACGCCCGTGCAGTTGCGTGTTCTGGTGCAGCGTCACGTCGGGTTCGAGCCGGACGCCGATGCCCATCCAGGTCGTCTGCGGATCGGTGATCGTGACGCCTTCGCGCATCCAATGCTCGACGATGCGGTCGCGCATCAGCCGGCGCGCGGTCGCCAGCTGCACCCGGTCGTTGACGCCGAGCGTCTCGCGGTAGTCGGTGGCGGTGACGCTCGCGACGACGTCGCCGTCGCCGACGAGCAGGCCGATGACGTCGGTGAGGTACTCCTCACCCTGCGCGTTGGCGGTCGTCAGCTTGCCGAGGTTGGCCCGCAGCTTCGCCGCGTCGAACACGTAGACGCTGGTCGCGACCTCGTCGATCTGGCGGATGCGCTCGTCGGCGTCCTTCTCCTCGACGACGCCGGTCACGTGCCCGTCCGGGTCGCGCAC
>JAICXQ010000063.1 GCA_025980325.1 Frankiales bacterium
GCGATCAAGGCGCCGCTGTGGCCGTTCCATACCTGGCTCCCCGACGCGGCCGCCGAGGCGCCGACCGGCGTCGCCGTGATGCTCGTGGGCGTCCTCGACAAGGTCGGGACCTTCGGCTTCCTGCGCTTCTGCATCCCGCTGTTCCCGTACGCCGCGCGCACCCTCGCGCCGTAAATCCTCGCGCGGTGCGTCGTCGGGATCCTCTACGGCGCGCTGCTCGCGATCGGGCAGCGGGACCTCAAGCGACTGGTCGCGTATTCGTCGGTCTCGCACTTCGGGTTCATCGCGCTCGGCATCTTCGCGTTCACGACCCAAGGCGGCTCCGGCGCGACGCTGTACATGGTCAACCACGCGTTCTCGACCGGCGCGCTGTTCCTCGTCGTCGGGTTCCTCGCGACCCGGCGCGGTTCGCGGATGATCGACGACTTCGGCGGTGCCGCGAAGGTCGCGCCGTGGCTCGGCGCCGCGGTGCTCGTCGCCGGCCTGTCCGCGCTGTCGCTGCCCGGCCTCTCGACGTTCGTCAGCGAGTTCCTGGTGCTGGTCGGGACGTTCACGGTCCACCGCTGGTTCGCCGTCGTCGCCATCTTCGGCATCGTGCTGGCGGCGGTCTACGTGCTCTGGATGGTGCAGCGCACGATCCACGGCCCGGTGCGCGAAGGCATCGAGAGCTTCCGCGATCTCGGCAGCCGCGAGGCGTGGGTGATCGCGCCGGTGCTCGCCGTCATCGTCGTCCTCGGCATCTACCCGAAGCCGCTGCTCGACGCGATCAACCCGGCGGTGAAGCACACGTTCTCGACCGTGCGGCCACATGACCCGTCGCCGTCGGTGCCGGTGACCGCAGGAGGCACCCCGTGAGTCCCTTAGCTGCAGCGGACTTCACCGCGCCGTCGATCGACTACGCCGCGATCTCGCCCATCCTCATCGTCACGATCGCCGCCGTCGTCGGCGTGCTCGTCGACGCCTTCGTGCCGCGGGCGTTGCGCTGGCCGGCTCAGGTCGCCGTCGCAATCCTCGGTCTCGCCGGATCGTTCATCGCGGTCTGCGCGGTCGCGCACACGCACATCGTCACCGCCGGCGGCGCCATCGCCGTCGACGGGCCGGCGCTGTTCATCCAGGCGACCGTCGCGCTCGTCTCGCTCGCCAGCGTGCTGCTCGTCGCGGATCGCTCACCCGAGGTCGGCGGCGGCGCGTTCGTGGCACAGGCGTCCGCCGTACCGGGATCCTCGGACGAACGGGCCGCGGCCGGGTACGGCCGGCTGCAGACCGAGATCTTCCCGCTGCTGATGTTCGCGGTCGCCGGCATGTACCTGTTCCCGGCCGCCAACGACCTGCTGATGCTGTTCGTCGCGCTCGAAGTCCTGTCGCTGCCGCTCTACCTGCTCTGCGGGTTAGCCCGCCGCCGGCGGCTGCTGTCGCAAGAGGCCGCGGTGAAGTACTTCCTGCTCGGCGCGTTCTCCTCGGCGTTCTTCCTCTACGGGCTCGCGCTGCTGTACGGCTACGCCGGCAGCGTTTCGCTCGGCGCGATCCACGACGCGGCCGCGACCGGCCAGCACGGCGACACGTTGCTGGTGCTCGGCATCGGGCTGATCGGCGTCGGATTGCTGTTCAAGATCGGCGCGGCGCCGTTCCACTCCTGGATCCCGGACGTCTACCAGGGCGCGCCGACGCCGGTGACCGCGTTCATGGCCGCGGCGACGAAGGTGGCCGCGTTCGGCGCATTGCTGCGGGTGTTCTACGTCGCATTCGGCGGGCTCGGCTGGGACTGGCGGCCGGTCGCGTGGGGCGTCGCGATCCTGACCATGCTGGTCGGCTCGGTGTTCGCGGTCACGCAGACGGACGTGAAGCGGATGCTCGCGTACTCCTCGGTCGCGCACGCCGGCTTCATCCTCGTCGGCGTCATCGCGCTGAACCGCGCCGGGCTGTCCGGCTCGCTGTTCTACCTGCTCACGTACGGCCTGACCACCGTCGGCGCGTTCGGCGTGCTGACGCTGGTCCGTGACCCGGACGGCGAGGCGACGCACCTGTCCCGCTGGGCCGGGCTGGGTCGCCGGTCGCCGTTGCTCGGCGGACTGTTCGCGTTCTTCCTGCTCGCACTCGCGGGCATCCCGGCGACGTCGGGGTTCATGGGCAAGTTCGCGGTGTTCTCGGCGGCGATCTCGGGCGGCGCGACCCCGCTGGTCGTCGTCGGTGCGATCGCAAGTGCGATGGCCGCGTTCTTCTACGTCCGCGTCATCGTGATGATGTTCTTCGCCGAACCGGTCGCCGACGGCCCGGTGGTCGTCGCGCCCGGCGGCATGAGCGCGGGCGCGCTGGCGGTCGCGGCGGCCGCGACCCTCGTCCTCGGGGTGTTCCCGCAGCCCGTCCTCGACCTCGCCAACCACGCCGCGCCGTTCTTAAGGTGAGGCGGTGAGCACCGCCGGCTTCGACTTCGACGACCCGGCCCTCGAGTCGACCGTCCGGGCCGGGCTCGACGCGGTCGAGGTGTTGCTGCGCGACTCGGTCAAGAGCGACTACCCGTTCGTCACCGAGACCTCGGCGCACCTGCTCGCGGCCGGCGGCAAACGGTTCCGGCCGCTGGTGGTGTTGCTGGCGGCGCAGTTCGGCGACGCATCCGCGCCCGGCGTCGTACCGGCCGCCGTCGTCGTCGAGTTGACCCATCTCGCGACCCTCTACCACGACGACGTGATGGACGAGGCGTTGTTGCGCCGCGGGGCGCCGTCGGCCAACTCGCGCTGGGGCAACACGGTCGCGATCCTCACCGGCGACTTCCTGTTCGCCCGGGCGTCGGACATCCTCGCCGACCTCGGGCCGGAGGCGGTCCGGTTGCAGGCGCGGACATTCGAACGGCTGGTGCAAGGCCAGATTCGCGAGACGGTCGGGCCGGAGGACGGGACCGATCCGGTCGACCACTACCTGCGGGTGGTCGGCGACAAGACCGGGTCGCTGATCGGTACGTCGGGCCGGTTCGGCGCGATGCTCTCGGGCGCGGACGAGACCGCGCGCGAGGTGCTGACCCGGTTCGGCGAACGCATCGGCGTCGCGTTCCAGCTCTCCGACGACCTGCTCGACGTCGCCTCGGACTCGGCTGCGTCGGGGAAGACGCCGGGCACCGATCTGCGTGAGGGCGTGCCGACGCTGCCGGTGCTGATGCTGCGCCGCGGAAACGATCCGGCCGACGCCGAGTTGCTCGGCCTGCTCTCCGGTGATCTGAGCGACGACACGCGGTTGGCGACCGCGGTCGGTGCACTGCGCGGCCATGCCGTGATGGCGCAGGCGCGGGCGGTCGTCCAGCAGTGGGCGAACGACGCCCGCGAGACGTTGCAGCCGCTGCCCGACGTGCCGGCCCGAGCCGCGCTCGCGGCGCTGTGTGACTACGTCGTACGCCGAACGGGTTAATTCGCGCAACTGTTGTCGCGGCGCGTCGTTGAGTGAGCATGTACGACGTCGGCAGCGACCGCCTTGCCCTGCTCCCGGCCGGGATCGGCCCCGCCGCGCCCGCCCATGCCGTCGACCGCGACGGCGAGGTGCTCTGCCGCGAGGAGCGGCCGCGCTACCACTTCCCGTGGCTGGACTGGATGGGCGAGCTCACGCCGGACGAGGCCCGCGCCGCGGCCTGCCCGGACTGTGCCGCGATCGCGCTGGAGCGCGCGCTTCCCGCCGCTGCCCTTGACGACCCGTACCCGAGTGCTGCTACTTCGAGTGCCCCGTACCCGAATGCGCCGTACGCGAGCGCTGCGTACGCGAATGCTGCGCCGGCTGTGACGGCGACGGTGGTGGAGCCGTCGCAGCCGGCGATCGACTGGCTGCGGTTCCCGCAGGACTTCTCGATCTGGTCGGACGGCCTGTAACGCGCCGGAGGGTGGGGCACAATCACGTTCATGGACCTCACCCCTGGCCAGCGGGGCAGCGTCGAGCCGCCGCCGCGCGAGGCGCCGTTCGAAGCGAAGATGACCTACTACCGCTCGCAGCACACCACGAAAGGCGTCCGGGCGACGCACATCGTCGGCATCCCGGGCGTCGCGTTCTCGATGCCGCTGCTCGCCGCGCGACCCAGGGTCGGCGTGCCGTTGTTCCTCGCGTCGTGGGCGCTGCAGGTGGCCGGGCACGTCGTCTTCGAGAAGAACAGCCCGGCCTTGTCGAAGGGCTTCTTCACCTACCAGTTCTGCGGCCTCGCGTTCTGGTGCGAGGAGATGGTCGACCTGCTCGCCGGCCGCGGTCTCGGCGGCAGCGCCGACCCGGTCGTCACGATCCCCGAAGCCGCCACGACCGCGAGCTGACACTGACTCTCGGCATCCTCGAGACGGTCCCTGCCCTCGACCGTCCGGACCTGCTTGCCGTGCCGGTCGCGGAGTTCCTGTCGTCGTGGTCGCACGCGTCGTCGGTATCGGTCGCGGCGATCGATCCCGACCTCGCCGACACCGCCGCGTTCTGCGAGCGCTACCGGGTCGGGCTCGACGTCTCGGCCAACTGCGTCGTCGTCGCGGCCCGGCGCGGCGAGGACGTGCGCTATGCCGCGTGCGTCGTGCTCGCGACGACCCGCGCCGACGTCAACGGCGTCGTACGCCGGCACCTCGACGCGCGGAAGGCGTCGTTCGCGCCGATGGACGACGCGGTCGCGCTGACCGGGATGGAGTACGGCGGCATCACGCCCCCTGGATTGCCGCGGCAATGGCCAGTGCTGGTCGATCCGGCGGTGATCGCCGCCGGTGACGTCGGGATCGGCTCCGGCGTACGCCGGTCGAAGCTCGTGCTGCCGGGCCGGCTGCTCGCCGAACTGCCGGCCGCAGTCGTCGTCGAAGGTCTTGCCGCCGTACGAGGTTAGGGCTCGCGCCTGGCTGGGCAGGGCGTCCGCGAAAGGTCGGCCAACCAGGAGGCGTGATGCGAAAGATCGTTACTGCGGCTGCGATTGCGGTCGCGCTGGTCCCGTTCGGCAACGCGTTCGCAGGCCCCGGCGCCGGGACCCAGCCGTCGGTCACCGGCGGTGGCCGCTACGACCGCGCGGAGTGCGCGATCAACTTCAGTGTCAGCGCGCACATGTCGCCGAACGGCGCGAGCGGCACGCAGACGGCGACGATGAGCAACGCACCGGGCGCGATCCCCGGGTGCCCGGGCCAAGGCCAGATCACCGCGACCGTCACCTGCATCGCGGTGAACGGCAACATGGCGGAGATCCGCGGGATCATCACGAAGATGACCGGCTCGTTCGGCCCCGACTTCTTCCCGCCGGGTGAGGGCGTGTTCGTGACCGACGTGCAGGACAACGGCAGCCCGTCCGACGGTACGCCGGACACGATCCAGCAGTCGGTCGACAATCCGGGGACCGAGCAGTCCTGCCAGGCACCGAGCGGCGCGCAGACGTTCACCGTCGACAACGGCGACGTGACCGTACGCGACTAGTGGTGGGGCGGCGCTCTTAGGTCGATTCGTCGTACGGCAGAGCCTCGAGCCGGCGGTTCCGGTGGTCCGGCTCGGGGAGGTGCCGCGATCGCGTCGCCTTGATCGTCGTATGGCCGTCGAGCAGTGCGCGAGCGACAGGGGGAGCGGACGACTATCGCGCGCTGGTGGCGGTGTGCCGGGTTCTCGTGTGACCGGGGATGGCGATTGGCCGCACATACTCTCTCGGCTGTGACGCTCGCGGAACGCCTGGCCAAGACCATCGATCTATTGCCGGGCGACCGTCGAGTCCTGGTCGCGTTCGACGGGCCGGACGCAGCCGGAAAGACCACGCTCGCGAACGCCGTTGCGCAGCGGGTCAGCCGGCCGGTTCTGCGGGTGTCGATCGACGGTTGGCACAATCCGCGCGAGGTGCGGCTAGCCCGCGGCGCGGAATCGCCGGAGGGCTACTACCTCGACTCGTTCGACGTCGCGGCCCTCGCGGCGGAGTGTCTGTGGCCCTTCCGCGATGGTGCCCGAAGCGTTCGAACCCACGCTTACGACTACCGCACCGACGAGGTCGTAGCGCGGGAGGACTCCGTCGCCCCCAATGCAGCCCTGCTGATGGACGGTGTGTTCCTTCTACGCCCCGAGCTGCGCGAGTTCTGGACTCTTGCGATCTATCTCGAGGTGTCCGCGACCGCTTCCCTCGACCGCGCGCTGGCCCGGGATCGCGATGCGTTTGGAGGCGAGGAGGCGGTACGGCGCCGCTACACCCGTCGGTACCTTCCCGGTCAGGTGCACTACCGGGACGTCGCGGATCCGCTCGCGCGCGCCGACATCGTCATCGACAACTCGGATGCTGGTGATCCGGTCGTGCTGCGGTGGCCAGGCCAGGGTTGACACTCGCGTCTCGGCCCCCGAGCTGACACTCCTCGATCAACCACGACCGGCTCGCCCGCCCGGCCATCGTCATGACCGGCGCCCGCCCTACCGATCGGCGTCGCCATCATGACCCTGTGGCGAGGACCCAAGCTGCGGCTGCGCGCAAGCGCCGGGACCAGGCTGCGGCCGCCTTCCGGCCTGCGCGCGTGCATACCCTGCTCGTCGCGGAAGGGCCGCCGAGCGCGCTCGACCGGTACTTCTACTTCCTCGACGTCAGCGTTCAGGACTCGCTGTTCCGGCATGTCGTGGAGGCGACGTTCGGCGAGAGGCCGACGCGGGACAAGCTGCCGTGGCTCGGCGCGCTCAAGGACGTGGGTTACTTCCTGATCGATCTGTCACCGGAGCCGTTCGACGACCCGCGCACGTTACAACCGTTGGTGCCGGATCTCGTCGCACGGTGCCGAACGTTGAAGCCGGATCGGATCGTCCTCATTGGCGCGCGGGTGTACGACGCCGCGTACAACGGCCTATACGACGCGAAGCTGCCGGTCGTCGACGCCCGGCTGCCGATGCCGGGGTCCGGTCAACAGCGCCGATTCCTCGAGCTCGCCACGCCACTGCTAGCTGTCACCAGCCCAGGGCCTTCGCGATGAGGTCGTTCATCACTTCGGTCGCGCCGCCGCCGATGCCGAGGATGCGCGCGTCGCGGTAATGCCGCTCGACTTCGGTGCCGCGCATGTAACCGGCACCGCCGTGCAACTGCACCGCCTCGTTGACCACGAACTCGCACGCCGCGACGCATTGGTTCTTCGCGATCGCCGCCTCCGCGAACACCTGCTCGCCGGCGGCGTGGCGTTCGATGACGTGATGCGCGTAGACGCGCGACACCTCGACCGCGCGCTTCATCTCGACCAGCTTGTGCCGCACGACCTGCTTGCCGATCAACGGCTTGCCGAACGCGCTGCGGTTGCGCACCCAGTCCACGGTGAGGTCGAGCGCGCGCGTCGCGACGCCGTACCCGTGGGTGGCGAGACCGAGGCGTTCGCTGGCGAAGTTGCGGGCGACCTGGGCAAACGCGCTGCCTTCCGCGCCGACGAGTTGCGCCGCGGGCACCCGGACGTCGACGTAGGCGAGCTCGCCGGTGTCGCTGCACAGCCAGCCCATCTTGTCCAAACGGCGGACGACCGAGAACCCAGGCGTGTCGGTGTCGACCACGAGCAACGACAGCCCGTGGTGCGGATCGTCGCTGGTGCGTACCAGCGTCGTCACGAAGTCGGCACGCGTCGAACTCGTGATGAACGTCTTCGCGCCGTTGACGACGTACGTGTCACCGTCGCGGACGGCTCGCGTTCGCACCCCCGCGACATCGCTGCCGGCGTCGGGTTCGGTGACGGCGAGGGATCCGATGAGCTCGCCGGCCAGAGTCGGTTTCGCGTAGCGGTCGATGAGATCCGTGTTGCCGGATCCGACGATGTGCGGCAACGCGATCCCGTGCGTGAACAGTGACGCGAGCAGGCCCGACGACGCGCCGGCGTAGAGCATCTCCTCGGACAGGATCGCCGAGTCGATCCCGTTGCCGCCCTGGCCGCCGGCCGACTCCGGGAACGCGACGCCGAGCAGTCCGGCGGCAGCGGCTTTCTTGTGCAGCGATCGCGGCAGCTCGCCGGCGGCCTCCCACTCGTCGAGGTACGGCGTCACCTCGCGCGCGGTGAAATCGCGCGCGAGTGCGCGCAACGCGATCCGTTCCGGTGTCGACCACGCGTCCGCCGTCACGAGGCATCCTCCATCAGGTGCGCCGGAATCGTGACGTGCCGTGCGCGCAGCCACTCACCGAGACCCTTCGCCTGCGGATCCTGACGGGTGCCCGCCGCGACACCTTCGCCGAGCAGCCCGTGCACGACGAAGTTCAGCGCGCGCAGGTTCGGCAGGTCGTGTCGATCGACGTCGTACGGCGCCGTCTCGGGCAGCAGTTGCTTAAACTTTTCGACCGTGAGCCCCGCGGACAACCAGTCGAAGACGTCGTCGGTGCGGGCCCACACGCCGACGTTGGCGTTGCCGCCCTTGTCGCCGCTGCGCGCGCCGACGAGCAGTCCCAGCGGTGCCCGCAACGTGCCCTTGCCACCGGCGTACGCCGACCGCGGCGACGAACGGGCCGGATCGAAGCGCGCCGGTTCGGCAGTCTCCGGCGCCAGCTCGATGTCGATCCGCGTGCCGTCTTCCAGCACGACCGCGTGTGCGACCAGCTCGTTCGGCACGATCGCCGGCCAGTAGACGCCGTACGGCGTCGCGTTGCCCGGTGGCGAGGTGAGCGTGCAGCCGGGGTACGACGCGAGCGCGATCTCGACCGCGGCCGACGAGAACGCGCGCCCGATCCGCTTGTCGTCCGCGTCCTTGACCGTGACCCGCAGGGATGCGACGGCCTGTTCGTTGGTCGCGGGATCGTCGGCATCGGTACGGCTCAACGTCCACGCGACCTCGCGGACACCGTCGAGCACCGGATCGAGTTGGCGGCGGACGAGGTCGGCCTTCGCCTCGATGTCGAGCCCGGTCAGCAGGAAGGTCATCGAGTTGCGGTAGCCGCCGACCAGGTTCAGGCAGACCTTGGTCGTCGGTGGTGGCGCCGTTCCGCGCACGCCGCCGATCTCGACCCGGTCGTCGCCGAGATCGGTCAGCGAGATCGTCGAGAAGTCGGCGGCCACGTCGGGGTTGAGATACAGCGGCGGCCCGATCTCGTAGAGCAATTGCGCGGTGACCGTACCGACGGTGACCGCGCCGCCGGTGCCGCGATGCTTGGTGACGACCGAGGTGCCGTCCGCCGCGATCTCGGCGAGCGGAAAGCCGAGATGCTCCAACCCCGGAACCTCCTCGAAGAACGAGTAGTTGCCTCCGGTCGCTTGCGCGCCGCACTCCCGCACGTGCCCGGCGACGAGCGCGCCCGCGAGCGCGTCCCAGTCGGTGCGCCCCCAACCGTGCCACCAAGCGGCCGGTCCGATGACGAGCGCGGCGTCGGTCACCCGGCCGGTGACGACGACTTGCGCGCCGGCGTCGAGCGCGGCCGCGATCCCCCAACCGCCGAGATAGGCGTTGGCGGTCAGCGGATCGCTCGCGAGCGCGGCACCGGTGTCGAGGTTGGCGAAGTCGACGCCGGCCGCGCGCAACTCGGCGAGGCGCGGCATCAGGTCGTCGCCTTCGACGTGCGCGACGTTGACCCGCAACCCCAATCGCGCCGCCACGTCGCGCACGGCCGCAGCACACGCAGCGGGTGCGAGCCCGCCGGCGTTGGCGACGATGCGGACGCCCTTCTCCCAGGCGAGGCCGAGGCATTCGTCGAGCTGCCGGACGAACGTCGTCGCGTAACCGCGATCGGGATCCTTCAACCGGCTGCGAAACAGGATCAGCATCGTCAACTCGGCGAGGTAGTCGCCGGTGAGCACGTCGAGCTCGCCGCCTTCGAGCATCTCGCGCATCGCGGCGAAGCGGTCGCCGTAGAAGCCGGAACAGTTGCCGATGCGGACCGGACGAGCCACGCCCGGACGCTACCAATCGGGCGTCGCCTAGCCTCGGATGCGTGCGCAAGGCGGCGATGGCGGCGTTCCGTTACCTGCCCGCGCCGCTACGCCGGGCCGCGGTGCACGCGGGCGCGCCGTCGTACACCGTCGGCGCGGTCGCGGTGATGCGCCGGCCGGACGGGTGCCTGCTGCTCGTCGACCAGCGGCACAGCGACGGGTGGGCGCTGCCCGGCGGGTTGTTGCGGCGCGGCGAGTCGGCCGCGGCCGCGGTCGCGCGCGAGGTGCGCGAGGAGGTCGGGGTCACGCTCGACCCGGCCACCTTGCCGGTGCCGCACGCCGTGGTCACCGCACCGGTACGCCGGGTCGACGTCGTGTTCACGGTCGACGTCGCCGCCGACCTCGACGCGCACCGAGAAGACGAGGCCGAGGTCAAGCGGCTCGGCTGGCATTCGCTCGACGCGCTGCCCGCGCTGAGCCGGCCGACCGAGGACATCCTGCGCGCGGTGCGGATCCTCCCGCCCCGATGACCCTCGCCGCGCTGGTCCTCGCCGCCGGTCGCGGCGAGCGGCTGCGCCCGCTGACCGACACGACCCCGAAGCCGTTGCTGACCGTCGGCGGTACGACGTTGCTCGACGCGGCACTGGCTCGCGTCGCCGCGGCCGTCCCTCTAGGTCCCGCCGATGTCGCGGTCAACGCGCATTGGCTCGCCGACCGGATCGTCGCGGCGGTCGGCGACCGTGCGCACGTGTCGGTCGAGACGCCGGTCGCGCTGGGAACGGCAGGTGCGGTCGGCGCGCTGCGGGATTGGCTCGGCGGGCGCGACGTGCTGATCGCGAACAGCGACGTGTGGTTCGGCGGTCCGGTCGACGTACGGCGGTTCACCGACGAGTGGGATCGAGTCCGGCCGCGACTGCTCGTCGTCGCCGACGCCGAGCGGCCGGATTTCGAGCAACGGTGGCGTTTTGCCGGCCTGTCGCTGCTGCCGGGGCAGATCGCGAGCGGGCTGCCCGCCGTGCCGAGCGGCCTCTACGAAGCCGTGTGGCGCCGGGTGCCGGTCGAGCTGATCCCGGCCGACGTCGAGGCGATCGACTGCGGCACGCCCGCCGACCTCGCCGTCGCCCGAGCTCGTGCCGCAGCCGGCGCCGGCGCCGAGGCACCATTTACCTAATCCGAACATTGGCCGGACCTGATCGCCATCCGGGCGCGGTGACATGGAGATGGTCACCACGACGAGGAAGGAACGCGATGAACCTGTTCACTCGCAAGGCCGCGTCCGTCGCCGCGTTCACGGTTCTCGGCGTCACCGCCGGCGGCATCGCCTGGGCGGAGTCGACGTCGGCCCCGGCATCGGCCCCGGCCGCAGCGGCTGCGACCGCCGGCGGCGCCGCCGCCGCGGGGCGAAGCGACGCGGCGACACCCGACGCCGGACCGGCGCGGCGGATGCACGGTCTCGGTCGCCGGGTGCTGCACGGCGAGGTCGTCCTGCAGACGCGCAAGGGCTTCGTCACCGCGGAGATCGCCCGCGGCACCGTCACCGCGATCGACGCGACGTCGATCAGCGTGAAGAGCGCCGACGGCGTGACGACGACGTTCGCGATCGACGCGAAGACCAAGGCTCGCTCGGCCGGCCACGTCGTCCCGCTGACCAGCGTGCACGACGGCGACGCGGTTGGCGTACTCGGCCTCAAGAACGGATCCGACTTCGTCGCCAAGCTGATCCGCAAGCTGCCGGCGAGCACGAACAACACCTAATGTCCTGACCATGAGTGGTGTCCCGTCCGGCGGCCGGGGCCTCGTCCTGATCGGTGAGGACGAGGCCTCGATCGCCGATCTGGAGCGCCTCTACCTGACCCGCGACGGCTTCGGCGCACACGTCGAGACCGACGGTACGGCGGTGCTCGCGGCGGCACGGCGGTTGCGGCCGGTCGCGATCGTGCTCGACATCGGGCTGCCCGGGATGGACGGGCTGGAGGTATGCCGGGCCCTGCGCGATTCCGACGACTGGACGCCGGTCCTGTTCGTCACGGCGCGCGACGACGAAGTCGACCGGGTGCTCGGCCTCGAGCTCGGCGCCGACGACTACCTCACCAAGCCGTTCTCGCCGCGCGAGCTCGTCGCTCGGGTCAAGACGGTCGTGCGCCGGGCCGCCGCGCCGCCGGCGCGGTCGTTGGCGGTCGGCGCGGTCGAGCGGTCGCCGGCTCAGCGGCGGGTCACGGCGGCCGGGGTGCCGGTCGAGTTGACCGCGACCGAGTTCGACCTGCTGCACCACCTGCTCGCCCGGCCCGGGCAGGTGTTCAGCCGCGAGCAGTTGCTCTCGGCGGTCTGGGGATATGCGGCGCCGGCCGGCACCCGGACCGTCGACGTGCACATCGCCGCGCTGCGGTCCAAGCTCGGCGCCGCGAGCCCGATCCGCACGTTGCGCGGGGTCGGCTATACGGCCGGCCCATGACCGCACCCCCACCCCTGTCGCGCCGACGGCGCGGCCTCGCGTTCTCGATCGCGTTCGTCACGACCCTCGTCGCGGCGGTCGCCGTACTGCTCGCCGCCGCGGTCTCGAACGGGTTGGTCCACGCGGCGGTCGTGCGGGCCGCGCACGACCGGCTGTCGAACGACGCGGACCTCGTGGCCGGGCTGGCTCCGGGCCGGCCGGTGACCGCGCGGGCCCGCCAGCTCCGGCAAGGCTCCGGCCTGCTCGTCGCGCGGGTCCTGCCGGACGGGCAGGTCCGCGGCGACATCACGGTGCCCGCGGCGGACGTCGCGACGTTGCTCGCCGGCCGGCCGGTCTCCGGCAACCGCCGGGTCGCCGGTCGCGAACTCGTCGTCGAGGGCCGCCCGCTCGACGCCGGCGGCGCGATCGTGCTCGCGCAGGCGGCGGGCCTGCCGGGTACGACGGCGCGCGACCTGCGCCGGGCCGAGATCGTCGCGCTGATCGTCGGGCTGGCCGGCGGCGCGCTGGCCGGCGTCCTGCTGGCCCGTCGGCTCGCCCGGCCGCTACGGCGGACCGCCGACGGCGCGCGCCGGCTCGCGGCGGGTGATCGCGGCGTCCACATCACGCCGGAAGGCCCGGCCGAGGTGGCCGAGGTCACCGATGCGCTCAACGCGCTGGGTGGTGCGCTCGCGTCGAGTGAGCAACGCCAGCGCGAGTTCCTGCTGTCGGTGTCGCACGAGCTGCGGACGCCGTTGACCGCGATTCGTGGCTTCTCCGAGGCGCTGGCCGACGGCGTCGTCGAGCCGTCCGACGTACCGGCGACCGGTGGCACGCTGGTCGCCGAGGCCGAGCGGCTGGACCGGCTCGTGTCCGACCTGCTCGACCTCGCCCGGCTGGGCGCGCAGGACTTCCGGATCGAGGCGCGCGAGACCGATCTCGTCGCTCTGGTCGAAGCCGCTGCGGACGTGTGGCGGCAGCGCTGCGTCGCCGAGGGCGTCGAGTTCGGGGTCGAGCTGCCGGCGACGGCGCCGCCCCCGGTCCGCACCGATCCGGTCCGGGTCCGGCAGATCGTCGACGGCCTCGCCGAGAACGCGCTACGGGTGACGCCGGCCGGCCGGCCGATCGTGTTCGCGGTGCGCACCGATGCGGCCGACGTCGTCGTCGAGGTGCGCGACGGCGGCCCGGGGCTCACCGACGACGACCTGACGGTGGCCTTCGACCGGTCCGTGCTCTACGAGCGGTATCGCGGGGTCCGCCGGGTCGGCACCGGACTCGGGCTCGCGCTGGTCGCCGCGCTCGCCGATCGGCTGGGCGCGCGGGTCAGTGCCGGGCACGCGCCGGAAGGCGGGGCGGCGTTCCGGCTGCTACTGCCCGCGACCGGCGGCCAGGTCGTGGCCCGCGATTGACGGTCGCGGCAGGTCGGACCGGACGCGGAACGGATCGGCGCGCGCCGGCGCGCGCAGCTCGGCGCGCGGGCAGTTCGCGAGGGTCAGCCCGCCGTAGCCGAACGCGTCGTCGCACAGGCGGGTCACACTCCAGCCGGCGGCGACACCGGCCGCGGTGACCGTCACCCGGTAGACGGTGATGGTGAACCGGGTCGGGGTGTCGTACGCGACGCAGATGGTGCCGATGAGCTCGGCGTCGCCGCGCAGGCCGGTGAGCGCGTCCCACGCCTTGCTGTAGCGCTGCCACAGCGCCGAGCTCGCGTTCCACATGCCGCCGCGGCTCACGTCGCCCCGGCGCAACGCGTCGAGGATCCGGATCGCCGCCTGCTCGGGCAGCACCGCTGCCGGGCGGATGATTTCGGTGTGTTCCATCGGCGGATGTATCGCCTTTGTGGCACCCGGATCTGCGAGCCGAACGGGTACGCCTCGTTGGTCCCGTCGGCCGACACCGGATCGGTGCGATCCGGGCATTTGCATTAAAGTTCTGGACCTATGGCGTACGACGTCGAGTTGGCCGAGCGCGTGCGTGAGCTTCTGGCCGGTGAGCCGGTCGAGGAGAAGAAGATGTTCGGCGGCCTGGCGTTCCTGCTCGGCGGCAACATGAGCGTCGCCGCCAGCGGTCAGGGCGGGATCATGGTGCGGGTCGACCCGGCCGAGACCGACGCGCTGCTCGCCGAGCCGGGCGCAGCCGAGTTCGACATGGGCGGGCGCGGCCCGATGAAGGGCTGGCTGCGAGTCAGTGCCGACGTGCTCGACGACGACGAGACGCTCGGCGCATGGGTGACCCGCGGTGTCACCTACGCGCGCTCGCTGCCGCCCAAGAAGAAGAAGTAGACCCCGGTCACCATCCACCAAGGGAGACTCTCCGATGAGAAGACTGCTCTTCGCCGCGCTGTCCGCCACCCTGGCCTCGGGCATCGGCGTTGTCACCGCTGCGTCGGCCGCGCCGGCGCCGACGGCCGGGCCGGTCACCTGTGTGCTCTTCCAGAACCCGACCGTCGAGTTGGTCTGGTCGAAGGTCTGCCACTTCTAGCCGGAGCTAGTTGATCGTCCAGGTGTCTCCGCTGGCCAGCAGCGCGGCCAGGTCACCGGGTCCGCCGGCGGCGACCGCGTCGTCGATCTGCCGCCGTACCTGATCGTCGTACGTCGGTCGCTCGACCGAGCGCAGGACGCCGATCGGCGTGACGCCGTCGTCGACGTTGCCGAGCCGCGAGAGCATGAACGCGATCGCGGGCTCGGCGTGCGTGGCGTCGTGCACGAGGATCGTGTCCGGCTTGACCTTCGCGGTGTCGACGACTTCGAGCCCGCCGCGGCCGGTCAGCCGGACGCACTTCTCGCCGTTGGCGCCGAAGGTGATCGCCTTGCCGTGTTCGAGCCGGACGACGGCGCTGTCGCGCGTCTCCGGCTTCTTCAGCAGGTCGAACGCGCCGTCGTTGAAGATGTCGCAGTTCTGCAGGATCTCGACGAACGCGGCGCCGCGATGCTCGGCCGCCGCGCGCAGCACCGCGGTGAGGTGCTTGCGGTCCGAGTCGATCGTGCGCGCGACGAACGTCGCCTCCGCGCCGAGCGCGAGCGAGACCGGATTGAACGGGAAGTCGATCGACCCGTACGGCGTCGACTTCGTCAGCTTGCCGACCTCGGACGTCGGCGAGTACTGACCCTTGGTCAAGCCGTAGATGCGGTTGTTGAACAGCAGCAGCTTGAGATTGACGTTGCGCCGCAACGCATGGATCAGGTGGTTGCCGCCGATCGACATGAAGTCGCCGTCGCC
>JAICXQ010000116.1 GCA_025980325.1 Frankiales bacterium
CGCGGCGACCGCGGCCAGCAACGACACCGCCGCGAACAGCGCGTTCACCGCGGCCTTGACCACGCTGAACACCGATCTGCAGCCGGCGGGCCTGCCGGACTCCCTGACGACGGGGCTCACCCCGACGCAGTACGAGGCACTCAGCCCGACGATCAAGGGTGACCTCGACACCGCCGGTACGGCGGACAACATCGACTTCGCGACCCTCGCGCAGGATGCGCTGAACGCCGATGCCGCGGCAGCGGCCGCGCAGTCGGCGGCGGACAAGCTCGCCGCGCTCGAGACGGCGCTGTTCAACCTCGCGACGGCGGTCATCGACAACGTCGGCTCCAACAGCGACCCGCTCGCCGCGCTCGGCAACATCAGCGTGATCACCAAGGCGGTCGCGTCGCCCAGCGCGCCCGCGCCGGTCGCCGAGGCGAATGTGGGCTCGGTGAAGGTTCTCGGTGCGGTCACCGCACCGGCCGCGCTGACCTCGACGCTGAATAGCGTTCTCGCGCAGCTGTCGAGCGTGCTCAACAGCGTCGCGGGCATCAGCTTCACGCCGCCGTCGGTGGCGGTCGGCGTCGGGCACACCTCGCAGTCGGTGAGTGGCGCGACGCACACCGCGACGGCGTCGATCACCGGCGTCACCGTCACGCTGCCGAAGCTGACGCTGCCGACCGCACTCGACAACGTCCCGGTCTCGACGACGCTGATCACCTCGGGCGGAACGCTCGCGGTGGCGACGCTGTCGGAGAACGCGTCGTACACCCAGGGCGCCGCGGCCGGTTCGCCCGGCTCGGGTGGCCCCAGCCTCGCCGGTACCGGCCTGAGCTACAGCTTCCCGGTGGTCGCGGTCGTCCTGGTGATGACCGGCCTCGCGGTCCTGCGCCGTCGCCGGGTCGCCTCGGTCGGCATCGAGAGCTAGTACGCGGGGACGCATACGCTGGAGGCCGTGCCCCGGCCTCCAGCGCGTGCGTTCCTCGTGTACAACGCGTGGCGCCTGGGACTGTTCGTCGCGTGCGCGGGGCTGCTCGCGCTGGCCGGATTGCGCAGCATCGTGTTGCTCGCCGCCGCGCTGCTGATCTCCGGAGTGCTGTCCTACTTCCTGCTCGACCGGCAGCGACGTGCCTTTGCCGAAGCCCTCGGTGACGCGGTCGACCGCAGCCGCCGGCGGATCGCGGAACGGACCGAGCGCGAGGACGCGTACGTCGATGAGATGCTGGCCCGCGAGGGTGAGATCACCCGGTCGGACCGGTAGGCGCGGTCCCGTCCGGGGTACCAACCACGAGCAGGCTTGCCAGCCGGCGCGATGTCGCGCGTGCCAGATGGCGTCAGGAGATGGGTGTGCGGGATCGGGTGCTCGTCGTCGACGACGCCGCTCACCTGCGCGACTTGCTGACGTTGCTGCTCGACGTCGAAGACGACTTCGAGGTCGTCGGTACCGCGGCCGACGGCGCGCAGGCGTTGAGCATCGCTCCCGGGCTGGCGCCGGACGTCGTCCTGCTCGACCTCGCGATGCCGGTGATGGACGGCCTCGCGGCGCTGCCCGAGTTACGGCGCCAGCTGCCCCACGCGCGCATCGTCATCTTCTCCGGTTTCGAGCATCACGCGCTCGCCGAGCAGGCGCTCGCAGCCGGCGCCGACGACTACATCGAGAAGGGTGCGAGCGTCACCCAGCTCGTCGACCGCCTGCGCGCCCTGCGCGCGCAGTCGTAGGCGCTCCTTCGCGACAATGGGTGCCGTGACCCGGGCGACGTTGGCGAAGCGGCCGGACGACGTCGCCCGGATGTTCGACGCCGTCGCCGAGCACTACGACCGGACGAACGCGGTCATGACCTTCGGCCAGGAGCGGCGCTGGCGGCGCCTCGTCGCCACCGCACTCGAGCTCGGCCCGGGCACGCGGGTGCTCGACCTCGCCGCCGGCACCGGCGCGTCGTCGCTGCCGTTCGCGACCGCCGGTGCGCACGCGATCGCGTGCGACTTCTCCCTCGGCATGCTCGCGGTCGGCCGGCGAAAGCATCCCGATGTCACGTTCGTCGCCGGCGACGCGCTGCGACTGCCGTTCCGCGACGGCGCGTTCGACGCGGTCACGATCTCGTTCGGGCTGCGCAACGTCGCCGACGTCCCCGTCGCCCTCGCCGAGCTCGCGCGCGTCACCGCACCCGGCGGCCGGCTCGCCGTACTCGAGACGTCGCACCCGCCGTCCGCCGTCCTCGCCCGGCTCAACCGCGTGTACGTCGAGCGGGTCATGCCGGTGCTGGCCCGGCCGTTCTCCTCCGATCCGGCCGCATACGACTACCTGGCAGAGTCGGCCGGCGCGTGGCTCGACCAGAGCGCGCTCGCGACCGCGCTGCGCGACGCCGGCTGGGGGCAGGTCGGCTGGCGCAACCTGCTCTTCGGTGCGGTCGCCCTGCACGTCGCCCGGCGTCCCAACTGACAGCGCAACCCCGCTAAACTGGCGTTGCCCCTTGTGAACACGTTCACAAAACCTTGCCGGAGCGCCGCCGTGACTGTCTCCCCCTATGCAACGGGGTACGACGCCGACGTCATCGTCGTCGGCGCCGGTCCGGGCGGCGCCACCGCGGCCTACCACCTCGCCCAAGCCGGCGTCACCGTCGTCGCGCTGGAGAAGGCGACGTTCCCGCGGGAGAAGGTGTGCGGCGACGGCCTGACCCCGCGCGCGGTGAAGCAGCTCGTCGCGATGGGCATCGACCTCGACGAGGAGGCCGGGTGGATTCGCAACCACGGGCTGCGGATCCTCGGCGGCGGCATGCGGATCGAGATGCCCTGGCCGGACCTCGCCGCGTTCCCGTCGTACGGGCTGGTGCGGCCCCGGCAGGACTTCGACGAGATCCTGGCCCGGGCGGCGCAGAAGGCCGGCGCGCAGCTGTACGAGAACGCATGCGTCACCGAGCCTCTTCGCGACGAGCGCACCGGCCGGGTCACCGGCGTCACGACGAAGGACGGCCGCGAGTTCCGGGCGCCGCTGGTGCTCGTCGCCGACGGCAACTCCTCGCGGTTCTCGCTCGCGCTTGGCATCCGCAAGCGCGACGACCGGCCGATGGGCGTCGCCTACCGGCGCTACTACCGCTCGCCGCGCCACGACGACGACTGGCTCGAGTCCTGGCTCGAGCTGTGGGACGGCCCTCCGGGTGGGCGGGAGAACGGCAGAGCGAGTCGTCTGCTGCCGGGCTACGGCTGGATCTTCGGCGTCGGCGACGGCACCAGCAACGTCGGCCTCGGCATCCTCAACACCTCCGCCGCGTTCGGCAAGACCGACTACCGCACATTGCTGGATCGCTGGCTCGCGCACCTGCCGGAAGAGTGGGGCTACGTCGAGGAGAACGCGACCGGCCCGACCCGAGGCGCCGCGTTGCCGATGGGGTTCAACCGCAAGCCGCACTACGCGAACGGCGCGCTGCTCGTCGGCGACGCCGGCGGCATGGTCAACCCGATGAACGGCGAGGGCATCGCGTACGCGATGGAGTCCGGCCGGCTCGCCGCCGAGATCGTCGCGCAGGCGCTCGCCGAGCCCGAAGGCGTGCGGCGCGAACGGATCCTGCACGGCTACCCGAAGGCCCTCGACGCGGAGTACGGCGGCTACTTCACCGTCGGCCGGCTGTTCGTCCGCGCGATCGGCCACCCGTCGGTGATGAAGCTGTGTGCCCGGCACGGCCTGCCGCATCCGACGCTGATGAAGTTCTGCCTGAAACTGCTCGCGAACCTCGCCGAACCGCGCGGTGGCGACGCATTCGACCGCATCGTCACCGCCCTCAACCGCCTCGCGCCCGCTGCCTAGACCCCGCTGCCTAAACTGGCCCGAGCCCGAAGACCGGAGGAGGAACGAACGACGTGGTGCCCATCCTCGTGCTGTTCGTCATCGCCGCGGGCTTCGCCGTCTTCTCGATCCTCGCCGGATCGCTGACCGGCCCGAAGCGGTTCAACCGGGCCAAGCTCGAAGCGTACGAATGCGGGATCGAGCCGAGCCCGCAGGCGTTCCGCGGCCACAAGCTGCCGGTGAAGTACTACCTGACGGCGATGCTGTTCATCGTCTTCGACATCGAGATCATCTTTCTCTACCCGTGGGCGGTCGCGTTCGACAAGCTCGGCCTGTTCGGTCTCGTCGAGATGATCCTGTTCATCGTCTCGGTCTTCGTCGTGTACGCCTATGTCTGGCGTCGCGGCGGGCTGGAGTGGGACTGACGCATGGGCCTCGAAGAGAAGCTGCCCGACGGCATCCTGCTGACGACCGTCGCGAAGATGGTCAACCTCGCGCGCAAGAACAGCGTGTGGCCGGCGACGTTCGGCCTCGCCTGCTGCGCGATCGAGATGATGGCCGTGGGCGGGCCGCGCTTCGACATCGCCCGGTTCGGCATGGAGCGGTTCTCGGCGACGCCTCGGCAGGCCGACCTGATGATCGTCGCCGGTCGGGTCTCGCAGAAGATGGCGCCGGTGCTGCGTCAGATCTACGACCAGATGCCCGAGCCGAAGTGGGTGCTCGCGATGGGCGTCTGCGCGAGCAG
>JAICXQ010000053.1 GCA_025980325.1 Frankiales bacterium
CAAGCCGCTCGTCATCATCTCCGAGGACGTCGAGGGCGAGGCGCTCGCGACGCTGGTCGTGAACAAGATTCGCGGCACGTTCAAGAGCGTCGCGGTCCAGGCGCCGGGCTTCGGCGACCGCCGCAAGGCGATGCTGCAGGACATGGCCATCCTCACCGGCGGCCAGGTCATCAGCGAAGAGGTCGGCCTCAAGCTCGAGAACACCACGCTCGACCTGCTCGGCCGGGCCCGCAAGGTCGTCGTCACCAAGGACGAGACGACGATCGTCGAGGGCGCCGGCGACACCGACCAGATCGCCGGTCGGGTCAACCAGATCAAGGCCGAGATCGAGAAGAGCGACAGCGACTACGACCGCGAGAAGCTGCAGGAGCGCCTGGCCAAGCTGGCCGGCGGTGTTGCGGTCATCAAGGTCGGCGCGGCCACCGAGGTGGAGCTCAAGGAGCGCAAGCACCGCATCGAAGACGCCGTCCGCAACGCGAAGGCCGCGGTCGAGGAGGGCGTCCTCCCCGGTGGTGGCGTCGCGCTGCTCGCCGCGGCGAAGACCGCGTTCGAGAAGCTCGACCTCGAAGGCGACGAGCTGACCGGTGCCCGCATCGTGCAGATCGCGCTCGAGGCGCCGATCAAGCAGATCTCGTTCAACGCCGGCCTCGAGGGCGGCGTCGTGGTGGAGAAGGTCCGCTCGCTCGACACGGGCTGGGGCCTCAACGCCGCGACGGGCGAGTACGTCGACATGGTCAAGGAGGGCATCATCGAGCCCGCCAAGGTGACCCGGTCGGCACTGCAGAACGCCGCGTCCATCGCAGCGCTGTTCCTGACCACCGAGGCGGTCATCGCCGACAAGCCGGAGAAGTCCGCGCCGGCCATGCCCGGTGGCGGCGGCATGGGAGACATGGACTTCTAAGTCCTGCTCGTAACGAAAGGGCCCCGGGCGCGCACGCGCACCCGGGGCCCTTTCGTCGTTCTCGCTCGACCGGGGAGGGGTCGGCGCCGGCGCGGCGAACTCCCGGGTATGCGCGTACAACTCGTGGCCGCATCGCTCGCCCTGACCGTCGTTCCGGCGCTGCCGAATGCCTCCGCATCGGCCGGCGACTGCCTCGCCGTCGTGCATGGCGTCAACATCGTCAACTCGACCGTGCCGCAACTCGACGCCGCGCTGGCCCGGCACCGGATCACCAGCCGCGAGCTGACACTTGGATATCTGGCCCGGATCAAGGCGTTCGACCACGGCACGGTGAAGGTCAACGCGATCCGCGCGTTCACCAAGGACGCGCTCGCGCAGGCCGATGCGAGCGATCGCCGCCGCCGCGCGCACAAGCTGCTGGGCCCGCTCGACGGCCTGCCCATCCTGCTGAAGGACAACGTCGGCACCCGGGACGCGCCGACGACGGCCGGCTCGATCGCGTTCGCCGGCAACATCCCGAAGCACGAGGCGACGCTGGTCACGAAGTTGCGTGCGGCCGGCGCCGTCATCCTCGCGAAGACCAACCTGAGCGAGTTCGCGAACTGGGTCGACCTGTCGATGCCCAACGGGTATAGCTCGCTCGGCGGCCAAGTCGTCAACCCGTACAACAACGGCGACCCGAGCGGCTCGTCGTCGGGTAGCGGTGCGGGCGAGACCCTCGGGTACGCCGCGCTCGCGATCGGCACCGAGACCAGCGGCAGCATCCTGTCGCCGAGCGACGTCGAGTCCATCGTCGGGATCAAGCCGACGGTCGGACTGGTCAGCCGGTACGGCGTGATCCCGCTGGCGCAGAGCTTCGACACCGCCGGCCCGATGGCGCGCACGGTCACCGATGCGGCGTACCTGTTGCAAACGCTCGCCGGCCGCGACGCGAAGGATGCGCCGTACGACGAAGCGCCCGGCGGCCCGCCGGTGCGGCCCGACTACGTCTCCGCGTTGCATGCCGGCGCGTTGCGCGGTGCGCGGCTCGGCTACAGCACCAACGACATCCCGTCGGGGGCGCAGGGCGTGCTGTTCAATCGCGCACTCGCCGACCTGAAGCGGGCCGGCGCGACTCTTGTCGAGACGGACACTTTGTCCAACACCGCGAACGCCGGGCTCGTCGAGCTCGGCGTGATCCCGAACGAGTTCAAGTACGGGCTGAACAACTACCTCGCGACCGAGGCCGGGCCCGGGCTGCCGATCAAGAACATGAACGACCTCGTGCTCTACAACCAGATGCACACCGACAAGGTGAAGTACGGGCAGAAGCTCATCATCGCGTCCGACGCGACGCCGGGCGTCTACGAGGAGCCGAGCGCGATCGCGTCGCGGACCGCGACGATCGAGGCGGCGCGCTACGCGATCGACAGCGTGCTGCGCGACAACCAGCTCGACGCCTACCTCACTCCCGGCGCGAGCTACGCGAACATCGGTGCGGCGGCGGGCTACCCGACGGTGATCGTGCCGGCCGGGATCGCGGGCGCGACGCCGATGGGCCTCGGCTTCCTCGGCTCGGCGTGGACCGAACGGTCGCTGATCGGGCTGGCGTACGACTACGAACGCGTGTCGCACCGCCGTGCCGCGCCGACGTCGGTCAACCCAGTCCTGCTCGACAGCGAACGCTGCCGCTAGCGGGTTTCGGGGCCTTCGCGCGGGCTCCGGGACACGGAAAAAAATATTTTCACCCGATGCGCGAGGATTGCCCGCACCTGCCGTTTACTGCATAGGGGCTCGTGGCCGGCTGGGCGGCTGCGGGCCCCTTTCTCCTGTGCTGGGTAACCTCGGCGGCGTGCTCCGTCCCGTCGTCGGGTTCGACCTCGACCTCACCCTGGTCGACCCGCGAGCCGGCGTCGCGGCGTCCTATCGCGAGCTGTCCCGGCGGACCGGCGTGCCGATCGACGCCGACGAGGTCGCCACCCGGGTGGGGCCGCAGCTCGAGCTCGAGCTCGCCCGCTGGTTCCCACCTGCCGACGTGCCCGCCGTCGCCGACACCTATCGCGAGATCTTCGCCGTCCACGGCGTCCCCGCGACGACCGCGCTCGGCGGGGCCGCGGCGGCTCTCGCGGAGGTACGGCGCCAGGGTGGCCGCAGTGTCGTCATCACCGCCAAGTCCGAGCCGCTCGCTCGCGCCACCCTCGACCGGCTCGGGCTCGCGCCCGACGACTTGCTCGCCTGGCGCTGGGCCGACGGCAAGACCCGCGCGCTCGCCGAGACAGCCGCCGATCTCTACGTCGGCGACCACGTCGCGGACATGCGCGCCGCAGCCGCCGCCGGCGTCCGGGCCGTCGGCGTCACGACCGGCGCCGACGATGCCGACGCGCTCATCGCGGCCGGCGCCGACGTCGTACTCGGCTCGGTCGCCGAGTTTCCCGCGTGGCTGTCGGCGTACCTGCTCCCGGCCCGCGTCGCGGCGCTCGACGCCGCGCTGCGGCCGCTCGGTTCGGTCGTCGTCGCGTTCTCGGGCGGCGCGGATTCGGCGTTCGTGCTCGCAGCCGCGGTGCGGGCGCTCGGGCCGGACAAGGTCGTCGCGGCGACCGCGGTGTCGCCGAGCCTGCCCGGGCACGAGCTCGCCGCGGCAGCGACGTTCGCGGCCGGGCTCGGGGTCCGGCACGAGACGCCACGGACCAACGAGATGGCGCGAGACGGCTACCGCGCCAACGACGGAAACCGTTGCTATTTCTGCAAATCCGAACTGCTGGACGTCCTCCGCCCGCTCGCGGACGAGCTCGGCATCGGCTACGTCGCCACCGGGACCAACGCGGACGACGCGGTTGCAGGGTTCCGGCCGGGCATCCGGGCCGCGGACGAGCGCGGCGCGGTGACACCGCTGCGTGACGCGGGCTTCACCAAAGACCAGGTCCGGGTGGCGAGCCGCGAGTGGGGACTGAGCACCTGGGACAAGCCGGCTCTCGCCTGCCTGTCCAGCCGGGTCGCGTACGGCGTCGCGATCACGCCGCAGCGGCTCGGCCGGGTCGAGCGGGCCGAGGTGGCGTTGCGTGCGGCCATCGTCGCGGCGGGCGCCACCGTTCGCGACCTGAGGGTGCGCGACCTCGGCGATTCGGCCCGGGTCGAGGTCGATGCCGAGCTGGTCGACTGGCTGCTCGCCCGGCCGGATGTGTTGGGTGCGGTCGCGGGATTCGAGGGCGTCGAGGTCGACCCGCGCGGCTTCCGCTCCGGCTCGATGAACGACCTGTTGACGAGGCCCAGCTAGTGCACGACTAGGCGGATGCGGGTCGTGGACATCCCGTTGACCGCGCCCGACCACATGCCGACCGCCTGCAGATGGTCGAGCTGCGGAACCCGGCCCTGGGTCAGCAGCGGCAGCAACGCGCCGAGGTCGACGTACGCCGCGAAGCTCACCGACGACGGCATGCCACGCATCGCGTCGGCGAACCG
This sequence comes from Frankiales bacterium, assembly GCA_025980325.1. GTDB lineage: Bacteria > Actinomycetota > Actinomycetes > JAFAQI01 > JAFAQI01 > BP-197. Next base: position 4,340 of record JAICXQ010000053.1, read on the forward strand.
GTCGACGGTCCCGAGCGTGCCGCTCTTGGCGAGGTCGGCGGCGTAGTCGTCGGTGGTCGCGACGACGAAGTCGCTACCTGCGATCCGCTCGGCCAGATCGATGTCGCTGTCGCTCAGCGCGTTCCGCAACTTGGTCTCGACATCGGCTGCGGCGTTGGTGTCGGCCGGCTTCGAGCGCACCCCGATCTTCGGCGTGCCGTCGCCGGTCAGCCCGCCGTATGCGACCACCGCGTCGGAGCCGAGCAGCGCGACGAGATCGTTCGGGATCGACAGGCCGGTCGCGGTCGAGATCGCGGTCAGCGGATCGGTCTGCGGCGGTGGCGCGCAGTCCTGGATCGAATTCCCGGAGCTGTCGAACGAACCCGTGTCGGTGCACGGGGTATCCGCGCCGAAGCCCGTGAAGAATGCGCTGAGCGGTCCGCTGATCGCGGCCGCGGCGTCGCGCGCGATTCCGGCCGGGTCGGCGATCGCAGCAGCAGCGAACGTCGTCGCCGGCAAGTGTCGCAACCGATCCGTCGATGTCGATCGCTTGGACAGTTTGCCGCTGCGTTCGATGACGTCGAGCTGTACGACGCTGTTGTCGCCGTCGTCGTTCACGCGCAGGCCGGCGATGATGCGGCCGGTGAGGGTCTGCGGCAGGCCGCTGTCCGTCAGCATTTGCAGGCCGTCGGGCGAGTTGCCCACGATGCGCCTGAACGCCTTCATCGCGCCCGGGCCGTCGACCCACCCGGTCAGCAACGGCGAGCCGCCGAGCGCGGCGAGGTCACCGGAATACGTCGCGCTGTGTGTGAGCGAGGACTTGCCGGCTGCCCGTACGGCGGCGTCCGCGACGTCTTGCGACGAAGCGAGTACGGCGAAGCCGTGACTGAACGCGAGTCCCATCGACGGCGAAGCGTTGTGCAGTGCTTTGCGGGCGGCGGCGTCGTCGGTCGACTGCAGGACGAACTCGACCTGCGCCGCACCCGAGTCGTCGATCCAGCCCGCGACCGCGGCATGGTCGCCCAGCCACGGCTTGACCGCCGTGGCGTAGTCGACGTGCGGATCCTCCGACGACTTGAGCAACGCGCCGAGCAGCCGATCGCGAATCGATCCGGACCCCTTCGCCGCGCCGGGGAAGCGATCGACCAGGTGCGTGGTCGCGTCGCTCTGGCCGGCCGGAAGCGACAGGTCAAGTTGCGCGATCGCGAAGGCGGACGCCGGGACGACGTCGGCCGGATCCGCACCCGGCGCGAGGTCACGGACGGTCACGGTCGCGACGCCGCCGAGCAGCACCAACGAGACCGCTGCCGTCATCGCGCTCGTCCGTGATGCGGCACCGAATCGACGCAGCGTCCCGGACGGCGGCCGGTCGGGGATCGGTCCGCGCCCGCCGTCGTCGCTGGAGATGGTGTCCGTCATTTGGGCATCGTGGCAGAAATGCCGCGACTCGTCCCACGCTGCGGCGGATAGCCTGGACCGGGACACGGTCCTAGTGAGCGGAGCGCGCGGTGCCAAGCGGCAAGGTCAAGTGGTTCGACGAGGGCAAGGGATTCGGGTTCCTGTCCCGCGACGACGGCGGCGGTGACGTGTACGTCCACGCGTCCGCACTGCCCGCCGGCACGGTGCTCAAGCCGGGTCAGCGGGTCGAGTTCGGCGTCGCCGAAGGCCGCCGCGGCGAGCAGGCGCTGTCGGTGCGCGTGCTCGATCCGATCCCCTCGTTGACGCAGACTCACCGGCGCCCCGCGGACGAGCTGCACGGCGTCGTCGAAGACATGATCAAGCTGCTCGAGCTGAAGGTGCAGCCGGACCTGCGCCGGGGCCGGTACCCGGACAAGAAGACCGCGCACCGGATCGCCGAAGTCGTGCGCGCGGTGGCTAACGAGCTCGAGCTCTGACCATCGTTCTGCGCACCAGCGGCGTGACCTTGACGCCGTAAGCGTTCGCGACCGCGGCCGCCATCACCACCGACGCCATCAGGAACCCGACGATCGGCTCGGTCGGCAACACGATCCCGACCGCGCCGCCGGCGACCCACGCGAGCTGCAACGTCGCCTCGGATCGGGCGAAGCTCGACGTCCGTACGTCGTCGTCGACGCGTTGCTGGATCGTCGCGTCGAGACCGAGCTTCGCCATCGCCGCCGTCGCCGACGACACGACCGCCAGCACGGTCACGCTGACGAGCCCGAAGTCGAGTGCGGCGAACAACGTCACGACGAGCGACGTCATCAGCAACGGCGGCGCGATGTATTTCGTCGGCCGTCCCGCCATCCGGGCGCCGACCGTCGTACCGAGCAGGTTACCGACACCGATTCCGACCGCTAGCACCGCGAGCGACAAGTTGTGCGACAGCCCGGACAGCCGGTGATGACGCAACACGAACGCGCCGTACAGCAACAGGAAGCCGGACAGCCAGCGCAACGCGGCGGTTGCGCGCAACGCGTCGCCGACGTCGGCATGCACGTTCGTCAGTCGCAGCAGTCCTCGACCGGCCGAGTGCTCCGCGGCTCTGGTCGCGCGGCCGCCGTCGGCGGTGCGCGGCAGTCGAGCCGACAGTGCGGCGGCGAGGACGTAGAGGGCGGCGCCGAAGCGCAGCGACATCTGATGGCCGAAGGCTTTCGTCAACCCGACCGCGATGAGCCCGGCGACGGCGGGCGACACGACCGCCGCGACGGTGAGGCGAGAGTTCGCCTGCACCAACGTCATGCCGTCGGGAAGCAGCCGCGGCACCGCCGAACTCCGGCAGATGCTGTAGGCCTTGCCGGCGACCAGCACGCCGAGCGCGGCCGGGAACAGCGCGAGCTCGTCGATGCCGCCGCCGAGCGCGTGCCCGAGTGCGACCGCAAGGACGGCGCGGGCGATCATCGTGACGGCGAGCGCGAACCGCCGGCCGTGGGCGAACCGATCCAGCATCGGTCCGAGCAACGGCGCGACGACCGCGAACGGCGCCATCGTGATGAGCAGGTACAGCGCGACCCGGCCGCGGGCCTGCGACGTCGACGCGCCGAAGAAGATGGTGCCGGCCAACGCCACCGCGACGACCGCGTCGCCGGCGGCTTGCAGCGCGTGCAGCTCGACCAGCCCGGCGAGTCCGGAGCGGCCGGCGCCGCCGCGCCGGTTCCATCTGCGCAGCCGCCGTACCTCCCGCGCGAAGCCACGAACCAGCGAGACCAAGAAGTGCACGAACAGGCGACCGGCGCTCTCGTCGACGGGCGGATATCGCCGGCCATCGGGCCGGTCGCGCTCGTCCGTCTCGACCGCCACCCGATCAGTCTCCCGGATGCCAGACTGTACGGCGTGACTTCCGGGGTGACAGTGGACACAGCGCCCGATACCGGCGTCGATGCGGCGCTGGCGGGCAGCGTCGAATTGGCCCGCAGCGCGGCCGAGGAGGAAGCCGCCGGTCTGGTCGGCGACCACCTCGGGGTCTCGGCCGACGGCGAGCTCATCGCGACGCACTTGTTCGCGACCCTCGACCCCGCATACCGCGGCTGGCGCTGGGCCGTCACTTTGGCGCGCGCACCCGGCAGCGCCGATGTCGGCATCGACGAGGTCGTGTTGCTGCCGGGCGACGACGCGTTGCTCGCGCCGCAGTGGGTGCCGTGGAGCGAGCGGCTGCGCCCCGGCGACCTCGGCGTCGGCGACCTGCTGCCGACGGCCGCGGACGACGCCCGGTTGGTCGCGACGTTCTTGAGCCGCGAGGACGACGACGCCGAGGTGATGGCGGCGGCGTACGAGCTCGGTCTGGGCCGGGTGCGCACGTTGTCGTTCGAAGGCCGGGTCGAGGCGGCCGAGCGGTGGTATGCGGGCGAGCCCGGCCCGGAGGCCGCGATCGCGCGGGCCGCGCCGGCGTCATGCGCGACGTGCGGCTTCTTCGTCCCGCTGGCGGGCGGGCTGCGGCAGGCGTTCGGCGCGTGCGCCAACGAGTTCGCGCCGGACGACGGGCGGGTCGTCGCGGTCGACCACGGCTGCGGCGCGCATTCGGAAGCCGTCGTACTCCCGTCTTCGCCGGCGGTGCCGGCGGCGGAACCGCTCGTCGACGAATACGGCATCGACGTCGTGGGCGGCCCGCTCGGGCACGAGCCCGGCTCGGTCAGCGACGCCGACACGGCCGAACCGTTCGGCCACAGCTAGCCGTCAGCGGCGCGGGTTAGCGCCGTCTTCTGCTGACGAAGCGATAGCCGTACAGGCCGAGGGCGACACCGATGCCGCAACTCCACAACCAGAACTCGCTGTGATGGCGGCGTAGGTCGGATCGGAAGAACACCGCGAGTACGACGAACGCGACGATCCAGGCGACGATGCCGGCGGCGACGAACGGCCGTTCGTCGACTTCGTACGGCTCCGGATCGGGACGGCGCGCCACCTTCGGCATGGCACCACGATATGGCCTGCCGATCATGGAAAACTTCGGCGCGTGACGACGACGGCCGAGACTGCACCGGACAACACGAACGTGCTCGATCGCTACTTCCGGATCGGCGAACGCGGGTCGAACGTCGGCCGCGAGCTGCGCGGCGGGCTGGCGACGTTCTTCACGATGGCGTACATCATCGTGCTCAACCCGATCATCCTGTCCAGCGGGCACGACAAGTTCGGCCACCAGTTGTCGTTCGCGCAACTGTCGGCGGCGACGGCGCTCATCGCCGCGATCATGACGATCATCATGGGCGTCGGCGGCAACCTGCCGCTGGCGATCGCGGCCGGGCTCGGGCTCGACGGGGTGCTCGCGTTCCAGATCGCGCCGACGATGTCGTGGCCGGACGCGATGGGTCTCGTCGTCATCGAGGGTCTCGGGATCTGCTTCCTCGTCGTCACCGGGTTGCGCCAGGTCATCATGGACGCGATCCCGTTGCCGCTGAAGCAGGCGATCAGTGTCGGCATCGGGTTGTTCATCGCGTTCATCGGTCTCGTCGACGCGGGCTTCGTGCACACGCCGGCCGGTGTCTCGACGCCGGTGAGCCTCGGCGCGGGCGGTACCGGCGAGCTCACCGGCTGGCCGGTCGTGGTGTTCTGCGTCGGGTTGTTGCTGACGGTCACGCTGCTCTCGCGGCGAATCCCGGGCGCGATCCTGATCTCGATCGTCGCGTCGACGATCCTGGCGATGATCATCGACGCGGCGGCGACGGTACCGGCACCGCACGGCTTCTCTGAGTGGGGCCTGCAGATCCCGACCTGGCCCGGGCATGCGACCTCGACACCGGATCTGCATCTGCTCGGCAAGTTCTCGCTCGGCGGCGGGTTCACCCATGCCGGTGTCATCACCGCGATCGTGTTCATCTTCACGTTGATCCTCAGCGACTTCTTCGACGCGATGGGCACGATCGTCGGCATCTCGAGCGAAGCGGGGCTGCTCGACGAACAGGGCCGGGTGCCGAACATCGGCCGGGTGCTGTTCATCGACGGTCTCGCCGCGGTAGGTGGTGGTGTCGGGTCGGTGTCGTCGAACACCGCGTTCATCGAGTCGGCGGCGGGTGTCGGCGAAGGCGCACGCACCGGTCTGGCGAGTGTGTTCACCGGCCTGATCTTCGTCGTCGCGTTGTTCTTCACGCCGTTGTATTCGATGGTTCCGTCGGCGGCAGCGACGCCGGCGCTGGTCGCGGTGGGCTTCCTGCTGATGACGCAAGTCAAAGGCGTCCCGTGGGACGACTGGGCGATCGCGATCCCGTGCTTCCTCACGATGGTGCTGATGCCGTTCACGTACTCGATCACGAACGGCATCGGCGCCGGCTTCATCTCGTACGTGGTGCTGCGCACGGTGCAAGGCCGCTGGCGCGAGCCGCACATCCTGCTCTGGGCGATCGCCGTACTGTTCGCCGCGTACTTCGCGCTGCACCCGATCAAGCAAGCTCTCGGCGTCGCGTAGCCGGTTCAAGATCAAGAAGCAGTAGTTGCAAGATTCCCGCCGTAAAAGCCCGGTTTTCGGTGCAACAACTCCTTCTTGATCTTGAACTCGGTGAACCCACGAGGAGGTCGCCGGATGACTCCCTGGTGGCGACGATCGCGTCGGCAGACGGGCTATGCGCCAGCCGCGGATGGCATCGATGACACGGCATGGGGCGTGTTCACTGATTTTGTTGACCTGGCCTCGCAGCACCGCGTCGCCAAGATTCGAGAGATGCAAGGACGGCCCAAGCCGCCTGACTGGCAGGTGCGGTTAGCCGAGGTATATGGAATCAACGCGTTACGGTGTGCGACGGGCGCGGCGATCGGAAAGCGCCCTGATAGGAACGACATCCACGATCTGATCGTGCGCATCCATCCTGCGATCGCACGGGTAGCCGATCTTTCGGCTGAGTATGTCGAAGACATCGTTCGACAGATGTGGAACGTCCCGCCCCGCGCGACGCTGGAGACCCACAGCATGTTGGCCGTGACGGGCGCAACGGTCGGCGTCCTCGTCGCCGACCCGGCGATGCGCCTAGACCTTGTTGCCGTGCGAGCGTGCGTCTCGACGGAAATATCGCCGGATGAAGTCAAGCGGTTGATAGCAATCGCTGGAGTGGAACTCTAGGCGAGCCCGCAGGCTCAGACCGGGGTTGCTGACGCCGGCTCTACTTCCCGTACGAGCCGCCGCCGAACTTGGAGAAGCGGGCGCGCCAGGCTCGGCGGGCGCGTACGTAAGCGACGATCAGCAGCACGAACCAGACGCCGACGCCGACGTACACACCCGGCAGGTAACCCGGCGCGTGCTTCTCGAACGGGGTCGTCGCGGCGCTGTTATGAGTGATCGCCTTCCACAGCGACGGCGCGAGCAGGTCGGTGACGATGAACCCGATCGCACCGGCGACGAACATCCGCAGCACCCGCCGGCGGTGTCGCGAGAGCGCGGCCACCCCGACAAGGATGACCGGCAGCAACCCGACCACGAGACCGATCGCGAAGTCGGCCCCGCGCGATCGCGAGGTCAGGTCGCCGACCCGCTGCGCCCACCAGGACCGGCCGCCGTTGCCGGCGACCAGCAGCAGGATGACCACGATGAGGATCCCGAACAGCCACGGCCGGCGCGAGGGGCGGCGGGCTTGCTGGGCCTGTCGGCGGGCCAGCGGCCCACCGGGCTCGAACGTCACCCGCCCATTGTGGCGGATCCAGATTTCCTACCAAACCTTCAGAAATCGCCAGTAGCATCGTCCGATGCAAAAAGTGCCCAGTGTCGTCGCGGCGGGCCTCGTCCTGGCCGTCGTGACCGCTTGCAGTTCTTCGCCGGCCAAGCCTTCCGGCGCGCCAAACAACGGCAGCCCCGGCGCGAGCGCGTCGGCCGGCGCGTCGGCCAATCCGGCCGCTACGCCGTCGACCGCGAAGACCGGCGTCACCGCACCGCCCGCGACGCCGGCCGCCGGGCACACCGTGGCCAGCGGGCCGGGTGCGACCGCACCGGGCAAGCCGACCGGCTTCACCCGCGCGGGCACCTACACCTACGACGTCTCCGGCACGGCGAGCACCAAGGCCACGACGCAGAAGCAGAGCTTCGTCGAGACGTTCGCGGTCGACGCGCCGAAGGGCACGTTGCAGAAGAGTACGGAGAAGAACCAGAACGGCAGTCGCGACACGACCCTCGACAGCCGCTCGACCGGCCTGTACGTCGCCGACATCTACTTCCACCAGGGCAGCTTCAACGAGGACTTCAAGCCGGTCGGGACCGCGGTCTACTTCCCGAGCAGCTACCCGGTCGGGACGTCCTGGACCTGGACCGCGAAGTCGACCGACGGGAAGTACACCCTCTCCGACAGCTCGAAGGTCACCTCGACCGGGAAGCTCACCGTCGGCGGGCAGTCGCTGCCCACGGTCGTCGTCGACACGGTGCTGAAATTCACTGGCAGCGGCTTCAACCTGACCGACCAGCAGCGGGACTGGATCTCCACGTCGTACGCGCTCGTCCTCAAGGAGCACCTGCTCACGAGCGGCACGATCCAGGGCTTTGAGATCAAGTCGGACGAGACCCGCACGATCCGGTCGACGACGCCCAGCTCGTCCTAGTAGGCGTCTCGATCCAGCTCGAACCTGTCAGCAGCACACGTCGCTGTAGCCACCCCACGTGCTGACAAGTCGCGCGGCTTTGGCTCGCTCGGTAAAGCCATATCGTTAGCCTAGCTAATGAGTTAAACTAACGATATGCCCACGCTGACCGACACCGCGCTCGCCGGTGCGCTGCGCGACGCGGTCGGCCGGCTCGGCCGGCGGATGCGCCATCAGTCGCCGCATCCGCAGCTGTCGCTCGGGCAGCTGGCCGCGCTGCGGTCGCTGGAGCGGCACGGGTCGATGACCCCCGGCGAGCTGGCCGAGCACGAGAAGGTGCAGCCGCCGTCGATGACCCGGATCCTGGCGCGGCTGGAGGACGCCGGCTACATCGTCCGCGAGCCGCACCCGGACGACCGCCGCCAGGTGACCCTGCGGCTCTCGCCGTCCGGGCTGGCGTTGCTGGCCGACGACCGTCGCCGCCGCGACGCCTGGCTCGCGCAGCGGTTGCGCGGCCTCGAACCCCACGAGGTCGCCGCGCTGCGCGCCGCCGTACCCGTGCTCGAAAAGCTCTCCCGCGCATGAGCCTGTTCTCGTCGCTCCGGGTGCGCAACTACCGTCTCTTCGCCTCCGGCCAGGTCGTCTCGCTCTCCGGTACCTGGATGCAGCGAGTCGCACAGGACTGGCTGGTGCTGAACCTCTCGCACAACTCCGGCACCGCGATCGGCCTCACGACCGGCCTGCAGTTCGCGCCGTTCCTGTTCTTCGGCCTGTACGGCGGTGTGATCGCCGACCGCTACCCGAAGCGCCGCACCTTGGTCATCACGCAGATCGTCATGGGCCTGCTCGCGCTGTGGCTCGGCTTGCTCGACGTGACCGGCGCCGTGCAGCTCTGGCACGTCTACGCACTGGCGTTCGCGCTCGGCACGGCGAGTGCGATCGATGCGCCGGTACGGCAGGCGTTCGTCACCGAGCTGGTCGGGCCGTCGCTGCTGCCGAACGCGGTCGGCCTCAACTCGGCCACGTTCAACGCCGCCCGTGTGCTCGGCCCGGCCGTGGCCGGACTGATGATCGCCTCGGTCGGCACGTCGTGGGTGTTCCTCGCGAACGCGGCGTCGTTCGTCGCGGTCATCGGCGGGCTGCTCGCGATGCGCGACGACGACCTGTACGTCGGCAAGCCGGCGGGTCGGCGCCCCGGCGCGGTCCGCGAGGGCTTGCATTACGTCCGGGCCCGCCCGGACCTGCTCGCGATGATCGCGCTGGTCGGTGTCATCGGGACGCTCGGCTTCAATTTCCAGATCACGTCGGCGTTGCTGACGAAGAACACGTTCCATCAGGGCGCCGAGTCCTACGGCCTCATCTCGGCCGTGTATGCCTCCGGCTCGCTGCTCGGTGCGCTTGCGTCCGCTCGCCGTGGCCGGCCGAGCCGGCGGGTCGTGTTCATCGCCGCTGCGACGTACGGCGTGCTCGAGATCGCGGCCGGCTTGATGCCGTCGTACTGGACCTTCTTCGCGGTCCTGATCCCGTTCGGGTTCGCGACGCTGACGTTCTCGACGGCGACCAACACGTCGATCCAGACGAGTGTTTCCGCGGTCATGCGTGGGCGGGTGATGGCGCTGTACCTGTTGGTGTTCATGGGCGGGACGCCGATCGGCGCGCCACTGGTCGGATGGATCGGCGAGGCCGCGGGGCCGCGCTGGTCGCTCATCGTCGGCGGGGTGGCGTCGCTGGCGGCCGCGATCGCGGCCGCGGCCTATCTCGCCCGGCGCGAGCAACTTCGAGTCGAGCCGCACCTGCTGCGCAAGCGCCCGCACGTGCACGTGTACGCCGCCGGCCGGTGAGTTCGGAGTGCGGCTGTTCGCGGCAGTCGTGCCGCCGCCGGATGCGCTGGCCGAACTTGCCGCCGCGCTGCCGATCTCGCCACCGCCGGAGCTGCGGTTCGTACCCGAGCATCAGCGGCATCTCACCGTCGCCTTCTACGCCGACGTACCCGAGGCGGCGGTCGCGGACATGTGTGAACGGCTACGCCGGGCGTGCACCCGGACGCCGCGATTGTCGTTGCGGCTCAACGGATTTGGCACCTTCCCGTCCAGCCCGAGCCGGGCGCGGGTCTTGTGGGCGGGGGTCGACGGCGACGTCGCCGAACTGACCCGGCTGGCCGAGCGCGCGCTCGCGGCCGGACGCCGCGCCGGCGTCGAGGTGGAGGATCGCCGGTACCGCCCGCACCTCACCGTGGCCCGCGCCCGCCGGGACGCCGTCGACCTGCGCGAGGTCGTCGCGGGGCTCGCACTCGGCGGCACGCCGTGGGCCGCGGACGAGCTGGTGCTCGTCCGCAGCACACTCGGTGCCGAGGTGCGCCACGAGCCGATCGCGGCGTTCGCACTGGCCGGCACCTAATCGCGCGTGCGGGCCAGGCGACGCGTCAGGGAGCGGTGCCCCAGCGGGTCGCCCGCACCTGGTCGGCGATCGCAGCCCACTGCGCCATTTCGGGGCGAGCCGGCTGGGGTGATTGCCCGAGCAGGACTCGCGTGAGAGGGGCGACGACGTCTCGGTCGAGGACGCCGAAGCCTTCGTAGGCGAACGCTGCCGGCGTGGTCGGCGTCGCGAATGCCTGGGTCGGATCCGAGGCGACGGTGCTCGGGTCGAACGAGTGCCAGACCGCAACGGCTTTCGTGGCGGCGAGCAGCTCGGCAGCCGTGAGCCGGCCGTCTGCGACCGGTCCGTGAGCGACGTGGCCGGCGAGCAACGAACCGCTGCGCGGCCCGACCTGGTTGTCGGCGAGCGCCGACCGCGCGCGGTAGAGCGCTTCGCCGACCACGCCGGCCGCGATCGGCGCGGCGCAGGACGTGCCGATGAATACCTCGGTCCCGGTCAGGCTCCCGGAATCGGCCGCCGGCCGGTCTTCGCCCTGCGCGATCACGTCGACCGGAATGTTGTGCCAGTCCGTGGGCTGGTGGGTCACCGCTTTGGCCGCGCCGACAGTGAGCACCCACGGTGGTCCGGCGTACGGCGAATCCCACGTCAGCGAATGCTGGGTGCCGTGCGTGGTCGGGCCGAGATCGGTCACACCGTTGCCGGATCCGAAGACGACGACCTTGCCGGCGCGGGCGGCGGCCAAGCTGCCCGCCGACGCCGTGGTGCTCGCCGCCAACATCGGATCGCTTGCGAACACTTGTGCCGGGACGCCGAGCGGGCCGCCCCACGAATTGCTGATGATGTCGATCCACGGCTGCCGCGCGGCCCACTCGAGGCCCTGCTCCGGATTGTCCGCGGCGACGATGACGAGGTCGCAGTCCGGACAGGTCCCGTATGTGTTGCCGGCGGCGACGCTGGCGACCCCGGTGCCGTGATAGGTGTACCCGTCGATGACGGGCCGCTGCGGATCGGTCGGCGGCGGGATCGACGTGTCGACCTCCGACGTCTGCCGGTCGAGCGGGCTCGGCAGCCAGACCAATCCGGCGAACTTGGTCCCCGGTAGGTAGTAGAGCTGACCGGCGCGAAGCTTCGCCCAGACCGGGTCGTCGGCGTGCCGGGCCGCCGCGAACGATGCCGCCGCGAGACGCAAGCGCAAGGGCTGCGCCGACTTGGGATAGCCGGGGATCCACGTGGCCGGGCTCTGGGTGCGTCTCGGCTCGGCGAAGTCGTGGTGGTAGACGTTCACGGCGTTCTCGACGATGGCGATGACGACGTGCGCGTGAGCCATCGCGGCCGCGCTGCTGTGCGCACCGGCGGGGGTCGCGGATCCGATGCCGGCCGCGGCCAGCGCCAGCTCGAGGCAGCGTCGCAATGGTTGCCAGTGCCGCTTCACCGCTGCCTCCCCGACGAGCCTCGGTGAGCAGAACGCGCGCGCGGCGGCGCCGTAACGCGAATGAGCGCGGCCGTCATGCGCACCAGGACTCCGGAAACACCGAGGCCCGCCACGCGTGATGCGCGACGGGCCCCGGCGAGGTTCGCCCCGTTAGAGGCTCTGGGTCTTAGTTGTTGCCCTGGTCGTGCGGAACCTTCACCGTCAGCGTCGCTGTACCGGTGTCGGTCGTCGGGTCGCTGGTGTTGACGTTCGCGTTCTCCACGCCACCCTGCTCGGAGCACTGCACGGTGATCGTGTAGACCCGGCCGCCGTCCTTGTCCTTGCCCGAACGCTCGGCGCGGACGGTCGGGGTGGTCGTCGCCGTACCCGGGTCGGAAGCCATGCCCGGAGTACCGAGCGTCCAGTCGACGGCCGTGTGGCCGGCGCCGCCGTCTTCGATCCCGTTGTGAACCTGGTTGTCGGTGATGTTGGTCACCTGGATGGCAATGTTCTCGCCGGTCGCGCCACCGTCGTTGTCGTCGTCGGTGTAGTTGATCGTGACCGGGACCATCTTGTGGTTCGGCGGCCAGATGTTGGTCGGCGACCACGTGATCGTGCCGTCCATCTGGTTGCCCTGCATGTCCGTGCAGTGCAGCGGGCCACCGGTGCCACCCTGCTTGTCCGCCAATGCCGGGAACGCCATGGCGATGCCGGTGACTGCGACAGCGCTTAGGGCTAGGCGCTTGCTGACCTTCACTACGTACTCCTCCTTTTGGCCGGCCGCGGGGAACCGGGGTCGGTCGCGCATCCAAGGAGAAGCTTCGTCAGGACGGGCTGAGGATCCTTTTGGAGAACGTCCAAAAAAATTCGGACATTAGTGACGTTCGACCACCCAGTCGATGCAATTGGTGAGAGCTTCCACATCCGCGGGGTCGATCGCCGGGAACATCGCGATGCGCAACTGGTTGCGGCCGAGCTTGCGGTACGGCTCGGTGTCGACGATGCCGTTGGCCCGCAGCACCTTCGCGATCGCGGCCGCGTCGACGTCCGCACTGAAATCGATCGTGCCGACGACGAGCGAACGCAGCGACGGATCGGTGACGAACGGGGCCGCGTACGGCGACTTCTCCGCCCAGGTGTAGAGCCGCCCGCTCGAGTCCGCGGTCCGCCCGACCGCCCACTCGAGGCCGCCCTGCGCCTTCATCCAGTCGACCTGGTCGGCAAGCATCAGCAACGTCGCGAGCGCCGGCGTGTTGTAGGTCTGGTCCAGCCGGGACTGCTCGATCGCGGTCGCGAGATCCAGGAACGCCGGCGTCCACCGGCCGCCCGCCTTGAGCCGCTCGACTCGCGCGATCGCTTTCGGCGACAGGATCGCGAGCCACAGGCCGCCGTCGCTCGCGAACGCCTTCTGCGGCGCGAAGTAGTACGCGTCGGTCTGCCTCAGGTCGACCGGAAGGCCGCCCGCCCCGCGGGTCGCGTCTATCAGCACGTGCGCGTCGTCGTCGATCGCGGCCGGCCGCGTCACCCGGGTCATG
>JAICXQ010000094.1 GCA_025980325.1 Frankiales bacterium
GCGTCGGGCACTGCGTCGTTCCCGAGGTGCCGCTCGAAACCGGGCGGCACCACCACGTCGGAGCGACCGAGCTCGCCGACCGACGGGCGGCCCAGCCCGACCATCGCGGAGCCCAGGCCGTCGCGCAGCAGGTCGAGCACGTTCTCGACGCCGGCCTGTCCGTTCACAACCAAACCCCACCGGTACGCCCGGCCGATCATCACGGCCTTCGCGCCCAGCGCGAGCGCCTTGGCGACGTCACCGCCGCGCCGGATCCCGCCGTCCAGCAGCACCTCGATCTGGTCGCCGACGGCCTCGGCGATCGCCGGCAGCAGCCGGATCGTCGCCGGGGTGGTGTCCAGGTTGTTGCCGCCGTGGTTGGAGACCGACAGCGCGCTGACACCGGCGTCGACCGCGCGCCGGGCGTCGTCGACGCGGCTGACGCCCTTGAGCAGGAACGCCCCGCCCCACTCCTTCGCGAGCCAGGCGATGTCCTCCCAGGACGGCGGGGGAGTGCCCATCCATTCGCCGTACGCGCCGAAGAACGTCGGCGCGACCTCGCCCGGCAACGCCATGTTCGGCACGGTCAGGTCGGGGACGCGGCGGCTGCGCGCGAACGTCATCAGGTACGACGGCCGGGCGAGCACCTCCGGCGCGAACCGCAGCAACGCCTTGAGATCCATGGCCTCCGGGATCACCGGGCTGCCCCAGTCGCGGCAGTGCGAGAACGACCAGTCGAGCGTGACGATCAGGCCGGCGCATCCGGCCGCCCGCGCGCGCTCCATCCGCGCGAACATGTCGTCGCGGCTGCCGCTCCAGTACAGCTGGAACAGCACCGGCGCACCGGTCGCCCTCACCTCTTCGACCGGCTTGCTCGCGAACGACGACAAGCCCATCGCGACACCGCGTGCCGCCGCCGCACGCGCGACCGCCACCTCACCGTCGGGGTCGACCGCCTGCACACCGGTCGGCGAGATCAGCACCGGTATCGCGAGCTCGACGCCCATGACCGTCGTGCTCAGATCCCGTTGCCCGGCAAGGTTTCCGACCCGCGGCGCGAACCCGAGCTCGCCGAACGCGGCGGTGTTGTCGCGATAGGTCACGCCCGCTTCGGAGCCGGCCAGCAACGCGCTGTAGACGGAACGCGGCAGCCGTCGCTTCGCCCGCCGTTGCGCTTCGGCGACGGTCTCGAACCACGCGTTCACGTTCGCCTCGTCAACGGGACGAAGACGCCACCGCGATGCGAATGCCCGGCATCAACCAGTGGACGCGAGGAAGACGCCTGCAACAGCGCGGCCTCGCCGTGCCCGTGCACGCACTCCGGGTCCGGGCCGTCGAGCGGCAGACCGGTGAAGAACTTCGCCGCCATGCACCCACCGCGGCACGCGTCGTAGGACCCGCACGACGCGCAGGCGCCGGGGCTGTTCGGCTCGCGCAACGAGGTGAACAACTCCGACGTCCGCCACACCGCGGCGAAACCGCCGTCGTCGCGAACGCTGCCGGCCTTGAACTGTTCGTGCAACACGAACGGGCAGGCATAGACGTCGCCGACCGGATCGATCAGGCACACGATCCGGCCGGCACCGCAGAGGTTGAGGCCGGGCAACGGCTCGCCGAGCGCGGACAGGTGGAAGAACGAATCGCCGGTCAGCACCTGCGGTCGTTCGACCAGCCACGTGTACAACCGCCGCTGCTGCTCGCCCGTGAGGTGCAGCCGATCCCACACGTCCGCGCCGCGACCGGACGGGCGCAGTCGGGTGAGCCGCAGCTGCGCGCCGTAGCGTCCGGCCAATGCGAGGAAGTCGTCGAGCTGGCCGACGTTCTCGCGGGTGACGACGACCGACACCTTGAACTCGCGCATCCCGGCCGCGGCCAGATGCTCCATCGCCGCGACAGCCATCGCGTACGAACCGTCGCCGCGAATCGCGTCGTTGGTAGCCGCGTCCGCACCGTCGAGCGAGATCTGCACGTCGACGTAATCGGTCGACGCGATGCGCTGCGCCGCCGCGGGCGTGATCCGCGATCCGTTGGTCGAGAACTTCACCCCGACCTTGCCCGCGACGCAGTAGTCGAGCAGGTCCCAGAAGTCCGGCCGCAACGTCGGCTCGCCGCCGCCGATGTTGACGTAGAACACCTGCATCTCGGCCAGCTCGTCGACGACCGCGAACAGTTCCTTCGTCGTCAACTCGTCCGGATCGCGCCGGCCGCTCGACGACAGGCAGTGCACGCAGGCGAGGTTGCAGCCGTAGGTCAGTTCCCAGGTCAGGCAGATCGGCGCGTCGAGGCCGCGCGCGAGCCGGTCAGTCACGCGCAACGAGGACCTCCGCCTGATGCAACCGCGCGATCGCGGCGAGGTAGGCCAGCCGGTCGGCCGCCGGAACACCTGCCGCCGCGAGGGCCGCGTCGACGTCGTCGTACTCGGCGACGCTGCGGACGATGCGGACGAGCCGGGCGTCGTTCAAGAAGGTGAGCCGTCGGTTGCCGTAGTGGTAGGCCAAGGCGCCGAACCGCTCGTCGCGCAGCCCGACCTGAGGATGCAGTGAGTACGCCGTCACGTCGCGGATCAGCGAATCAGTAGACGCCGCACATGCCGTCGATCGAGATCTCCTCGATCAGTACGTCGGCGAGTACGTCGTCCGCGTTCGTCGGCGCATCGACCGGCTCGGTGTCGACGACCTCGGCTTCGGGCGCTGCTGCAGTCATGCGGCTGATATTCGCACACCGGCTACGTCCGCCAGAGCAGGACGACGGCGCGGTCGTCGGAGCCGGTCGGCGCGACCGTGTCGACGATCACCTGCGCGCCACCGTCGAAGCCCCGCGGCACGAGCGATTCGGCCGCGCCGAGCATCCGGTCGATCCCCACCGCGAGATCGCGACCGGGCACCTCGATCAGGCCGTCGGTGTAGAGCAGCAGGGCGTCGCGGTGCGCGAGCGTTCCCTCGGCCATGCCGACGGCGGCGTCCGGGATCACGCCGAGCAGGTCGCCGTCGACCTCGACCAACCGCCACCGACCGCTGCCGCCGGCGTAGTGGACGGCCGGCGGATGGCCGGCGGTGGTGAGCTGGAATGCGCCGGACGCCAGGTCGATCGCCACGTGTACCGCCGTGGCGAAGCCCTCCTCGGACTCCTGCCGGATCAGGTAGTCGTTGGCCGCGGCGAGGAACCGGTCGGGGCTCACCTGGCCGAGCAGCCCGCCGAGCGCGCCGGCCAGCATCAGGCTGCGGGTGCCCGCGTCGAGACCCTTGCCCGACACATCGACGACCGCGACCTCCAGCCGCCGGCCGCCGTCGGCCAGCGTCGAGACGATGAAGTCGCCGCTGAACGCCGTGCCGCCGGCGGAGCGCTGCACGACGTCTTGGCGCCATCCGTTCGGCAATGGCGGGAACTCGCCTTGCTGGCGCAGCTGCTCGCGCAGCTCGAGCAGGATCGCCTCGCCGCGACCGGTCGACAACCCGAGCCGTTCCCGGTCGCGGGCGAGCTGCAGCGAGACCCCGGCGACGATGACGAGAACGACCAATGAACCCGGCCGGGTGTGGTCCCAACCTTTCGCCGCCGTCTCGCTGAAGAACGCGACCGTGATGACGACGAACAACAGCTCCAGCGCGCGCCGCTGCAGCAGCACGCCGCCCATGACGACCGGCAGCACGAGGGTGAGCGGCGGCGCGACCCCGAACCCCGCACCGAAGCTCAGGAAGAAGATGGCGACGGTCAGCGCGGTGAGCAAGACGAGCGCCATCCGGCGACCGCGGACCGATTCCGGCGCAAGGAAAAGCCGCTCGCGGTGCGCAGCGCGCAGCCGGGCCCGCGCTCCCCCGGACGTAGTACTCGTGGTCCCCACCATGATCAGTGGTCACATTATCGGTGCGCAGCATGCAGGTCGCCCTACGCTTGCCGGGTGAATCAGCCCGGGCGCAGAGGCAAACCGCCGACCGACGGGTCCGGCGGTCACGCGCTGGCCGGCGGCGGGCCGTCGCAACTCGGCGTGGACGGTTCGATGCGCGCCCGCGACGTCTCGCGCCCGACCGACGACGACGTCGAGGCCGCCGAGGCGGTGAAGGTCGTACGGCGCAACCCGCCGCCGTCAGCCGCCGGGTAACGCCGGCGGATTCCCGGTTCGCTCGTACTCGGTGATCTGACCGATCCGGCGGCTGTGCCGCGGCTCGTCGCTGAACGGCGTCGACAGGAAGAGCTCGACGTAGCGCAGCGCGGTGGCGTCGTCGTACATGCGCGCACCGAGCGAGAGCACGTTCGCGTCGTTGTGTTCGCGGCCGAGCCGGGCGGTGTCGTCGCTGAACGCGAGCGCGCACCTGATGCCCGGGACCTTGTTCGCCGCGATCGCCTCGCCGTTACCGCTGCCGCCGAGCACGATCCCGCGGCTGCCCGGGTCTTGTGCGGTGGCGCTCGCAGCGCGGATGACGTACGGCGGGTAGTCGTCCTCGGCGTCGTACGACGGCGGGCCGCAGTCGACGACCTCGTGCCCGAGCGAGCCGATGTGCTCGACGAGACGCTGCTTCAACTCGTAGCCGGCATGGTCGGAGCCGAGGTAGACACGCACAGTTGGGGAGTATTGCCCACGTGCGGGTACGCGGTGTCGACGGCTGCCGCGGCGGCTGGCTGTCGGCCGACGTCCGCGGGCTCGGCGGCGAGGTGGACTGGCGGTGGTGGCCGCTCGCCGAGACGGGCGCGCTGCTGCGCGACGAACGGGTCGCCGTCGTGGCCATCGACGTACCGATCGGCTTGCCCGAGCTTGGCGCGCGGGAGTGCGATCGAGCGGCGCGGAAGATGCTTGGCCCGCGCGGGGTGAGCGTCTTCCCCGCGCCTTCGCGCTCGGTGTTGAGCGCGCCGTCGTACGCCGAGGCCCGTGCCGTGCTGGCTCGCGTTCCGGGTGGCCGGTCCATGTCGGCGCAGGCGTTCGGGATCGTCCGGGCGGTCGCGGCGGTCGACGGCTGCCTGTCGGGAGCCGACGACGACCGGGTCTTCGAATGTCACCCGGAGGTGTCGTTCTGCCTCATGGGTGGTGGGCCGGGGTTGCCCGCGAAGCGCACTGCGGACGGGCTGGCGATCCGGCGGCGCCTGCTGGCGACGAGGTGGCCGGATGTCGAGGCGATGTTGCCCGCGCGCCCGGCTCGGGTCCCGGAGGACGACGCGCTCGACGCCTTGGCCTGCGCGTGGTCGGCGCTGCGCATCGCGGGCGGGCAGCATGTCACGCTCGGTGACGGCGCTCGCGACCCGCGTGGCCTGCCGATGCGCATCGTCGGCTGACGGCGCAGTTTCGACTTGCTCGGCCGTCGTGATTCGAAATCGGACACCGAGGGACGAACGGACAGGGAACTCCGCGTCCGCCCGCGCAAAGTGCAGGAATCCGACCGGTACCCGTCGAACCTCCCTTGTACGACGAATTCCTACCCTAAAGAATGCCGCTCCGTCGGGTCTCAACCGTTGGGGCCCGGGGAGGAGAACATAGCAATGCGTAAGTCTGTATTAGTGACCGTCGCCGCGGGCGCAGCGGCCGCCATCGGTCTCGTCGCGAGCCCGGCCAGCGCAGTCTCGTCAAGCTCGCTGCTGCCGGCGATCATCCTGCCCCAGACATCGCTGACGCTGCACCTCGGCACGGGCACCTGCGTGCCCGAGTTCGTCGCCGCGGGTGTCGGCAACAGCGGCGGCCTGCCCTACAAGATCCAGGGTGAGGGCACCAGCGGGACGCCTACCACGACGCCGTCCACCCAGGTCGAGTGCCGGTTCTGGGACACCGAAACCAATTCGCCGATTGCCACGTGGGCGTCGGGCTTCAAGGCCGGCCCCGGCGCCACGCTCGCCGTCGACTACACGGTGCACACGCTCGACGACTTCGTCACCTGCGTAAAGGTCGACACCATCGACCCGAACAACGGCCAGATCGACACCACGGGCTGGACGTCGTCGACCGGCGTCAACTGCGGCACCTGATTGAGGTAAGGAAACAACGATGAACAGCCGCCGGCGCCTTGGGCGAGTCCTCGCAGCGACGTCAGTCGCGGCGATCTCGCTGCTGGCGCCGGCGGCTGCCGTCGCGCGATCGTCCACCGTGGCGGTACTCGGTGCGGTCAACCAGATCGGCTCGTCGGGTACGTCGTACGCGAAGGTCCGGTTGGCTGTGCCGATGCCGTTGTTCCAGGACCACGGGCAGGTCAAGGGCAACTACATCCTGCCCGGCCTGACCGTGAGCGACCCGGCGAAGTTCGTCGCCGTCGCGCTGGTGGCGGACAAAGCTGTCCGCTTCTCCGACGAGCCGAACTATCTGCAGCGGCCCGCCTTCCTCGTGTGGCGGATGCCCACCGGCTCCACGAACACGATCTCGGATTCCGCCAGCGCCGACGGGCGCGTGCTCCCGGCCGGGACCTATCGCCTCACCGTCGTCGCCAACGGTCCGGAGCACCTCACCTGGCGGCTGCCACTGCGCCAACCCGGCGCCGCGATCCGAACGACCACCCGTGTCGCGGTCCCCTACAAGATCGAGACATGGACCGGACCCGTGCCGGTCATCAGCTACGCCGCGCATGCGCCGACCGCGCCGATCGCGCAGCTATGGTCATCCATCTGGCTGAGTACGACGGACGTGCAGCACTCCGGCGGCGCGACGTGGTGCTTGTACGGCGCGACCGACCCGTCTGCAGCGGAAACCGAGAACATCCCCGGCGTCTGCGAAGGCATTGGCGCGTTCGGCGGCCCGGTTGACGGGGTCTATGTGCCGCCCGCTCCGGAATCAACCAACCCCACGCCGCGGGCGGGCCTCGCGACCATCGACGCGAGCCAGAAGGTGAACGCGGATTTCCTTCCGCAGGTCGGCTTCAAGGAAACGCTTTATCGGCTCGGGACCATCAACGCCGCGAGTGTGTTCCTGCTCTGGTTGCCCGTCAGCTGAGTCCGAACCTCCCTTGCGCGACCGTTCCTATGTGTAGGAATGTTCCGTCGCGGCCCTAGGGACGGGCCCGGGGAGGACGAACCCAATGCGCCAGTCATTTGCTGTAATCGCCGCGGCCGCTGCCGGCTCGGTCGCGCTGCTCGCTGGGCAAGCCGGCGCCTCGTCGACGGGTTCGCTCGCACCCGCAGTCCTGTTGCCTTCGGGTTCGCAGCACGCGCTCGCAGTCTGCGCAGTGGTGCCCGTGGGAGCCGGCATCGGCAACACAGGTGGCTTTACGTATCACGTGATCGGCGCGGCCGCCAATCCTGACCCGAACACGCTGGCGAGCCAGGTCGAATGCAAGCTCTACGACACCGACACCGGCACGGTCATGGCCACCTTCAGTTCGGGATACAAGACCGGCCCGGTCGCCGTGATCGACGAGGACTACACGGTCCACACGTTGGACAACTTCGTGGTCTGCGTCCGGGTCGACAGCATCGACAACTTCGGCAATGTGACGAGTACGCCATGGACCGGGGCGAACGGTTCGGCCTGCGGCTCGTAGTCCCGTTTGGAGAATCGTCGTGTTCCGCAGAATTTTCGCCGTCACCGCCGTCACCGCCGCGACCTCGATCGGGCTGCTCGGCGGTCAGGCCGGCGCGATCTGGTGGAACGTGACCCTGCCGGCCGTCATCACGCCTGAGCACACGCTGGATCTCGCCGGCACCTGCCTGCCGGAGTACGCGGCCGCAGGCGCGGGCAGCAGCGCCGGCCTCACCTACGCGATGGAGGGATTCGCGTACGGCCCCGCGACCACCCCGGCGATCCAGGTCGGCTGCCGGTTCTGGGACAACGCCACCGGCGAGCCGTTCGGCACGTGGGAGTCCGGCTTCCACGCCGGACCGGCCGCCACCGTCGCCGCGACGTTCCCGGTCGACACGCTGGACGACCTCGTCGCCTGTATCAGCATCGACCGTCTCGACTCGGCCGGCGACGTCATCAGCACCGGATGGATCGCCGCCGACGGCAGCTACTGCGGCTAGAGCTGCAGCGCCTTCGGTTGGGTGAACTCCTCGAGGCCGAACGGGCCGAGCTCGCGACCGACGCCGCTCTGCTTGAACCCGCCGAACGGCGCCGCGACGTTGAACGAACCGCCGTTGATGTCGACCTGACCGGTCTTCATCTTGCGTGCGAACGCCTTCGCCCGCTCCGGGTCACCCGACCACACGCCGCCGGCGAGGCCGTAGATCGAGTCGTTCGCGATCCGCAGCGCCTCGTCCTCGTCGTCGTAGGACAGGATCGACAGCACCGGCCCGAAGATCTCCTCCTGCGCGATCGTCATGTCGGTCGTGACGTCGGCGAAGACCGTCGGCGCGACGAAGTACCCCTTCTCCAGCGGTTGGGTGTCGCCGCCCGCGACGACGCGCGCGCCCTCGCTCTTGCCCTTCTCGATGTACGCCGCGACCCGGTCGCGCTGCGCCTTCGAGACCAACGGGCCGAGCCGGGTGCCCTCGTCGAACGGATCGCCGATCGTGTAACCCTCGGCCGTCTTCGCGGCCAGCTCGACCGCCTCGTCGTACTGCGACGAGTGCACCAGCATCCGCGTCCACGCGGTGCAGGTCTGCCCGGAGTTGAGGTAGCAGTTGCCGACGCCGACCTTGACCGCCTTCGCGAGGTCCGCATCGGGAAGGATCACGTTGGCGGACTTGCCGCCGAGTTCGAGCGAGACCTTCTTCACGGTCTGCGCGCCGAGTTCGGCCACCCGCTTGCCCGCGCGGGTCGAGCCGGTGAACGACACCATGTCGATGTCCGGGTGCGCGGCGATGGCC
>JAICXQ010000035.1 GCA_025980325.1 Frankiales bacterium
GAACTCGCGGGTGCGGAAGATGAAGTTGCCCGGCGTGATCTCGTTGCGGAACGACTTGCCGGTCTGGGCGATCCCGAACGGCGGCTTCTTGCGC
Source organism: Frankiales bacterium (assembly GCA_025980325.1). GTDB lineage: Bacteria > Actinomycetota > Actinomycetes > JAFAQI01 > JAFAQI01 > BP-197. The sequence goes on from JAICXQ010000035.1 coordinate 95, forward strand.
GCGGCCGTCATCACGTTGAGGAAGTTGACGAAGATGCCCTGCGCGGTCTCCGGCCGGAGATAGTGCAGCCCTGACTCGTCCTCGACCGGACCGAGGAACGTGCGCATCAACCCGTTGAACATCCGCGGCTCGGTCCACGCGCCCTTGACCCCGCAGTTGGGGCACGGGACATCGGCCAGCGCGACCGCATCGGGATCGGCGAGCTTCTTGCGCTCGGCGAACTCCTCCCGCAACGTGTCGTCGCGGTAGCGCTTGTGACACGACTGGCACTCGATCAGCGGATCGACGAATGCTTCGAGGTGCCCGGACGCGCCCCACACCTCGGGCGCGAGAATCACCGACGAGTCGAGCCCGACGATGTCGTCGCGCTGCTGCACCATCGAGCGCCACCACTGCCGGCGGATGTTCTCCTTGAGCTCGACGCCGAGCGGACCGTAGTCCCAGGCGGAGCGGGTGCCGCCGTAGATCTCGGACGACGGGAACACGAGGCCGCGACGTTTCGACAGGCTGACGAGGTTGTCGATGCGTGCGGCAGCGTCCTTGGCGGTCTCTTTGCCTGCGGCCATGGCGGCGAGTCTCCATCCGGCTGGGTGTCGGCGAGTGAGACCACAGGTTACTAGCAGGGCTTACTAGTGTCGTCGCGTGCGGCGTTCCCGAGGCTTGGCGCTCCTGCTCGTCATCGCCATCTTCGGCCTTTCGGTCGCCGGGCTGGCCGTGCACGGTCCGGTCGGCGGGATCCTGCTGCTCGTCGTCGCCGCCGTCCTCGTCACCCTGTCGATCGGCGCGTGGGGGCAGCTACGGCGGCAAGGGCGGCCGGTCCGGATCCTGATCGCGGCGATCATCGTCGGCATCGCGGTCGCGAAGCTGGCTAACCGCCTGTAGCGGCCTCGACGATCGCGCCGATCGAGAGCAGCAACTCGTCCCCGTACGCCGGCGCGACCAGTTGCAGCGACGCCGGCAGCCCCCCGCCGCCCGTCACCGGGACCGGCACCGACAAGCCGGGCAATCCGGCGAGGTTGACCGGCAACGTGAGCCGGTTCAAGCCGACCGGCTCGGACGCGATCGTCGGCGGCAGCGTCGCCAACGTCGGCAGCGCGAGGACCGGCGTCTCGACGAACAGGTCTTCGAACCGGCGCTGCCAATCGCGCTGAGCCTGGCGCGCCGCGTACTCGTCGTCGACGGTCACCCGAGCCGCCGCGGCGATGCGGTTCGCGGTGACGTCGCCGATGTCGTCGCGCCGACGCGCCAGCAGTTGCCCGTCCGCGCGCCAAGCCTCCGCAGACAGGATCACGTCGGCCGCCGAGTACGCGTCCCGCCAGCCCTCGAGCGACACGTCGCGGACCACGAACCCGGCCGCGGCGAGCGCACGATCGATCGCCTCGTCGACGACCGGATCGACGTCGACGCCGAGCCCGCGCAACCGGCCGACGGCGACCTCGTCCGGGCGCGACGTACGGACGGTGAAGCCCGGCTCCAGCAACTGCATCGCCGTGACGAGCCCGGCGACGTCACGGGCGAGCGGGCCGATCGTGTCGAGGCTCGGCGCGAGCGGCCACACACCCGACAGCGGCAACCGCCCCCAGGTCGTCTTCAACCCCGCGACGCCGCAACACGCGGCCGGGATCCGCACCGATCCTCCGGTGTCGCTGCCGAGCGCGACGTCGGCCTCGCCGGTCGCGACCGCGACCGCGGACCCGCTCGACGAACCGCCGGGGATCAGCGCGGCGTCGAGCGGGTTCACCGGGGTCCCGAACCACGGGTTGATCCCGGTGGTGCCGTAGGCCAGCTCGTGCAGATTTGTCTTGCCCACCAACCACAATTCGCCCGCGGCCTCGCGCCGCCGTATCCCCGCCAAGCAGGCTGCGTCGGCCGGGGCCGGCGGCGCATCGACCAGTGCCCGCGAGCCGGCCGTCGTCACGGATCCGGCGACGTCGATGAGGTCCTTGATCGCGACCGCGATGCCGTTGCCGCTGTCGGCGAACCGCTCCAGAAACGTCGTCACGTGATCGCTCCCCCGTACCGTCGATCGCGCGCGGCGTACTCCTCGATCGCCGCCCACAGATGCCGCCGGTCGTAGTCCGGCCACAAGGTGTCCTGGAAGACAAGTTCGGCGTACGCCGACTGCCACAGCAAGAAGTTGGAGATGCGCTGCTCGCCGCTCGACCGGACGAACAGATCGACGTCCGGCATCGCCGGCTCGTCGAGGTAGCGCGCGAGCACGCGGTCGGTCACCTTGCCCGGGTCGACGGCGCCGCGGACGACGTCGCGCGCCAACGCCGCAGCCGCGTCGGCGATCTCGGCCCGGCCGCCGTAGTTCACGCACATGGTCAACGTCAGCACCTTGTTGTCGCGGGTCATCTGCTCGGCGACTTCGAGTTCGTCGATCACCGACTTCCAGAGTCGCGGCCGCCGGCCGGCCCACCGAACGCGCACCCCCATCGCGTGCATGTCGTCGCGCCGGCGGCGGATGACGTCGCGATTGAAGCCCATGAGGAAGCGCACCTCGTCGGGCGAGCGCTTCCAGTTCTCGGTCGAGAACGCGTACGCCGACAGCCATCGCACGCCGACTTCGATCGCGCCTTCGACGACGTCGAACAGCGAGTGCTCGCCGCGCTCGTGCCCGGCCGTGCGCGGTAGCCCGCGTTGCTTCGCCCACCGGCCATTGCCGTCCATGACGATGGCGACGTGCTTCGGTACGACGTCCGGCGGCAGCGCCGGCGGCGCGGCGCCGCTCGGGTGCGGCGACGGCGGCCGGACCGGGGACTTGCGTCTCACCGTTCGACCAGGCGCAGCGACCGCAGGCCGCGTTCGAGGTGCCACTGCAGGTACGCCGCGACGAGCCCGCTCGCCTCGCGCTGCGTCCCTTGCGTGGCGGCGTCGGCGACCGGCCAGTCGCCGGTCAGCAACGCGCTGAGCAGAGTTGTCGCTTGTGGTGACGCCGTCGCGGCGCCGCCGGGCCGGTGCTCGCCGCACACGAGACCGCCGGCCGCGACGGCGAAGAACCGGTGCGGGCCCGGTTCGCCGCACCGCGCACAGCCGTCGAGCGACGGCTCATATCCCGCGATCGCCAATGCCCGCAGGATGAACGCGTCAAGGACGAGCGACGGCGTGTGCTCCCCGTCGGCGAGCGACCGCAACGCCGCGACGACGAGCAGGTACAGCCGCAGCGACGGCTCACGCTCCTCCGCGGTCAGGCGCTCGGCCGTCTCGAGGACGACGGTGCCGGCGGTGTAGCGGCCGTAGTCGGTCGCGATCCGGTCGCCGTACGGCGCGATCGTCTCGGCCTGGGTGACGGTGTCGAGGCTTCTGCCTTCGTGGAGTTGCAGGTCGACCTGGGTGAACGGCTCGACCCGCGCGCCGAACCGTGAGCCCGTCCTTCGCACGCCCTTGGCGACCGCGCGGACCCGGCCGTGCCGGCGGGTCAGCAGGGTGACGATGCGGTCGGCCTCGCCCAGCTTCTGGGTGCGCAGGACGACGGCCTCGTCACGGTAGAGCGGCACCGGGCCATTCTCCGCCGTGGGTTACCCACAGCCGCGCCCGACGCGCAGCCGATGCACAGACACATAGTCATCGCGGGCTATTTCGGCGGAAGTCGGACATTGTGCGTGGACGCACATGCGACCCTTGACTCAGTCCTCCCGGAAGGCGTTCATGTCCCTGCTCCGACGCGCCCCCATGACGGCTGTCTGCGCTGCCCTGGTCACGCTCGCTGGTGCCGCCGTGCCGGCCGCGGCCGCCGAGCCGACCGCGAGCGTCGTCGTCGCGCTGCGGGTCGCGGATCCGAGCGCGCTCGCCGCGCTGGTGCACGCGACCGGGCTGTCCGCCGCGGCCCGGCACGCGCGCCTCGCCGCGCTGGTCCCGGGGACGTATCGCCACGCCGACGTCGGCCGCCGCGTCGCCGCTCTCGGCCTGCGGGTCACCCGTTCCGACACGTGGACGATGACCGTGACCGGCCCGCTGCCGGCGATGCAGGCCGCGTTCGGCAACGTGAGCGCGCCGTCCCGCCCTGCCTCGCTCGCGGCATCGGCCGTCGCCGTCCTGCCCACCCGCGGCCGGGTCGCGCACCCGCTCGCCGCCGTCACCGGCAAGGACCTGCGGACCGCGTACGACGCCGACCCCAACAACCCGTCGTTCGGGCAGAACGAGACGGTCGCGACGGTGCAGCTGTCCGGCTGGCGTTCGAGCGACCTCACGACCTATGGTCAGCAGGATCTGACGCCCAAGGTGACGCCGTCCTACACGCCGATCGCGTTACCCGGCGCGAACCCCAACGTGTCCGACGGTCAGCACGGCGACGCAGAAGTCGCGCTGGACCAGGAGACCTTGCTGGCGGTCGCGCCGGCGGCGGCGCAGCGTGCGTACTTCGCACCGAACAACGACGGCGGCAAGGGGTTCGTGGCCGCGGTGCATCTTGTCGGGCAAGACGCAGCGGCACACGACATCGCGGCGCTGTCCATCTCGTGGGGCGTGTGCGAGGCGGGCGCGGGATCGCAGTTCATGAGCGCGATGGATCAGGCCTTGCAGTACGCGACCGCCGCGGGCGTCACCGTCTTCGCGGCCTCCGGCGACGAAGGCAGCAGCGACTGCGTCGACACGACCGGATCGGTGGCACCGGCCGTCGACTACCCGGCATCGTCGCCGTACGTCGTCGGGGTCGGCGGTACGACGCTGCCGGATCCGTCGACGCCGTCGACGGCGACCGCCTGGATCGGGTCCGGCGGCGGCGAGTCGTCCCGGACGTCCTTGCCGTCGTGGCAGCAGACCGTCAAGGCCAAGAGCCGGCACGGCCGCCGGCTGGTGCCGGACATCGCCTCCGACGCCAACCCGACGGACGGCCTCGTCGTCTACGACAGCCTGCGGTTCCCCAACGGGAAGACGTCGAACACCGTCGGCGGCACCAGTCTCGGTGCACCGACGCAGGCTGCCTTGCTCGCCGGATCGTTGGCCGCCGCCGGCTGGACGAACGGCGGGATCGGCGACATCCACCCGGCCCTTTACAGCGCGGCGGCCTCGTCCGGAAGCAATTCGTTCACCGACACCACCAGCGGAAACAACGGCGCGTACTCGGCCGGTGCGGGCTTCGACCTCGTGACCGGCCTCGGCGCACCGCGGTGGTCCGGGCTGCTGTCGTGGCTGGGCAGCTTCGCGTTGACCGCACCGGCCGCGACCGCGAGCACGACAGTGGCGTTGTCGGCGACCCTGCCGCTCGGTCTGGCGCCGACCAACCCGACCTATCGCGCGTGGTCCGCGCCGTTCGTCGGCACCCCGCCGGCGTCGTGCGCCGACGCGACGGCAACTTCACCGCCGACGAGTGCCGACCTCGGCGCGACCAGCGCCGACGGCACGTACACCGTCTCGGTGGAAGGCATCGACGGATCGTCCGCGAACGGCGGCGCCGGCGGGTGTCATGTCATCCAGACGAAGGTCGTGCTCGACCGGAAGGCGCCGACCGCGCACGCGTCGCTGCGACCGGCGAGCGCGACGACCGCGGTCGCTTCGTGGAGCAGCGGCGATCCGGCTCCGTCGTCGGGTTCGCCGACGTACGTCGTCAGCGTCACCGACGGCGGCGGCACGGTGTACTCCGCGACGACGCGGGCGACGTCCTTGACGTTTAAGGCCACCAGCTACCGCTCGTACCACGTCAACGTCGTCGCGGTGGACCCCGCCGGCAACCGCTCGCGCACCGCCAGCGCAAGCCTGTACGACGACACGAGCCTCACCTACGGCACCGGTTGGCGGTCGATCGCGGCCGCCGGTTACTTCCGCGGCAGCCGGCACGTGACGACACTGCAGAACGGTGCCGCGTCGATGGCCGGCACCGGTTCGGTGTACCTCGCCTACGTGACGACCTGCCCGACCTGCGGCAAGCTCGACGTGTACATCGGCAACACGCTGGTGCGGGTCATCAGCATGACGACGAACCGGACGCACACGCTCGTGCCCGAGACCCTGTACAGCTCCACGACAGTGGCCAAACGCACGCTCAGCCTGCGCGCGAAGCACGCGACGACGACCGAGACCGCGGTGCAGATCGACGCCGCCGTCGTCAGGTGATCGGCCTCTCCCCTAGGGCACGTCGACGTACGGGTCGACGGGTGCGTTGCGCGAGTTTCGTGCGGCTGCACAGCGGACCGAACGGCGGCGACACCACCCTCCGGATCGGCGCGGGATCGCGGCCGGCACCTCCGTTGCGCGGGACTACGCGCGCCGTTACGCTGCGCGGCGAATCGCTCATACCGGACAGGAGAACGTCATGTTCGCTCGCCGTCTCGGTGTCGCCGGCGCCGCTGTCGCTGCCGTCCTTGTCCTCGCCACTCAAGGCGCATACGCCACCGGCAGCGGCCAGAACACCGCCGTGGCGGGTTTCGTCACCAACACCGTGACCGTCGGCGGCGTGACGTTCACCGGCAGCTGCCAGTACTCGTTGACGTCGCGGGTCACGATCAGCGGCCACGCGACCGCGACGAGCACGACGCCGGTCGCCACGACCACGCTCACCTGCACGGTCGAGCACGCCTCGCCGGTCCCGCCGACCGTCGTGTCCAAGACGATGGCCGGGCCGGCGGTCGCGATCGCGTCGGCCGGTCAACTTCAGGTCCGGGGCACCGCGATCTGCATCACGATGTCGGCGCTGACCGCCACGGGAGCGTCCGTCGGCACCGGCGAGTTCTGCGTCTCGTAAGGCGGTCAGAAGCCGAGGCGGCGCAGCTGCTTCGGATCGCGCTGCCAGTCCTTCGCGACCTTGACCCGTAGGTCGAGGTAGACGCGGCTGCCGAGCAACGCTTCGATCTGCCGGCGCGCGGTCGTGCCGACGTCGCGCAGCCGCGCGCCGCCGGTGCCGATGACGATGCCCTTCTGGCTCTCGCGTTCGACGTACATCACCGCTTCGACGTCGACGAGATCGTCACGTCCCTCGCGCGGGCGCATGTCCTCGACGAGTACGGCGATCGAGTGCGGCAGTTCGTCGCGGACCCCGTCGAGCGCGGCCTCGCGGATCAACTCGGCGACCATGACCCGCTCGGGCTCGTCGGTCAGCTCGCCGTCGGGATACAACGCCCGCCCCTCCGGCAGCCGCGCGATCAACAGGTCCGCGAGCAGCCCGACCTGGAAACCATTCTGCGCCGACACCGGTACGACGTCGGCGAACTCGCCCATCGCGGCAACCTCGACCAGCCGTTCGCCGACCACGTCGCGGCCGACCGCATCGACCTTCGTCACGACCGCGACGACCGGCGTACGGCCGGCGATCGCAGCGAGCTCGGCCGCGATGTAGCGATCGCCGGGGCCGACCTTCTCGTCCGCCGGCACGCAGAAACCGACGACGTCGACCTCGGCCAGCGTCGCCTTCACCACGTCGTTGAGCCGCTCGCCCAAGAGCGTCCGCGGCTTGTGAAATCCGGGCGTGTCGACCACGACGAGTTGCGCGTCCGGCCGGGTCACGATCCCGCGCACGGCATGCCGGGTCGTCTGCGGCCGGTCGCTCATGATGGCGATCTTCGTGCCGACGAGGGCGTTGGTCAGCGTGGACTTGCCGGTGTTCGGGCGGCCGACGAAACACGCGAAGCCGGACCGGTATCCGGCGTCCGCGTCACCCGTCACGCAACCATTGTCGCGGCAAACCATTCGCGCGATCGGCCCCGGCCGGGCAACGATGAGCGGATGCAGGTCGTGGACTTCGATCTCGGTTCGCCGCCGGAGTGGCTGGACGCGTGGCACCGGATCGACGTCGAGGTCGCGCTGGAGACGTTGCCCGGCTTGGAGCCGCCGTCCGCGGCCGAGTCGCGCGGCGAGCTCCTGGGCGAGCTCGGCTGGCGGCGCCGCGGCCTCGCCGCGATCGACGGCGGCGAGCTCGTCGGCGCGGTCACGTTCCAGGAGCCGCTGCTCGAAGACCTCGACATGGCGTACGCCTGGATGCTCGTCGACGCCGCGCATCGGCGTCGCGGCATCGGCGCCCGGCTGCTCGACGCGAGCCGGGAACTGCTCGTGCCCGACGGCCGCCGGCGGCTGCATTCGAGCGTCCTCGTGGATAGTCCGGCCGCGGCCTTCGCGCGCCGCGCGGGCGGGCGCATCACGCAGATCGAACTGTCCAACGCTCTCGACGTGACCGCACTCGACCTGCCGGCGCTACGGGCGAACGCCGAGCCGCAGTCGCCGTACGTTCTCGCGTCGTGGGTGGACGCGTGCCCCGACGAACTGGTCGCGGCCTTCGCCGACGCGCACACCGCAATGGACGACGCGCCGCGCGGCGAACCGGCGGACGCGTCGGCGTGGAGCGTCGACCGGATCCGCGACCAGGAACGCTGCTGGGCCGACCTCGGTTTCACCATCCTCACCGTGGCCGCGATTCACGAGCCGAGTGGCGACGTCGGCGGCTATACGCAGCTGCTGCTGACCGGCCGGCCGTCGACCGCGGTGCAGGAAGACACCGGCGTCGTGCGCGCGCACCGCGGGCACGGTCTCGGCCTCGCGTTGAAATGCGCGAACCTGCTCGCCCTCGTCGAGCACAGCCCGCAGATCGCGACGGTGGTGACCTGGAACGCGGAGTCGAACAAGTACATGCTCGCGGTCAACGAAGCCGTCGGCTTCCGGGTGCGCAGCCGCTGGGAAGAGGTCTCGCTCGCTCTTTAGGGCTCGCCGCGCAACTTGCTGTAGACGACCATGTCCCGCCACTCGCCGGCGCGGAAGCACGACTTGCGCAGCACGCCATCGCGGGTGAACCCGGCCTTCTCCAGCGCCCGCTGCTCGGCGACGTTGTCGATGTCGGTGCCGGCCTCGACCCGTTCGAGGTACGTGTGGTGGAACAGGTACGCCGCGATCAGCCGCTGCGCCGCGCTGCCGTGACCTTTACCGCGCGCGTCCGGCGCGATCCAGATGCCGACGTTCCAGCAGTCGCCGTTCGGCGGCGGCCCGTTGTGCATCCGGATCCAGGAGACGTCGCCGACGAGGTGGCCGTCGTCGTCGACGACGGCGAGCACGCCTTGGTGCTCGGTGAGCATCTCGCCGGCGTCCCAGCGGCGGCGCATCCCGCCCGGCTTGAACCCGAACCAGTTGAACTCGCCCGATGCGTCGGGGTCCTCGCGTTGCTGATCGAGAACGTCGATGTCCGCTTCCACGACCTTGCGCAACCTGGTCATGACCTGCGTACCTCACCGTCCGGGCCCGCGACGTACGGCCGGTCGACGCCGAGATCCGAAGCGACGCTGCGGCTGCCGTCGTCGAGTGCCGCTGCTTCGGTGACGACCGCCGCGGCTTCGAGCCGTTGCGCGCCGCTCGACACCGCCGCCGCGACCGCGGCCTGCAGCGCGGTCAGCGACAGCGACGGCAACGCGACCGTCGCGGCCGCATACGTACGGCCCATGTCGTCGCGAACCGCCGCGCCCTCGGCGGCGCCGGTGCGGGCGCGGGCCGCGCGGGCAAGCGTGACGAGCTTGCCGTCCTCGGCGTCGAGCTCCATGACCGTCGACCCTATTGCGAGGCGTCGGCCGGAGTGATGAGCACCGTCCCGACCCTGTTGCGCCGCCCCTTCGCGCTCTCCGCGACGAACGTCAACCCTTGGATCGTGACGGTCGCACCGGGGATCGGCACCCGGCCCAGTGCCGAGGCGAGCAGGCCGCCGACGGTCTCGACGTCCTCGACGTCGAACGACGTACCGAACATCTCCTCGACGTCGTCGATCGGCACCCGCACGTTGACCCGCAACGAACCGTCGTCGAGCGACTCGGTCCGCGGCCCCTCGCGGTCGTACTCGTCGGTGATCTCGCCCACGATTTCTTCGAGGATGTCCTCGATCGTGACGAGGCCCGCCGTGCCGCCGTACTCGTCGATGACGACCGCGACGTGCACCTGCTTCGCCTGCATGTCGCGGAGCAACTCGTCGACCGGTTTGGAGTCCGGGATGAAGTACGCCGGCCGCATCACCTCGTCGACCTTCTCGCTGCGGTCCTCGTCTTCGTACACGCGACGGGCGAGATCCTTGAGGTACGCGACACCGACGATGTCGTCCTCGTTGCCGCCGATCACGGGGACGCGGGAGAACCCGCTGCGCAGCGCGAGCGACAACGCCTGGCGGACCGTCTTGCCGCGTTCGATCCAGACCATGTCGGTGCGCGGAACCATCACTTCGCGGGTCAACGTGTCGCCGAGCTCGAAGACCGAGTGGATCATCTCCCGCTCTTCGCTTTCGATGACCTTGCCCTGCTCGGCGAGATCGACCAGCTCGCGCAATTCCGCCTCGGACTGGAACGGCCCCTCGCGGAATCCCTTGCCCGGTGTCAGCGCATTGCCCAGTGCGATGAGGATGCGCGGCAGCGGGCCGAGCAGCTTCGTCAAGAAGTACGCCGACGCCGCGGTCGTGAGCCCGACCCGCTCCGGATGCTGCCGGCCGAGCGTGCGCGCGCCGACGCCGACGACGACGTAATCCGCGACCGTCATGGTGCCGCCGGCGACCAGCAACGCCTGCCACGCCGAGTCGAGCGCGCGGTCGAACGCGACGGCCACCATCGTCGTCGCGAGCATCTCCGCGAGAGTTCGCAGCAACAGCAGGACGTTCAACGGCGGCGCCGGATCGACGACGACGAGCACCAGCCGCCGAGCACCGCGCCGGCCGGCGTTGGCGAGTTCGTCGGCGCGGCTGCGCGACACCCGCGACAGCGCCATCTCGGCCATCGACAGGAACGCCGCGACGCCGACGAGGACGGCGGCGACGGCGAGCAGCGCCGTATCGGAGGCGGTCATCCGCCGCGTGCCGCCGCCCAGGACGCGAGCAGTCGCGACTGGGTGCCGAACATCTCCTGTTCGGTCGGGCCGTCGGCATGGTCGTAACCGAGCAGGTGCAGCACACCGTGCGTGCACAGCAGGTGCAGCTCGGCCTCGGTGCTGTGCCCCGCGGTCGCCGCTTGCGCTTCGGCGACGACCGGGCACAGTACGACGTCGCCGAGCAACGTCGGCGGCGCCTCGGCGTCGTGCTCGTCGTCGCGGTGGTCGTGCAGGTCGTCCATCGGAAACGCGAGGACGTCGGTCGGGCCGGGCTCGTTCATGAAGTGCTCGTGCAGGGCGGCCATCGCCTCGATGTCGACGAGGCGGACCGACAACTCGACCAGCGGGTGCACGCCCATCTCGTCGAGCACGTGCCGAGCGAGTTGCTCCAGCGCGAACTCGTCGACGGCGAAACCCGACTCGTTCGCGATCTCGATGCTCATCGGCTGCGCCGGCGCGACCCGGCACCGGTCCCCGACGGACCGGTCGCGTGCGGTCCGCTCGCCGCCTGCGCGTCCCACCTCGCGTACGCGTCGACGATGTCGCTGACCAGCCGGTGCCGTACGACGTCCTGGGAGGTGAGCCGGCAGAAGTGCACGTCGTCGATGCCGTCGAGGATGTCCTGCACGACCTTGAGCCCGGACTTGGTACCGGTCGGCAGATCGACCTGCGTGACGTCGCCGGTGACGACCATCTTCGACCCGAACCCGAGCCGGGTGAGGAACATCTTCATCTGCTCGGCGGTGGTGTTCTGGGCTTCGTCCAAGACGATGAACGAGTCGTTCAACGTCCGGCCGCGCAGATAGCCGAGAGCAGCGACCTCGATCACGCCGTTCGTCATCAGTCGCGGGATCGAGTCCGGGTCGACCATGTCGTGCAACGCGTCGTAGAGCGGCCGCAGGTACGGATCGATCTTCTCGTTCAACGTGCCCGGCAGGAAGCCGAGCCGCTCCCCCGCCTCGACCGCCGGCCGGGTCAGGATGATCCGGTTGACCGCCTTGGCCTGCAGCGCCTGCACGGCCTTCGCCATCGCGAGGTAGGTCTTGCCGGTGCCGGCCGGGCCGATGGAGAACACGATCGTGTGGTTGTCGATCGCGTCGACGTAGCGCTTCTGGTTCAGCGTCTTCGGCCGGATGGTGCGGCCGCGGCTGGACAGGATGTTGAGCGACAGCACGTCGGCCGGCCGCTCCTCGGTCTGCTGCCGCAACATCGCGAGCGAGCGCTGCACCGAGTCGGCGGTGAGAACGTCGCCGCGTTCGAGCAGCGTCAGCAGCTCTTCGAACAATTGCGCCGCGAGGTCGACCTCCGCCTGCTCGCCGCTGATCGTGATCTCGTTGCCGCGCACGTGGATGTCGCAGGTGAACGCGCGCTCCACGAGCCGGAGCAACTCGTCGCTCGAACCGAGCAACGACACCATGCTGTGCGCGCCGGGGACGACGATGCGGGTTGACGTCGAGTTGGCCATCGTTGCGGTCAAGCTTAGCCGGGCGGCCAGCCGATCGACCGCCCGCCGAGCACATGCAGGTGTGCGTGAAACACCGTCTGGTGCGCGGCCGGGCCGGTGTTCGCCACCAGCCGGTAGCCATCGCCCGCGACGCCCTCGACGTCGGCGACCTCGGCGGCGAGCCGGACCATGTCGACCAGCGTCTGCGGCGCGGCCGCGGCGACCTCGGCGAGATTGGCCCAATGCGCGCGCGGGATGACGAGGACATGCGTCGGCGCGACCGGGTTGACGTCGCGGAACGCCAACGCCTCGTCGGACGTCGCGACCATGTCGGCGGGAATGTCGCCGGCGGCGATCCGGCAGAACAGGCAGTCGTCAGCCATGCGCCGAACCCTAACGCCCGGACGCGGTCTTCACCTCGTCATAACGGCCGCGCAGGAACGCCCGCTCGACGTCGTTGTCGGTCAGCAGCGCGGCCTCCGCATACGCGGTCGCGGCTTCGTCGTAGCGGCCCAGCCGGCGCAGGAAGTCCGCTCGCGCGGCCGGCAGATACGCATACGTCGCCAGCGCCGGCTCGCTGCCCAGCGGCTCCAGTTCGGCCAGCCCGGCCTCGGGTCCGGACGCGAGCCCGACCGCGACCGCGCGGTTCAGCGCGACGACCGGCGACGGCCATCGCGCCAGCAGCACGCCGTACAGCGCCACGATCTCGCGCCAGTCGGTGTCGGCGTACGACGAAGCCTCGCCATGCACCGCGGCGATCGCGGCCTGCAACGCGAACCGGCCGGGCGGCCGGGCCCGCAGCGACTCGCGTACCAGCAGGACAGCGGCCGCGATCGCGCCGTGATCCCAACGCGATCGATCCTGCTCGTCGAGCAGCAGCAACCGGCCGGAGTCGTCGGTCCGCGTCGCCCGCCGGGCATGGGTCAGCTCCAGCAGCGCGAGCAGGCCGGCGACCTCCGGATCCGCCGGCAGCAACTGCCGCAACATCCGGGCCAGATCGAGCGCGCGCTCGACCAGATCGCCGCGGACCAGATCGGGTCCGCTCGGCGCCGTGTGCCCGACCGTGAACAGCAGGTGCACGACCGTCAGCACCGCGTCGAGCCGTTCCGGCAGTTGGGCCGCGTCCGGCACGCGGTACGGGATCCGCGCGACCGCGATCTTCTTCTTCGCACGGGTGATCCGCGCGGCCATCGTCGGCTCCGCGACGAGGAACGCCTTGGCGATCTCGGCCGTCGTCACGCCGCAGAGCAGTCGCAGCGTCAGCGCGACCTGCGCGTCGGGATTCAACGCCGGGTGCGCGCAGGTGAACACCAGCCGCAGCCGGTCGTCGGCGATCACCTCGTCCTCACTCGCGACGGCGGCAGCGGGATCCGGCTCGACCTCGTCGACGACCAGCATCGGCAGCGCGCGGCGCAACGCCGCTTCCCGCCGCAGCACGTCGAGCGCTCGGCGGCGGGCGACCGTCGTCAGCCACGCGCCGGGCCGGTCGGGAACGCCGTCCACCGGCCACGCCGCCAGCGCGCGGGCGAACGCGTCCTGCGCGCACTCCTCGGCAAGGTCGAGGTCGCGGGTCACGCGCACCGTCGCGGCGAGGACGAAGCCCCACTCGCGACGGTGCGCCTCCGCTACCGCCTGGGCGAACTCGCTCAGTCGAACACCATCACCGGACGCACCTCGACCCCGCCGAACTTGGCCGGGACCTGCTTCGCGATCTCGATCGCCGCGTCGAGGTCCGGCGCCTCGATGAGGTAGTAGCCACCGAGCGCTTCCTTCGTCTCGGCGAACGGCCCGTCGGTGACCGTCACGGAGTCGGTCCGGGTGCCCCGGATCGAGGTCGCGGTCGACGTCGGCTGCAGCGCGTTCCCGCCGCGGAGCGACGCACCGTGGGTCGAGCCGAAGTCGTTGTGCGCCTTCATCACCTCGTCGAAGACGCCCTGGTCGCCCTTGGCGTACTCGGCTTCGTTCTCGTAGATCAACACCAGGTACTCGGCCATCGCCCAGCTCCCCTCGCCGGCCGCCGCAGCGGCGCCAATCGGTCCGCCTCTCGGACCTCACACTCCTCCCGACGCACGGTCAAGCGCCGGATCGACAACCCATCGCGAAATTTTTCCGCCGGCCCGTCTACGGCGAAGTAAACCCCCTCCGGCGGTGTGGCGTCGTACCGTCGTGATCGAGACGCTGGCGAGCGACCGGAGGGGGCAATTCGTGGACGCCGCTGCGCGCGACGCCGACGAGGCGCTGGTCGCGATCTACACCGCCCACTACCGCTCGCTGGTACGGCTGTCCGCGCTGCTCCTGCACGACGTACCGGCCGCCGAAGACGTCGTACAGGACGCGTTCGTGGCCATGCACGCGAGCTGGAAGCGGCTGCGCGACACGGACAAGGCGCTCGCCTACCTGCGCCAGGCCGTCGTCAACCGATCGCGGTCACGGCTGCGCCACCTCAAGGTGGTCGACCGCAAGGCGCCCTCGCTGCTGCCCGCCGACGCCCGGCTGCACATGCCGAGCGCGGAGACCGGCGCGATGGCCGCGATCGACCGGGCCCACGTCCTCGTCGCCCTCCGCAGCCTGCCGCAGCGACAGCGCGAAGTGCTCGTCCTGCGCTATTACTCCGATTTGTCCGAAGCCCAGATCGCCGACGCGATGGGCATCAGTACCGGCGCGGTGAAGAGCCACGCCTCGCGGGGCATGACCGCCCTGCGCCAACGTTTGGAGCAGACGTCATGAGCGCCGACGACCGGGATGTCCGGCTCGAGGAGCTACTGCGCACGAGCCTGTACGACGAGGCGGAGACGATCGTCCCCGCGGGCGACGGCCTGTCCCGCATCCAGGGCCGGGTGACGACGCGCCGCGCGCGAGCCGCGTGGTGGCACCCGATGGCCGCACTCGGCGGCGTCGCCGTCGTCGCGGTCGCGGGCTTCGCGGCGTACGCACTGACCCGATCGCCGGCCCACCCGAGCACTCTGCAGACGAGCAACAACGGTCCCGCTCCGACGCCGACGCCGGACGCGAGCGTGCCGACGCCGTCCGCCCCGTCGGTCGTGAAGCCCACCTTCCCGTCGAGCGCGTTCTACCCGTTCACCTCCGAAGCGGCCGAGAAGCAGTGGGTCGCACAGGACGGCCCGAGCAAGCAGCCGTGGATCCTGGACCCGACGCTCGAGGCGAAGATGTTCGTCGCGAGCTTCGTGCAGCAAGCCGGTGTCGACGAGGTCTTCGGCAGCGCCCACATCGTCGGCCGTACCGCGACGGTCACCCTCGGCCGGACGCTGCACGACGGCAACCGCGCCATTCCGGTGAAGGTCACGACCGTTTCGCTGACCAAGTTCGACCAGGCCTGGCTCGTCGTCGGCGCGACCGACGCCGGCGGCCAGCTGAAGCTGACCAGCCCTCGGTCTGGCCAGGCGTTGACGTCGCCGGCGTTCGTCGCCGGACCCGGCTACGGAAACGACGAGAGCGTCCAGGTCGACGTCCGCACCATCAGCGGCGTCGCCCGCACCGGCGACATCCAGCCGGTCGCATTCGGCAACGGCGTGCCGCAGTGGTCGACGACGGTCCCGTTCTCTGCGGCCGACCCGCGCGGTGCGGTCGTCGCCGTGGAGCTGTCCATGGCGGACGGCGGCCCGGCCCGGATCACCGCGGTCGGCGTCAAGTTCGCGACCGTGCAGGCCGCGTCGTACCCGCAGTACTTCTACGGCGTGAAGCAAGGCCGGGTGACGAAGTTCTCCGCCAGCACAGGCGACCCGGTCAGCTACCTGACCCCGGCGGAACCGGGTGGCGGCGCGAGCGACCCGCAGCTCGTCGGCGACCAGGTCTTCTACCTCGACGGCGCCGGCACGTGTGTCAACGCGCTGCGGTCGGTGCCGGTCGCCGGTGGCGCGCCGACGACGGTCGCCCAGCCCGACCCGGGATACGTCATCTCCGGCTTCGGGATGCACGGTCCGACGATCGCGGCGATGTTCGAGACCGCGTGCACACCGGCCGCCGGGCAGCCGCAGGGTCTGCTCGTCGCACGTGACCTCGCCGCCTCGACCAGTCACACCATCCCGTTCCCGTCGTTCCCGCCGATGGTCGTCGGGGATCCGACCTGGGCCGCCGACGGCACGCACGTCGTGACGGTCGTGCGCACCGGAACGCAAGCGGACGTCCGCCAGTACGACGCCTTCAAGGCCGCGACCGCCGACAGCGGGACGCCGGCGTGCAGCATCGACGCCGGCCTCGGCTTGCCGAACGTCGCGCACGTCGACGGCACCGGTACGGCGTGGGTCGCGA
Source organism: Frankiales bacterium (assembly GCA_025980325.1). GTDB lineage: Bacteria > Actinomycetota > Actinomycetes > JAFAQI01 > JAFAQI01 > BP-197. The sequence goes on from JAICXQ010000035.1 coordinate 16,563, forward strand.
TCCAGACCGGTTCCGGCATGCAGGTGGTGCGATGCGCGGGCGGTCAGTTGTCACCGGCCTTCACGGTGACCGGCACCGACACCCCGGCCGACCTCGCGGTCGCCGACAACGGCCAGGCAGTGCTCCTCTCCGACACGTCCGGCGCGGTGTGGCGATGGACCGCCGGCAGCACCGTCGTCACCCAGGTCCAGGTCTCGGTACCGCAGCCTCAACTCACCTGGTAGCAAGTCACCAATTGCGAGATACAACCCTTCTACGGGTCGTATCTCGCAATTGGTGCTGTTAGCGCCAGCGGCTGGCGGCGCTGAGGGCACTCAGCGCCGCTACGCCCGCGGTCGACGCGCGGAGCACGGTGTCGCCGAGCCGGCAGACGTGCGCGCCGGCCCGTTGAAACGTCGCCAGCTCGTCGTCGTCGATCCCGCCTTCGGGTCCGACGACGACGACGATGTCGCCGGATGCGGGCGTCGGGAGTGGCAGCGGGTCGGTCGCGGACTCGTGTAGCACGATCGAAAGTGCAGCGTTTGCAACGCGTTCCGCCACTTGCGCCGTCGTCGCCGGACCGTTGACGAGCGGCAGCCACGCGCGGCGCGACTGCTTGGTCGCGGCTCGCGCCGCCGATTCCCAACGGGTTTGGGTGCGCGGCGTCCACTTCGCGATCCCGCGCCGCGCCGACCAGCCGACGATCTCGTCGACGCCGACCTCGGTCATCGCCTCGACCGCGTCCTCGTCGCGGCCGCCTTTCGCCAATGCCTGTACGACGACGAACCGCGGCTGCGGTGGCGCGACCTCGCGCCGGCGTACGGCGTCGACGGTGAGCGCACCGCGCGCGACCGTCGCCACCACGCCTTCGACGACCGTCCCGGCACCGTCACCGACCCAGATCGGCTCGCCCGCGCGCAGCCGCCGTACCTCGCTCGCGTGCCGGCCCTCGGGGCCGTCGATCACGAGCGGGCTCGCGGCCAGCTCCGCGGCGGAGGCGAGAAACAGCGGCGGCGTCACTTGTTGAACGCGTCACGGAGTCGCGAAAAGATCCCGCCACCCTGATCCGTCGAGGTCGCGCGAATCTCCGGATGCTCTTCGCCACGCAACGCCGCGAGCTGACGTAGAAGCGACTCCTGCTCGGTGTCGAGCCGGGTCGGCGTCTCGACGTCGAGGTGCACGTGCAGATCGCCGCGGCCGACGCCGCGGGACAGATGCGGCACCCCACGACCGCGCAACGTGATCACCGTGCCCGACTGCGTGCCGGCCTTGACGTCGACCGACTCCTCACCGTCGAGGGTCTCCAACTTCACCGACGTACCGAGCGCGGCCGCCGTCATCGGGATCGAGAAGTGGCAGTGCAGGTCGTCGGCGTCGCGGGTGAACACCGGATGCGGTCGCTCGCGGATCTCGACGTACAGGTCGCCAGGCGGGCCGCCACCGGGACCGATCTCGCCTTCGCCGGACAGCCGCAACCGCATGCCGTCCTCGACCCCGGCCGGCACCTTGACCGTGATCGTGCGTTGCGCACGCACGCGGCCTTCGCCGGCGCAGTCGGGGCACGGGTTGCGGATGCGCGTGCCGACGCCGCCGCACTCCGGGCAGGTTCGCGCGGTGACGATCTGGCCGAGGAACGAGCGCTGCACCGACTGCACTTCGCCACGGCCCTTGCAGGTGCCGCAGGTCTCCGGATGCGTGCCTGCGGCGGTGCCGGCGCCTTGGCAACGCGCACACAACACTGCGGTGTCGAGGTTGAGCTCGCGGGTGGTGCCGAACGCGGTCTCGGCGAGGTCGAGCTCGACCCGGTACAGCGCGTCGGCACCAGGGCGGATGCGGGTCCGCGGACCGCGACCGGCGCCGCCCATGCCACCGGCCGCACCGCCGAAGAACGCGTCCATGATGTCGGCGAAACCGGCGAACGGACCGCCCATCCCGCCGCCCATGCCGCCACTCTGCGAAAGCGGATCGCCGCCGAGGTCGACGATCTCGCGCTTCTGCGGATCGGAGAGCACTTCGTACGCGACGGTGACTTCCTTGAACCGTTCTTGCGCCTCCGGCGACGGGTTGAGATCGGGGTGCAATTCGCGCGCCAGCTTGCGATACGCCTTCTTGATCTCGTCGTTCGTCGCGTTCCGGGCCACGCCGAGGATCGCGTAGTAGTCGCGCGCCGCCATATCAGCGCTCTGCTCTCATCCTTGGGCCAGGATCTGGCCGACGTAACGCGCGACCGCGCGCACCGCACCCATCGCGCCGGGGTAGTCCATCCGGGTCGGGCCGAGGACGCCGAGACCGGCGAGCGGGGTCGCGACGCCGTACCCGCTGGTCACGATCGACGCGGTCTGCAAGCCCTCGTGCGGGTTCTCGCCGCCGATGCTCACCCTTACGGAATGCGCGTCGGTGACCTCGCCGAACAACCGGAGCAGGACGACGTGCTCCTCGAGTGCTTCGAGCACCGGCCTTATGGTGCCGGGGAAGTCGAGCGCGCCACCGCGCGCGAGATTCGCGGTGCCGGCGAGCACGACGCGTTCCTCGGTGCGTTCGACCAGCGTTTCGAGGACCGCGGCGAGCAACGCGGTCGCGTTCGCCTGCAGCCGCACGTCGACCGCGGACCCGAGGTCGGCGAGCAGCGCGGGCGCGTCGGCGAGATGGTGACCGGCGATGCGTTCGTTGAATCTCGTTCGCAGTACGGCGATGTCGTCGTCGGTGAGCAACGACGGCACGTCGACCTGACGTTGCTCGACCCGGCCGGTGTCCGTGATCAATACGACCAGGACACGCGTAGCAGAAATGAGAACTAACTCCACGTGCCGAACACTCGAACGCGACAGCGACGGGTACTGCACGACCGCGACCTGATGGGTGAGCTGGGCGAGCAGTTTGACCGTGCGGTGCACGACGTCGTCGAGGTCGGTCGCGCCGGAGAGGAACGTCTCGATCGCCTTGCGTTCGGCGGGCGACAACGGCTTGACGCTCGACAGCCGGTCGACGAACAGCCGGTAGCCCTTGTCGGTCGGCACCCGGCCCGCTGAGGTGTGCGGCGCGGTGATGTAGCCCTCGTCTTCGAGCGCGGCCATGTCGTTGCGGATGGTCGCCGGCGACACCCCGAGGTGGTGGCGTTCGACCAGCGATTTCGAGCCCACCGGCTCGTTGGTGGAGACGAAGTCCTCGACGATGGCGCGCAGCACGGCGAGCTTGCGGTCCTCGATCACCCCGCGCCACCTCCGCCCGCTGGCACTCCGCTCTCCTGAGTGCCAATGATACGTGGCCGCGCATTTACCGAACGGGATTCGCAGGAACGTTGGTGGGTAGCGAAGAAGACGTCGCTTGGAAGAGAGATCTCCCAGCGGGTCACGTTCGTGTCGCCCACGACGTCCCTGGAGCGCGCCATGCACCTACATATTGGGCAGCTGCGTCCGTCCCGCCGTTTCCTGCTCCTCGCCCTGCCGGTCGTGCTGGTCGCCGGCACGCTGACCGGCATCTCAGCCGCCGCCGGCACGACCCGGCCCGCGCCGATGCGGATCGTCACCCTGTCCAACCGCGCCGACCTCGTCTCGGGCGGCGACGTGCTCACCCGCGTGGTGCTCCCCGCCCACGCGAACCCCGCCGCCGTACGGGTGTCGCTCAACGGGCACGACGTCACGCGCGAGTTCGGCACGAGCCGCGCGGACAACGCGTACGAGGGCCTCGTCACCGGCCTGCGTCTCGGCCGCAACACCCTCGTCGCGCGCATCGGCGGGCACGGCGCGCGGCTCACCATCACCAACCATCCGATCGGCGGACCGGTCTTCTCCGGCCCGCAGATCAAACCGTGGGCGTGCCAGTCCACGGCGAAGGACAAGCAGTGCGACGAGCCGTCGGCGTACAGCTACTCCTACAAGCCGGTCGGCTCCTCGCAACTCCAGAGCTACGACCCCAAGAATCCGCCGCCGGCGTTCACGATCGACACCGCGACGACGACCGACGGGGTGACGGTACCGTTCATCGTGCGGCAGGAGACCGGCTACATCGACCGCGACCAGTTCGCGATCGCGACGTTGTGGCAGCCGGGCAAGCCGTGGTCCGCGGTCGCGCCGCAGAAACAGTTCAACCACCGGCTCGTCATCACCCACGGCGCGAGTTGTGACACCGAGTACGGCAGCGGCAGCGCGCCGTCGGTCACCGACACCAACATGCTCGGCGGCGGATTCGTGTTGATGTCCAACGCGCTGGACAACGCCGGGCACAACTGCAACATCGTCACCCAGGCCGAGTCGCTGGTGATGACGAAGGAGTACGTCGTCGACCACTACGGCACGCTGCGGTGGACCATCGGCAGCGGATGCTCCGGCGGCTCGCTGGTGCAACAACAGGTCGCGAACGCCTACCCCGGCATCTACCAGGGCATCACGCCGCAATGCAGCTTCACCGACGCGTGGTCGTCGGCGATGCAGTACGTCGACTACACCGCGCTGCTCAAGTACTTCGAGGATCCGTCGCGCTGGACTCCTGGCACGACGTGGGATCCGCTCGCGATCAGCCAGGTGCTCGACCACCCGAACGTCGGCAACCCGATCACGTTCACCACCGCCATCCCGAACTCCGCCAACCCGAGCCGGTCGTGCCCGAAGGTTCCGGCCGGGCAGACGTACGACCCGAAGACGAACCCCAAGGGCGTCAAGTGCACGTTGCAGGACTACATGGTCAACGTGTTCGGCAAGCGGCGCGACGGATTCGCCAACCGGCCGTTCGGCAACGACGGGATCCAGTACGGACTGCAAGGTCTGCTCAACGGCGAGGTGTCGGTCGCGCAGTTCGTCGACCTCAACACGCATCTCGGCGGCTTCGACTACAACGACAACGTGCAGGCGGCGCGCAGCACCCCGGATCTGATCGGGCTCAAGCGCGTGTACACGAGCGGCGCGGTCGACTCGGCCAACAATCTCAACCAGGTCGCGATCATCGACCTGCGCGGCCCGGATCCCGGCGCCTTCCACGACGTGTACCGCACTTATGCGATGCGGGCGCGGCTGCTGCGTGATTTCGGCACCGCCGCCAATCAGGTGCTGTGGCGCGGTCAGGTGCCGCTGCTCGGCGACGTGAACTACGCCGACCAGGCCGTGTTCGCCGAGGATCGCTGGCTCGCGCGCGTCGCCGCGGATCACCGCAACCTGCCGCTGCCGGCGAAGATCGTGCAGGACAAGCCGGGCGACATCGTCGACCGTTGCACCAACGGTGCGGGTGTCGACATCCCGTCGTGGGAGTGCGACGAAGTCGTCGCGGCGTACGGCACGCCGCGCATCGGTGCCGGCGGCCCGCTCGCCGACGACACGCTCGAATGCCAGAAGAAGCCGCTGCGGGCGAGCGACTACCCGGTGACGTTCACGGCCGCGCAGTGGACGGCGCTGAAGAAGGCGTTCCCGACCGGCGTGTGCGACTACAGCAAGCTGGGTGTCGACCAGCGCGGCGCGATCGCCTGGCTGACGTACCAGACTGCGAGCGGTCGAGTGATCTACGGCGGCACCCCTATGGGTCCGCCACCGGCGTCGGTCGCGTTCTAGGTCAACCGCCGGATAACCGCGTCGGCGAGCAATCGTCCCGGCAGCGTGAGGACCGCCCGGCCGGCTTCGATCGTCAGCAAGCCCTCGTCGCGCAGTGCGTTCACCTGGTCGCCGACGAGATCGAGCGGTACGCCGTCACGCAGTCGCAACGCGAGCATCACGTCTTCCATCCGGCGCTCGGACGCGCTCAGCGTTTCGCGGCCTTGCGCCGGCGATTCACCCGCTGCGAGCCGGGCCGCGTACGTCGTCGGGTGCTTGACGTTCCACCAGCGCACGCCGTCGAGATGACTGTGCGCACCGGGTCCTGCACCCCACCAGTCCGCGTTGGTCCAGTAGAGAAGGTTGTGCCGGGATCGCGCGGCGTCATCGCGAGCCCAGTTGCTCACCTCGTACCACCTGAAGCCGGCCTTCGACAGCATGTCGTCGGCGGCGACATAACGATCCGCGGCGACGTCGTCATCCGGCGCGCTGAGCTCGCCTCGACCGATCCGGGTCGCGAGCCGGGTGCCGTCTTCGACGATGAGCGAGTACGCCGACACGTGGTCGACGCCGGTCGCGATCGCGGCGTCGAGCGATGCGCGCCAGTCGTCGTCGGACTCGCCCGGCGTGCCGTAGATGAGGTCGACGTTGACGTGTTCGAAACCGGCATCGTGCGCCAGTACGACGGCCTCCGCCGCGCGCCCCGGCGTGTGCTGTCGATCGAGTACGGCGAGCACGTGCGGGCGAGCGGACTGCATGCCGAACGAGATCCGGTTGAACCCGCCGTTTCGTAATGTTTGCAACGACTTCGGGTCGACCGATTCAGGGTTGGCCTCGGTCGTCACCTCCGCGTCCGGCGCGAGCCCGAACGTGTCCCGTACGACGTCGAGGATCCGGACCAGGTCGACGGCCGGCAGCAACGTCGGCGTACCGCCGCCGAAGAAGACGGTCTGCGCGATCGACGCGTCGGCACCGAATGACGCGCGCGCTTGCCGGATCTCGCCCGCGACGGTCTCGGCGTACTGCGCCTGCGCGCCGCCACCGCCGAGTTCGGTGGCCGTGTAAGTGTTGAAGTCGCAGTAGCCGCAGCGGCTCGCGCAGAACGGAACGTGGACGTAGACGCCGAACGGGCGCACGCGGCGTACCTAGTCCGTCTTCGGCGTCGTTTGCAACGCGGCGATGAATGCCTCCTGCGGCACCTCGACCCGGCCGACCATCTTCATCCGGCGCTTGCCTTCCTTCTGTTTCTCCAGCAGCTTGCGCTTGCGGGTGATGTCACCGCCGTAACACTTCGCCAGCACGTCCTTTCGCATGGCGCGGATGTTCTCGCGGGCGATGACACGGCTCCCGATCGCGGCCTGGATCGGGACTTCGAACTGCTGGCGCGGGATCAGCTCGCGCAGCTTCGACGCCATCGCGGTGCCGTACGCGTACGCCTTGTCCTTGTGCACGATCGCGCTGAAGGCGTCGACGGTCTCGCCCTGCAAGAGGATGTCGACCTTGACGAGCTGACTCTCCTGCTCGCCGGCGGGTTCGTAGTCGAGCGACGCGTAGCCGCGGGTGCGCGACTTCAACTGGTCGAAGAAGTCGAAGATGATTTCGCCGAGCGGCAGGACGTATTTCAACTCGACCCGATCGGCGGACAGGTAGTCCATGCCCTTCAACATGCCGCGGCGCTGCTGGCACAGCTCCATGACCGAGCCGACGTAGTCGCTCGGCATGAGGATCATCGCGTCGACGACCGGCTCGAACACTTCGCTGATCTTGCCGGTCGGCCAGTCGGCCGGATTCGTCACCGTGATCTCGCCGCCGTCTTCGAGCACGACGCGGTAGACGACGTTCGGCGCGGTGCTGATCAGCGCGAGGTCGAACTCGCGCTCCAGTCGCTCGCGCACGATCTCCATGTGCAGCAGGCCGAGGAAGCCGCAGCGGAAACCGAAGCCGAGAGCGACCGACGACTCGGGTTCGTAGACGAGCGCGGCGTCGTTGAGCTGCAGCTTGTCGAGCGCGTCGCGCAGCACCGGGTAGTCGCTGCCGTCGATCGGATAGAGCCCGGAATACACCATGGGCTTCGGGTGCCGGTAGCCGCCGAGCATCTGCTTGGCCGGCTTGCTGGCGCTCGTCATCGTGTCGCCGACGCGCGCCTGCCGGACCTCCTTGACGCCGGGGATGACGTAGCCGACCTCGCCGACACCGAGCGAAGGGCGCGGGGTCGGTTCGGGCGCGGCGACGCCGACTTCGAGGGTCTCGTGGGTCGCGCCGGTCGACATCATCAGGCAGCGATCGCGGGTGGTGAGCCGGCCATCGACGACGCGGACGTAGGTGATGACGCCGCGGTACTGGTCGTAGACCGAGTCGAAGATCATGGCCCGCGGCGGTGCGTCCGCGTCGCCGGTCGGCGCCGGGACATGCGCGACGACGTGGTCGAGCAGCTCCGCGACACCCTCGCC
>JAICXQ010000117.1 GCA_025980325.1 Frankiales bacterium
CCGGGGGGGCCGGGGGTCCCGCCCGCGCCGGCGGGGCCGGGCCGCGGGGCGCCGGGTAATGGCGCCCCTGCTTCCCCCCCCGGGGGGCGGGGCGCCGGGGGCCGCCCGCCCCCGGCGCGGCCCCGCGCCCCCCGGACGCTGGTGTTCTTCGAGGCGCCGCACCGGCTCGCGGCGACGCTCGGCGACCTCGCTGACGCGTTCGGCGCCGACCGCGCCGCGGCCGTGTGCCGGGAGCTCACCAAGACCTACGAGGAGGTCCGCCGCGGCAGCCTCGGCCGGCTCGCCGACGAACTCGGCGAGGACGTGCGCGGCGAGATCACCCTCGTCGTCGCGGGCGCTGCGGCGGCGCAACCGGATGTCGGTGCCGACCTGGCGGCCGAGGTCGCCGCGCGCCAGGCCGCGGGCATGCCCCGCAAGGACGCGATCACGGCGGCAGCCGCGGCGCTGGGGGTGCCGAAGCGGGCCGTCTTCGACGCGGTCGTCGCCGCGAAGAAAGCCTCACCGGCGTCCCCATAGGCTGATCACGTGGGCAGCGAGCACATCCTCACCGCGGTGGCGTGGCCGTACGCCAACGGGCCGCGGCACATCGGCCATGTCGCCGGGTTCGGCGTCCCCTCGGACGTCTTCAGCCGCTACCAGCGGCTGGCCGGCAACCAGGTGCTCATGGTCAGCGGCACAGACGAGCACGGAACCCCCATTCAGGTACAGGCCGACGCCGAAGGCGTTTCCCCGCGCGAACTGGCCGACCGCAACGCGCTGCTCATCGCCAAGGACCTGCAACAGCTCGGCCTGTCCTACGACCTGTTCACCAGGACGACGACCACCAACCACTACGAGGTCGCGCAGGAGATCTTTCTCGGGCTGCTGAAGAACGGCTACGTCTTCGAGGAGAAGCAGCTCGGCGCGATCAGTCCCTCGACCGGGCGGACCCTGCCGGACCGCTACATCGAGGGCACCTGCCCCATCTGCGGCTATCCGCACGCGCGCGGCGACCAGTGCGACAACTGCGGCAACCAACTCGACCCGATCGACCTCATCGATCCGCGCAGCCGGATCAACGGCGAGATCCCGAGATTCGTCGAGACCGAGCAGATGATGCTCGATCTGCCGGCCTTCGGCGACGTCCTCGCCGACTGGCTGAAACAGCAGACGCACTGGCGGGCGAACGTCCAGAAGTTCGCGCTCAACCTCCTCGACGACCTGAAGCCTCGCTCGTACACCCGCGACCTGGAGTGGGGCATCCCGGTGCCGTTGGACGGTTGGCGGGATCGTCCCGACAAACGGATCTACGTGTGGTTCGACGCGGTGGTGGGATACCTGTCGGCGTCGATCGAATGGGCCCGCCGACGCGGCGCACCCGAGGCCTGGCGGGCGTGGTGGCAGGAGCCGGACAGCCGCGGCTACTACTTCATGGGCAAGGACAACATCGTCTTCCACGCGGAAATCTGGCCGGCGATGCTGTTCGGCTACTCGGGCATCGGCGCGAAGGACGGGACGCCGGGTCGGCTCGGCGCGTTGAACCGGCCCTACGAGGTCGTATCGTCTGAATTCCTGACGATGGAGGGACGCAAGTTCTCGTCCTCGCGCAACGTCGTCATCTATGTCGGCGACCTGCTGAGCCGCTATGACGCCGACGCGCTGCGCTATTTCCTCGCGGTCGCGGGGCCGGAGAATCAGGACACCGACTTCACCTGGACCGAGTTCGTCCGGCGGAACAACGACGAACTTGTCGCAGGCTGGGGGAACCTGGTCAACCGCACGCTGTCGATGACGGCCAAGAACCTCGGCGCGATCCCGGAGCCCGGCGCGCTCACCGACGCCGATCGCGCCCTGCTCGCCAGCTCGCGCGCCGCCTTCGGCGCCGTCGGCGACCTGCTGGCGCGCTCGCGCCAGAAGGCGGCGATCGGTGAGGCGATGTCGGTGGTAGGAGCGGCGAACAAGTACCTGTCGGACATGGCCCCGTGGAAGCTGCGCACCGAGGACCCGACCCGGATGGCCAGCGTGCTGCACGTCGCGCTGCAGGTCGTCGACGACGTCAAGACCCTGCTGACGCCGTTCCTCCCGTCGTCCTCCGCGAAGATCCATGCGGCGCTCGGTGGCGCCGGCGCCTGGGCCGCGATGCCGCGGCTCGTCGAGGTCGACGAGCCGACGGCCGCCGGGTCGCCGTCCTACTCGGTGCTGGAAGGCGACTACGACACCGGTGCGAGCTGGGAGTCGGTGCCGCTGCCGGTCGGCCGCCCGATCAGGACGCCGACGCCGGTCTTCACCAAACTCGACCCGTCGGTGGCCGAGAAGGAGCTGGCCCGGCTCGACACGGCCTGATGCCGCGCCTCGAACCGGCCGCCGAGCCGCTCGCCGTGCCGGTCTTCGACGCCCACACGCACCTCGACGCCATGGCGCACCGCGCGGGCACGGCTGCCGACGACGCCTTCGTCGCTCGGGCAATGGCGCACGCGGCCGCGGCCGGGGTGTCAGCCGCCGTCACCGTCGGCGATTCGGTCGCCTCGTCTCGCTGGTGCGTCGCGGCGGCTGAGCGCTTTCCCGGCGTCTTCGCGGCCGTGGCGGTGCATCCGACGGAGCTGGACGGCCTCGACGACGACGGCTATGCCGAGCTGGAGCGGCTGGCCGGGTCGCCGCGGGTCGTGGCGGTGGGGGAGACGGGTCTCGACTACTACTGGGACCGCACCGCGCCGGAGCTGCAACAGGAGCACTTTCGCCGCCACATCGCGCTCGCCAAGGCCGTCGACAAGCCGCTGATGATCCATGACCGCGATGCGCACGCCGACGTCCTGCGCATCCTGCGCGAAGAGGGACCCCCTGACACGGTCGTCTTCCATGCCTTCTCCGGCGATCGCGAGATGGCGCGCGACTGCGTAGGAGCCGGCTATCTGCTGTCCTTCGCCGGTGTCATCACCTTCAAGAACGCCCCGGCGCTGCGCGACGCCGCCGCGGCCGTTCCGGCCGCGCACCTGCTGGTCGAGACGGACGCGCCGTTCCTGACCCCGCACCCGTTGCGCGGGCGGCCGAACGCGCCGCGGCTGCTGCCCTTCACGGTGCGCGCGCTCGCCGCGGCGGGGGGTCACGACCTCGACGAGCTGTGCGACAGGATCCGGCAGACCGGCCGCGAGCGGCTCGGCATCACCAGCTGAGCGGCCGAGCCCCGAGATTGTGCGCGTTTTCACAAAGTCGGCAGGAGCGGTAGGAGACGGGGTCGAGATTTACCGCGAAGGCCCGTCCCCGGCCCATCCGACCTGCGATCTCGGCACCCCGCTGTGCCCCCCGGATTCCGGGCGGCACAGCTGCTTGTTCGGTCGACGCAGCCTTGCCGAGGTACTGGATCCGCAGTCCCACAGCTCGCCCCTCGCCTGTGGTGAGGCGTGACACAGCCCGCGAGGCTATCGCGGCCGCCGGCTAAGCCGGGTTTGGAGCGTTCCTCGGGCTGTGGTTACCGTTTCGTGACCGAAGCGACACGCCAGCGTGCGACCACCCGAGGGGATACCTAGATGCGCCGCACCGTCAAGTACGGCCTGATCAGCGCTGTACTCGCGAGCGCCGTCGGCGGTACCGCCGCCTTCGCGCTCGACAACCCGAAGACCGTCACCGTCGTCGCCGACGGCGCCGCCATGCACATAAAGACCAGCGCGAACGATGTGCGCGGCGCGCTGCAGTCGGCCGGTTACCCGATCCACGCCCACGACCTGGTCGCGCCGGCGCCGTCGTCCGGGCTGAAGAACGGCGAGACCATCGTCCTCAAGCGCGGCCGAGAGCTCCGGCTCACGATCGACGGACAGTCGCGGGATGTCTGGACGACCGCGACCACCGTCGCCGAGGCGCTCGACGCGCTCGGTTACCCGCAGAACGAGTTCGTCTCGGTGTCGCGCTCGTCGCGGGTCCCGCTGTCGGGGACCTCGCTCGCGCTGCGGTCACCGAAGACGGTGACGGTGACGCACGACCACAAGTCACAAACGCTGGTCACCACGGCCCCGACCGTCGCCGCGCTGCTGAACCAGCTCGGGATCAAGCTCGACGGCAACGACCGCACGTCGGCCCCGCTCTCGCGTCCGGTTACGGACGGCGCGGTGATCGCCGTGCACCGCGTCAGCGTGCTCACCGTCGCCGAGCGGCGTTCGATCTCCTACGGCACGGTGAAGCACGACGACTCGTCGATGTACACCGGGACCAGCGAGATCACTACCTACGGACACGAGGGGCGGCTCCGGATCGAGTACCGGGTCACCTACGTCGACGGCAAGCGGATCTCGCGCAAGCAGGTCTCTCGCAAGGTCGTCGTGCAGCCGCGCAACGAGGTGGAGAACATCGGCACGAAGCAGCGCCCGGCTCCGCAGCCGGTGACGTACTCGGCGCCGTCCTCCTCGTCGTCGTCCTC
>JAICXQ010000114.1 GCA_025980325.1 Frankiales bacterium
CATGGTGCGCTCCGCTCCGGTCGGCTCGGCAGGACGGATCCCGCGCGGCCGGAACGCCGGTCTCACCATTGGCTCAGTCGGGGTGGCGCTTTGTCCCATCCTGGGTGGATCCCAGGTCTGGGACGAGGCGCGGTGACCGTCAAGTCCCCGACGTCGATGCCTCGCTCCGGTGGTTACTCACAGTGACGGTAGGCGGCTGCGTCGTGAGCCGTCAAGCACCCTCGGCCGCGACATGCCGATACCGAGCGTCGATCCGACCCCCGGATCCGGCGCCTGCTAGCGTGTCGCCCGACCTACCGTCCTTTAACTCCCGTCCTGTGAGGCGGGGAAGGAGGGAGCAGGGTGAGCGCTGCCCGCCCCGTGACCGGCGACCCTTCGGCCGCCCGCCCCGTCCTCGACGCCGCCGACGTCGGACGCGCCCTCACTCGCATCGCCCACGAGATCGTCGAGCGCAACCACGGCGCCGGCGAGGTCGTCGTCCTCGGCATCCCGACCCGCGGGGTCGACTTGGCGAGGCGAATCGGCGCCCGTATCGCCACCATCGAGCCGGACGGGCCCGGCTCGCCGGTCGGCTCGGTCGACGTGACGATGTACCGCGACGACCTGCGCCTCCGCGGCGTGCGGGCCCTGGAGTCCACCGACATCCCGCCCGACGGGGTCGACGGCAAGGTGGTCGTCCTCGTCGACGACGTGCTGTTCTCCGGCCGGACCGTGCGGGCCGCGCTCGACGCGCTGTCCGACCTCGGCCGGCCCCGCGCCGTGCAGCTCGCCGTGCTCGTCGACCGCGGCCATCGCGAGCTGCCCATCCGCGCCGACTACGTCGGCAAGAACATCCCGACCTCGTTGACCGAGACCGTGCACGTGCTGCTCGACGAGACCGACGGGCGCGACGCGGTGCTGCTCGGTCCGGCGGACCTCGTACGGGGGGAGAACCGATGACCCACCCTCAGACAGCATTGCCGCAGCACCTGCTCTCCGCGGCCGACCTCAGCCGCGACAACGCACTGCTCGTGCTCGACACGGCGGAGGAGCTGGCCCGGGTCGCCGACCGGCCGATCAAGAAGCTGCCGACACTGCGCGGCCGCACGGTGGTCAACCTGTTCTTCGAGGACTCGACCCGGACCCGTACGTCGTTCGAGGTCGCGGCGAAGCGGCTGTCGGCCGACGTCATCAACTTCTCCGCGAAAGGCAGCAGCGTCAGCAAGGGCGAGTCGCTCAAGGACACCGCGCTGACTCTGGAGGCGATGGGCGCGGATGCGGTCGTGTGCCGCCACGGCGCGTCGGGTGCACCGCACCGGCTCGCCCACTGGATCCGCGGCAGTGTCGTCAACGCCGGCGACGGTACGCACGAGCATCCGACTCAGGCATTGCTCGACGCGTTCACGATGCGCAGCCGGCTCGGCCGGCTCGAGGCGTTGCGGGTCGCGATCGTCGGCGACGTGTTGCACTCGCGGGTCGCGCGCAGCAACGTGCTGCTGCTCTCGACCCTCGGCGCCGAGGTGACGGTGGTCGCGCCGCCGACGCTGCTTCCGGTCGGCGTCGAACACTGGCCGTGCGCGGTGTCCTACGACCTCGACGGCGTGCTGCCGAAGAGCGACGTCGTGATGATGCTGCGGGTGCAGCGCGAGCGGATGTACGGCGGCTTCTTCCCGACGACGCGCGAGTACAGCCGCCGCTACGGTCTCGACGCGCGCCGGATGGCGACGCTGCCCGACGACGCGATCGTCATGCACCCGGGCCCGATGAACCGCGGGGTCGAGATCGCCGCGGAGGTCGCCGACAGCGTCCGGTCGACGATCGTCGAGCAGGTCGCGAACGGCGTGTCGGTCCGGATGGCGGTGCTGTATCTGCTGCTCGGCGGCGCGTTCGTCAGCGACATGGCCGGAGCGGGGGCCGACGTTGCCTAGCTGGATCCTTCGCGGGGTGCGCCCGCTCGGTCTCGACGCCACCGACCTGTTCGTCGAAGACGGCGCGCTGGTAGACGAGGCGCCGGCGGGTGCACAGGTGCTCGATGCCGACGGCCTGGTCGCGCTGCCGGGTCTCGTCGACCTGCACACGCACCTGCGCGAGCCCGGGCGCGAAGACGCGGAGACGGTCGAGACCGGAACGCTTGCCGCCGCACTGGGCGGGTTCACCGCCGTACACGCGATGGCCAACACCGAGCCGGTCGCCGACGTCGCGGGTGTCGTCGAGCAGGTGTGGAGGCTGGGTCTCGAGGCCGGCTACTGCGACGTCCATCCGGTCGGCGCGGTCACGGTCGGGTTGGCCGGCGAGCAACTCGCCGAGCTCGGCGCGATGGCCGACTCGGCGGCGCGGGTGCGGGTGTTCTCCGACGACGGCCGCTGCGTGCACGATCCGCTGCTGATGCGCCGCGCGCTGGAGTACGTCAAAGCCTTCGACGGGGTGGTCGCGCAACATGCGCAGGATCCGCGGCTGACCGAAGGCGCGCAGATGAACGAAGGCGCGCAGTCCGCTCGGCTCGGTCTCGCCGGTTGGCCGGCCGTCGCCGAGGAAGCGGTGATCGCGCGCGACTGCCTGCTCGCGGCGCACGTGGGCAGCCGGGTGCACTTCTGTCACGTGTCGACCGCGGGCTCGGTCGAGATCGTGCGGTGGGCGAAACGCAAAGGCTGGAACGTCACCGCCGAAGTCACGCCGCATCACCTGCTGCTGACCGACGACCTGGTCGCGAGTTACGACCCGGTGTTCAAGGTGAACCCGCCGCTGCGCAGCAGCGAAGACGTCGAGGCGCTGCGCGACGCACTAGCCGACGGCACCATCGACGCCGTCGCGACCGACCACGCGCCGCATGCGTTGGAAGACAAGGAAACCGAGTGGGCCGCGGCCGCGTTCGGCATGACCGGGCTGGAGACCGCGCTGTCGGTCGTCGCGGCGGCGATGGTCGAGACCGGCCGGCTCGACTGGAGCGGTGTCGCTGACCGGATGAGCGTTCGCCCGGCCCGGATCGGCCGGCTCACCGCGCAAGGCCAGCCGTTGCTGCCGGGAGCGCCGGCCAACCTGGTGTTGCTCGACCCGGCGGCGCGGGTCGTCGTCGACCCGAGTACCTCAGCGAGCCGCAGCCGCAACACGCCGTACGCCGGCCGGGAACTGCCGGCCCGCGTGGTCGCGACGTTCCTGCGCGGCCGGCCGACGGTGTTGGACGGGAAGCCCGCATGAGCGCCGCTGCCGCGTTGCTGGTGCTCGAAGACGGGCGGACGTTTCGCGGTCGGGCGTACGGCGCTGCGGGCGAGGCGTTCGGCGAGGCGGTGTTCAACACCGGCATGACCGGCTACCAGGAGACGCTCACCGATCCGTCGTACCACCGGCAGGTCGTCGTGCAGACCGCGCCGCAGATCGGCAACACCGGCGTCAACGACGACGACCCGGAGTCGCGGAAGTTCTGGGTCAGCGGCTATGTCGTGCGCGACCCCGCGAGGGTGCCGAGCAACTGGCGATCCCGGCGCAGCCTCGACGACGAACTGC
The DNA here is from genome assembly GCA_025980325.1 of Frankiales bacterium. Classification (GTDB taxonomy): domain Bacteria; phylum Actinomycetota; class Actinomycetes; order JAFAQI01; family JAFAQI01; genus BP-197. The sequence goes on from JAICXQ010000114.1 coordinate 3,481, forward strand.
TCGCGCAGAACGTCGTCGGCATCAGCGGCATCGACACCCGCGCGCTGACCCGGCATCTGCGCGAGCGCGGCGCGATGCGGGTCGGCGTCAGCAGTGTCGAGACCGACGCCGACGCGTTGCTCGCCCGGGTGCTGGAATCGCCGGGGATGGAAGGCGCCGACCTCGCTCGCGAAGTCTCCACGCCGGCGCCGTACGTCGTCCCGCCGGTCGGCGCGAAGCGGTACGTCGTGGCGGCGATGGACCTCGGGATCAAGGCGTCGACGCCGCGGTGCCTGTCGATGAACGGCTGCGAGGTGCATGTGTTGCCGGCGACGTCGACCGCCGACGACCTGCTCGCGGTCGATCCGGACGGGGTGTTCTTCTCGAACGGTCCCGGCGACCCGGCGACGGCGGACTATGCCGTCGATGCGATGCGCGGTGTCCTCGCTGCACGCAGGCCGGTGTTCGGGATCTGCTTCGGCAACCAGGTGCTCGGCCGCGCGCTCGGCTTCGGCACGTACAAGTTGAAGTTCGGTCACCGCGGCGTGAACCAGCCGGTGCAGGATCGCGCGACCGGGCAGGTTCACATCACCAGTCACAACCACGGCTTCGCCGTCGACGCGCCGGCCGATCGCGTCAGTGACACCGAGTTCGGGCGGGTCGAGGTCAGCCACGTCGACCTGAACGACGGCGTCGTCGAAGGCTTGCGCTGCCTCGACGTGCCGGCGTTCTCGGTGCAGTACCACCCCGAAGCCGCGCCCGGGCCGCACGACGCGACCGGGTTGTTCGCGTCGTTCGTCGCGCTGATGGAGGCCAACCGTGAGTGACCTCGAAGGCGCGTCGCGATCGGAGGCGATCGCCGCCGGCGCGCACCATCACCATCACCACCCGGCCGATCCGAACGTCGGTGTGGTGCGCGGCCGGCTCGACCGCCGCGCGGTGCTCGCGGCCGTCGTCGCGGCGGCGGTCACGATCGCCGGTCTCGTCCTGCTCGGCCTCGCGATCGGAGACGCGCACTAGTGCCCCGTCGTACCGACATCACCAGCGTTCTCGTCATCGGATCCGGACCGATCGTCATCGGGCAGGCGTGCGAGTTCGACTACTCCGGCACGCAAGCGTGTCGCGTCCTGCGCGACGAAGGCCTGCGGGTGTCGCTGGTCAACTCCAACCCGGCCA
>JAICXQ010000102.1 GCA_025980325.1 Frankiales bacterium
CCTACTGCCGCACGGTCGGCATCGAATACATGCACATCCAGGACCCGGACCAGCGCAAGTGGATCCAGGACCGGGTCGAGCGGCACCACGCGTCGCCGCCGCGCGAAGAGCAGCTGCGCATCCTTGGCAAGCTCAACCAGGCTGAGGCGTTTGAGACGTTCCTGCAGACCAAGTTCGTGGGCCAGAAGCGGTTCAGCCTCGAAGGTGGCGAGTCGGTCATCCCGCTGCTCGACGCCGTCGTGTCCGAGGCCGCACATGACGACATGGACGAGGTCGTCATCGGCATGGCCCACCGCGGCCGGCTCAACGTCCTCACCAACATCGTCGGCAAGTCCTACGGCCAGGTTTTCCGTGAATTCGAAGGAAATCTGGACCCCCGTACGGCGCACGGCTCCGGCGACGTGAAGTACCACCTCGGCGCCGAAGGCGAGTACACCGCGATCGACGGCGAGAAGGTCAAGGTCTCGCTCACGTCCAACCCGTCGCACCTCGAAGCCGTCGACCCCGTCGTCGAGGGCATCGCGCGAGCGAAGCAGGACGTCATCAACCGCGGCTCGACCGGCTTCACGGTGTTGCCGGTGCTGATCCACGGCGACGCCGCGTTCGCCGGCCAGGGTGTGGTCGCGGAGACGCTGAACCTCTCGCAGCTGCGCGGCTACCGGACCGGCGGCACCGTACACGTCGTCATCAACAACCAGGTCGGCTTCACCACCTCGCCGACGTCGGCGCGTTCTTCGGTCTACTCGACCGACGTCGCGCGGATGATCCAGGCGCCGATCTTCCACGTGAACGGCGACGATCCCGAAGCGGTCGTCTTCGTCGCGCGGCTCGCGTACGACTTCCGCCAGGCGTTCAAGAAGGACGTCGTCATCGACATGCTCTGCTACCGCCGGCGCGGGCACAGCGAGGTCGACGAGCCGTCGTTCACCCAGCCGGTGATGTACGACCTGATCGACGCGAAGCGCAGCGTCCGCAAGATCTACACCGAAGCGTTGATCGGTCGCGGCGACATCACGGTCGAAGAAGCCGAGCAGGCATTGCGCGACTACCAGGAACAACTCGAACGCGTCTTCGCCGAGACCCGCGACGTCAGCAACACCCCGACCGACGTCTCGTCCGAGCAGCCCGCCGAGCGCGCCGTCGAAACGGCGGTGTCGGCCGAGGTGCTCAAGCGGATCGGCGAGTCGCAGATCACCGTGCCGGACGGCTTCACCGTGCATCCTCGACTGTTGCCGCAGCTGCAGAAGCGCGCGCAGATGGTGAGCGACGGCGGGATCGACTGGGCGATGGCGGAGACCATCGCGTTCGGATCGCTGCTGCTCGACGGCACGCCGATTCGCCTGGCCGGCCAGGACTCGCGGCGCGGCACGTTCGGCCAGCGGCACTCGGTGCTGGTCGATCGCCGTACCGCCGAGGAGTACACCCCGCTCGCCCACCTCGCCGACGACCAGGCGCCGTTCTACGTCTACGACTCGCTGCTCTCCGAGTACGCCGCGATGGGCTTCGAGTACGGCTACTCGGTCGCGCGGCCGGACGCGCTGGTGTTGTGGGAGGCGCAGTTCGGCGACTTCGCGAACGGCGCGCAGTCGATCGTCGACGAGTTCATCTCGGCCGGCGAAGCGCAGTGGGGCCAGCGCTCGTCCGTCGTGCTGCTGCTCCCGCACGGCTACGAAGGCCAGGGCCCCGACCACTCGTCGGCGCGCATCGAGCGCTACCTCGCGCTGTCCGCCGAGGACAACTGGACGGTGGCGGTGCCGTCGACCCCGGCGAGCTACTTCCACCTGCTTCGCCGGCACGCACTGTCCGGGCGGCGCAAGCCGCTGATCGTGTTCACGCCGAAGTCGATGCTGCGGTTGCGCGCGGCGACATCGGATCCGGCCGACTTCACCGCCGGCACGTTCCAGCCCGTGCTCGCCGATCCGCGCCAGCCGGATCCGTCCGCGGTACGGCGCGTGCTGTTGTGCGCGGGCAAGATCTACTACGACCTCGACAAGAAGCGCGAGTCGGCCGGCGCGAGCGACACCGCGATCGTGCGGCTCGAGCAGATCTACCCGTTGCCCGCGGCCGAGGTGAGCGCCGCGCTGTCGCCGTACGGCTCGGCGCAGGAAGTCGTCTGGGTGCAGGAGGAACCGGCCAACCAGGGCGCATGGCCGTTCGTCGCGCTGAACCTGCCCGAGCACCTGCCGTCCGGCCTGGCGTTGCATCGCGCCTGCCGGCCGGCGACCGCATCGCCGGCGGCGGGTTCGCAGACCGCCCACGACGCCGAGCACACGAAGCTGCTCGCCGAACTGTTTGGATAAGGACGCCGTGTACTTCACCGACCGCGGCATCGAGGAGCTGCAGGCGAGGCGTGGCGACGAGACGGTGACGCTCGACTGGATCGCGGCGCAGTTGCAGACGTTCGTCGATCTCAATCCCGAGTTCGAGACACCGATCGAACGGCTCGCCACGTGGCTGGCGAGACTCGACGACGAAGACCCCGACCTCTGAACGCCACCTTCGTGGCGTGACCGTGGACTGACCTGCCCTTACGTCGTGACGACCGCCTTGCCGACGTGGCGCGCATCGGTGAACCACTCCAACGCCTCGGTCGCGGCCGCCAGCGGGAACGTCGCCCCCACCGGCACGGTGAGCCGGCCGGCCGCGACCGCGTCGAGCAGCCCGCCCATCCGCGACGGCGTGTACTTCGACTGGATCGGTGTGACCACGACGTCGTCGCGGCCGGCCTGCTCCGGCGTAACGCCCAGCAACGACACCAGCCGGCCGGCGGGATTGAGCAGACCCGCCAGCGCAACCGCGTCGCCGGCCGCATGCAGCACGGCCGTCACACCTTCGGGCGCAACCGCGCGGACAGCAGCAGCGAGATCGCCGGCGAAGTCGACCACCTCGTGCGCGCCGAGCGACCCGACGAACGCGCTCGCCTCCCCCGGCGCCGCCGTCGCGATCACCCGCGCGCCCGCGATCGCGGCAAGCTGTACGGCGAACGACCCGACGCCGCCGGTGGCGCCGCTGATCAGCAACACGTCGTCCGACCCGAGTTCGAGCTCGTCGAGAGCGGTCGCCGCAGTGACGCCGGCGAGCCCGACGGCGGCCGCGTCCACCGCAGACACACGATCCGGGCGCGCCGTCACCTTCCCCGCCGAAGCAACGTAGAACTCGCCGATCGAGCCCGGCCCCAGCCTCGGCCCGGTGACGATGCCGGCGACCGGCTGCCCGACGGCGAACCCCTCGACGCCGGCGGCCGTCGCGGCCACGGTCCCGCCGTAGTCACGCCCGAGGACCACCGGGAAATCCGCGGGCATCGAGTCCCACACCCGCCCGGCCGCGATCGCGAGGTCGAAGCCGTTGACCGACGCCGCGTCGATCCGGATCAGGACCTCGCCGTCGGCCGGCGACAGGTCGGGTACGTCGATGACGGCGGGCGCGGCATCGCGCCGTTCGATGGCCAGAGCTTTCATCCGGCCAACCTAGGGCAGGGCAACTACGGCCGGGCGAAACCGCCCCCGATCAGCGCCCGCCGCCGGTCATCGACGGTGGCTGCGAGGGAAGCACCCGCCGATCTGGTTCGCGGCCCGCAGCCGGTTGAACGTGTTGTCGTCGGCGTATGCGATGTGCGCGCAGCCGGTGACCGGGTCGATCGCCTCCTGGATGAAGTCGAGCAGGCTGCGACTCGTACCCACCGCTTTGGTGCCGAGATCGTCGTCGACGCACGCGATGCCCAGGTTGCAGATGTCACCGATGTGCATCGGAAGGTTCCCGCTGACGTTGGTCACCATCCACGTGGCCTTGCCCGGCGGGAGCGTCAAGTTCGACGACTCGGCGGCGTAGAGGTACCACTTGCAGGGTCCGACCTGGGTCGGCGGATAGTCCCCGGAGCAGCCGCCAGGGTCGGCCTTGCCGGACGGTCCGACCGGCAAGATCGTCGGTGTGCGCAGGTAAGCCACGGCTACGTGCCCCGGGCTGTCGGCTGCGATGGCGGGGAACCAATGCGTTCCGGTCTCCTGCGTCGAGTTCACCCGGTAGGGCGCCGCAGCGCTGCCGGGGATCGTGCCACCGCCACCGTCCCACGTTGCGCCGCCGTCCTTCGACCAGACGACGTACATGTTGTACTCGCATGTGTAGTCGTGCTGCACCATGCCGGCGCTGGACTCCGCGCCGCAGACCGGCGCTACTGAGTCGGCGTTAGTGACGAACCCAAAGTACGGGTTGCCGTCGCTATCAACCGTGAAGGCACTGAACGGCGAGGACGTGTCGTGGCCGACGCCGGCGTCGTAGGCCAGTTGCGGGGTCCACGTCGTGCCGTCGTCGTCCGAGTAGGAGACCCACAGCGTATGGAAAGTCTCGTACTGGCTGAGATTGCATCCCGCAGCATCCTCGGCCGGGTCGGAGGCAATCCAGCCGACGATGATGCGGCCGGCGTGCGGCTTGCCGGGCGGCACGATGCCGACGCCGGCCGGCACGGTGCTGCAGAACGTGTAACCCTCGGCTGCCAGCGAGCCCGTGACCGCGCCCGCACTTACCGCCGGTGTCGCCATCACATTGTCGATCTTCGAGAACGTCTTGCCGCCGTCGTTGGAGATGTTCACCCAGATTGAGGATGGCCCGTAAAAGTCGTGGTACATCAGTACGACCCGAGCCTTGTCGGTCCGGTCGCCCTTCTTGAGCACGCTGGCTGCGAGCCAGTCGCGGTCGACGCCGAACGGCGAGCAGCTAGTCGCACACGTCTTGGCGTCGAGGCCTGGCGTCGTGGTCTGGCCCTGCACCCAGCTCCTGCCGCCGTTGGTCGACTTCCAGACGTCCGCCTGAAGCGGCGCTTTCTCGGCGCTGCCGGCGAGGTTGCATTCGTACACCGCGCCGGTCTGGTCGGTCGTGACACAGTCGTCGCCACTGGCGCTGTCCGGGACCGCGGTGGGCTTCCAGGACCGGCCGTGGTCGGTCGACCGGTAGCCGACCATGCCACCCGAGGGCGTCACGTCGTAGAGGACGCCGTGCGGATCGGATGCGAGGGACGGTTCGCCGCCGAAGGCGCCGACGTTGGCGATCGACCAGCGCTGGTGGTTCGTGGACGCGGTGGCGCCCGGAGACGCGGTCAACGCGACCACGCCGAGGACAGCCAGACCGGACAACAGGGCAGCGCGTGCAGGCACTCGACGCGACATCGGCAGACTCCCGCCTAGGTAATACCGTTTTGCCTGCGCTTCGTCGCCTGAGCCGCTTTTCCTCTCGCCCGAAACGGACAAATTTCCGCTTTCCGGCCGCCCGGCAATGGCCATTTCCGTCATGGCTGGCAGGTGCCGTGGCGGTTCTTCGACAGCCTTGATTCCTTCCGTATCGACGGTTTCGACACAGAGACTCGACGCCGGAAGCGGCTCGTCACACCAGTCGCACCGTGCACAGGAGACCGCCGGTGCTCAACCGGTCCACACCGGCGGTCCGGGTCCTTGCCGGCGCGATCCCCCGATGTGACGGTGCCCCGCTGCGCATCGAAGCGCCGCCCGTTGACGAGGGGAAAGCGAGGACCGGTCGGTGTTCGAGGCTGCGGGCCTGGGCGCGCTCGAAGAAGAGGTCTACGACCTCCTGCTCGACACCCAGGTCCTCTCCCTCGACGAGCTGTCCCGGTCCCGGCCCGAGTCGTCGAGCCTGCTGCGCGACGCGCTCGAACGGCTGGAAGCGAGCGGCCTCGTCACGCGCGGCTCAGGCAGCCCGCAGCGGTACGTGCCCGCGCCGCCCGACCTCGCGATCGAGGCGCTGGTGCTGCGCCGCCACGGCGAGCTCGAGCAGTTGCGCGCGCACGCCGTGGCGCTGGCCCGCCGCTACTGGGCCGCGGCCGACCGCTCGGACGAGGGCTCGATCGTCCAGGTCGTCCGCGGGGCAGAAGCCGTCCGCCAGCACGCGGTCCAGGTCCAGCGCGCGGCCCGGCGCGAGGTCCTCATCGTCGACCGCCCGCCGTACCTCGCCGGCGAGGTGCGGTTCAACGACGAGGAGATCGTCGGTCTCGGCCGCGGCGTGGGCTACCGCTGCATCTACGACGCATCCCGGCTCGCCGACCCCGACACGATCGGCAACGTCTTGCGCTACGTCGAGGCGGGCGAGCAGGCACGGACGTTCACCGATCCGCCGTTGAAGTTGCTGATCGCCGACGCCGAGGTCGCGATCGTGCCGCTGGATGTCGGCGAGACGTCGCTGCACGACTGCGCGATCGTGCGCGGGCCGTCGCTCGTCACCGCGCTCTCGACGTGCTTCGAGGCGATGTGGGCCCGGTCGGTGACGCTCGGCGCCGACCCGGCGGCCGCCGTCACCGCGATCACCGACAGCCCGCCGCAGGAGCGCCCGTCCGCGCTGGAACGGCGGATCGTGCGGATGCTCGCCGCCGGGGTCAAAGACGACGCGATCGCCCGCCAGCTCGAGGTCAGCACCCGCACGATCAACCGGTACATAGATCGCCGTCGCCGACGTTAC
>JAICXQ010000028.1 GCA_025980325.1 Frankiales bacterium
CTTCGCGGCGCCGGCGGCAAGACCGGTCACCGTCTCGGAGAAGTGCACGACCGCGGGCGCGGTGAGCGTCGTCGGCAGCGAGATCGAGGCGACCGACGGCGGCGTGGTGTCCGAGCCGCCGCCGGGCGAGGTCACCGGAGCGTTCAGCACTGTGAAGGTCACCGGCGCCGCCGAGGCAGAGTTGCCGGCCGGATCGGTCGCGGTCACGGTCAACGTGTGCGAGCCGTTGCCGAGCCCGGCGGGCTGGGTCCACGGGCTGCCGCAGGCACTCGCCGCGAGGCCGTCGATCGAGCAGGTGAACGTGGCCGTCGGATCGGCGTCGGTGAACGTGATCGTCGGGTTCACCGTCGTCGACGGGTCCGGTGCGTTGACGACCGGCGCGGCCGGTGGCGTGGTGTCGACGGTCCAGCTCCACGTGACCGGGCTGCTGGTCACGGTCCCGTTCGTGGCTTGCACGCTGAATGAATGCGGGCCCTCGGCGAGCGGGCTCGCGAACGTGTAGGTGGTCGGCGTCGTCGCGTCGGGCGTGCCACACGCGGACGCGGTCGCGCCGTCGACCGAGCACATGAACCCCGACGTTCCGCCGGTCACGCCGAGGTCGGTCGCGACGAACGAGAACGTCGGTTCGGTGTTGTTGCTCGGCGAGGGCGGCGTGCTGACGAACGCCGGCGGCGACGGGGTCAGGCCGAGGTCCACGGTCCACGCGGTGTCGAGCGGGCTGCCGACGTTGCCGGCGCCGTCGGTGACGGCGATGTCGAGTTGGTAGCGGTCGCCATCGGTCGTCGCCGCGGTCACGGCGTACGGGCTGACGCACGGCTGCGGCCCTTGGACCACTGTGGCGGTGGTGACGTCGGTGACCGTGCAGGTGAAGCTCACGCCGCTCGGATCGAAGTCGCTGAAGGCGACCGACGGCGACGTGTCGTCGGTGGGGTCGGCCGGACCGCTGACGAGGCTCGGCGCCGGCGGCGCAACGGTGTCGACGGTCCAGACGACGTCGTTCGGCGTCGTGTTGCCGGCCAGGTCGTGGGCGGTAACGGTGAACTCATGGGTCCCGTTGCCGAGTCCGGACAACGTTTCCGGGCTGGTGCAGGCGCCGAGATCGGTGCCGTCGAGGTCGCAGGTGAACGACGCCGAGTCGACGGTGCTGAACGAGACCGACGGCGCCGTGTCGTTGCTCGGGCTCGCCGGCCCGACGATGACCGGAACGTCCGGAGCGGTCGTGTCGACGGTCCACGACGTCGATGCGCTCGCGCTGTTGCCGGCCGCGTCGTTTGGCCGCGACCGACAGCGTGTGCGTCGCCTCGGCCAGGTTGGCGGCGCTGAACGGGCTGACGCAGTTCGGCGTCACCTGTGCCGCCGCCGTGCCTGCGTCGAGGGTGCAGGTGTACGAGGTGACACTGCTGTCCGCGTCGCTGAACGCGACGGACGCGGTCGTCGCGCGGGTGGGTGTCGGCGGCGCGGTGATGCTCGGCGCGGCCGGTGCGGTGGTGTCGATCCGCCACGAGAAGTTGCTCGTCGACGAGCGCGCCCCCGTCACCGAGGACTTGACCGTGAACGTGTGCGATCCGTCTGCGAGGGAGGGCAGGGTGACCGGCGGCGTGCAGGCGGCCATCTTGCCGCCGTCGTGCGCACACTGGTAGCCGTAGCCGGCCGGCACGGTCCAGTCGAACGTCGGCGTCTTGACGTTGGACGGGTTCGCCGGCTTGGTGGTGAAAACCGGCGTTGCCGCGCGCGCCTTCGCCGCGGCTTCGGCGACGCCGGCGAGCGGGCCGGCAACGGCGACGACGGGCAACGAGGTAGCGACGACCCAGGTCAGAGCCCTGGCGACGGCGGACGTCTTGGACACGGGACCAACCCCCACGAATGCAGAGAATTCCGGCAAAATGATCGACGGTGCCCGAACCCGTCCGCACCGCCGATTGGTGGTTGGGATACGCCCATTCGGGTCTGGGAGGGATGCCTCCCGGGACCGCTCAGCCCGAAGCGAGCTCCCGGCGGCCTTGGTCAGACAACGAACGACGCCGGAAAAGGTCGCGGGCCGCAACCCGCTGCGGATCAGAAGCGCGGCGGCTCGAGGTAGCTGCCCCACACCTCGCGCAACGCGTCGCAGATCTCGCCCAAGGTCGCCTCGACCCGCGCCGCGTCGAGGATCGCCGGCACGATGTTGTCGTCGGTCTTCGCGACGTCCACCATGCGCGCGAGCGACCGCGCCACCGCGTCGTTGTCGCGGTCGTTACGGCGCGCGCCGAGCACGCGGTTCTGCTCGCGCTCGACCTCGTGCGACACCCGCAGGATTTCCAGCGGCTGCTCGACGGTCGAGGTGTGCGCGTTGACGCCGACGATGCGCTTGTCGCCTTTCTCCAGCTTCTGCTGGTAGGTGAACGCGGCGTCGGCGATCTCGGCCATGAACCAGCCGTCCTCAATGCCGCGCAGGATGCCACTCGTCATCGAGCCGTCGCTGCTCATGGTCTTGATCCGGGCGAAGATCTCCTCCGCCTGGCGTTCCATCTCGTCGGTCAGCGCCTCGACGTACCACGAGCCGCCGAGCGGATCGGCGACGTTCGCGACGCCGGTCTCCTCCATCAGCACCTGCTGAGTGCGCAGCGCGATCTCGGCCGCCTTCTCCGACGGCAGCGCGAGCACCTCGTCCAACGCGTTGGTGTGCAACGAATTCGTGCCGCCGAGGACCGCCGACAACGCTTCGACGGCGGTGCGGACGATGTTGTTGTCCGGCTGCTGCGCGGTCAGCGACACACCCGCGGTCTGCGTGTGGAACCGCAACCACTGCGCCCGCTCGTCGGTCGCGCCGTACACGTCGCGCAGCCAGCGGGCCCAGATCCGGCGGGCCGCGCGGAACTTCGCGATCTCTTCGAAGAAGTCGATGTGCGCGTCGAAGAAGAACGACAGCCCGGGCGCGAACCGGTTGACGTCGAGGCCGCGTGACAACCCGAGCTCGACGTAGCCGAAGCCGTCGGCCAGGGTGAACGCGAGCTCTTGCGCGGCGGTCGAGCCGGCCTCGCGGATGTGGTAGCCCGACACCGACAGCGGCTTGTAACGCGGGATCTCGGCGTAGGTGTATGCCATCAGGTCGCCGATGAGGCGCAGGTGCGGCTCGGGCGAGAAGAGCCACTCCTTCTGCGCGATGTACTCCTTGAAGATGTCGGTCTGCAACGTGCCGTCGAGTTGCGAGATGTCCGCGCCCTGGCGCTCGGCGGCGACGAGGTACATGCAGAAGATCGGCACTGCCGGGCCGTTGATGGTCATCGACGTCGTGACGTCCTGCAGCGGGATGCCGTCGAAGAGCACGTCCATGTCGGCGGCGCTGTCGATCGCGACGCCGCAGTGACCGACCTCGCCGAGCGAGCGCGGGTCGTCACTGTCGCGACCCATCAACGTCGGCATGTCGAACGCGACCGACAACCCGCTGCCGCCGGCGCCGAGGATCATCTTGTAGCGCTCGTTGGTCTGCGCCGCGTTGCCGAACCCGGCGAACTGCCGGATCGTCCACGTCTTGCCGCGGTAGCCGCTGGCGTACAGGCCGCGGGTGAACGGGAACTCCCCCGGCCAGCCGATCCGGTCGAAGCGTTCGTACGACGACTCGTCCGCAGGCCCGTACACCGGCTCGACCTCGACGCCGGACAGCGTGGTGAAGTCGGCGTCGCGCTTGCGCGCCGCGTCGTACCGCTGCTGCCAGCGAGCTCTACCGTCCATGCATAGATAGTAGGACGTCCTAGTAAATCTGCCCAGGCCCGTTACGCGGGCGATCCGTCGCCGTACTCGTTGACATGCGACGCCTCCTCGCCCCGCTCCTCCTCCCCGTCGTGGCGGCGGCCGCCGCCAGTGCCCCCGCGGTCGCCGCCACGAGCCCGTCGAAGATCAAGCCGCAGGTGCACGACGCGGCCGGCGACTGGAAGGTCGCCAGCCAGGACATCCTCGACGCGACCATCACCGCCACCGCGAAGCAGATTCGCGGCGACCTGCACCTGTCGGCGCCGCTCGCGCAGGGCATCCCGGGCAAGTACGACATCGGGATGTACGTCGGCTGCGCGCCGTACTCGCTGCACTTCACCTGGAACGGCGGTCTGCCCGGCTCGACGGCGACGCTGAATCAGTACGCGTGCACGACCGGAGACACCGCCAACGACGAGCTCGCCGCCCTGAACCCGATCGCGAGCACGCCGGCGACGGCGACCCTCACGCCGACCGGCATCCGGATCGTCGCCGCGCCCACCAAGGCGTTGCATCGCGGCGTACGGGTGTCCGCGTTCGTCGAGACCTGGCTGACGCCGGTCATCGTCTTCTCCCCCGGCATCGACTTCAACCAGCCGAGCTACGGCGGCGACCTCGGCATCGGCGACGGCATGTTCCGCCTCGGCTCGTAACCCGGCAGGACATGCCGCCGTCCCGACGAACACCACGGCATGCGTCCAAGGTCACGCCGTTGCGCTCTGATCGCAACCGCACTTCTCGCCGGCACCGTTCTCACCGCCGTCGCTCCGACCGCGTCGGCGGTCGCGACCGTGCCGAAGCAGCCGACGAACCTCGGCGTGACCGCTGACGACCAGGCCGTCTTCGTCTCGTGGCAGCCGCCCGCCGACAACGGCGGCGCACCGATCGACTACTACCGCGTCGTCGCGACCGACACCGCCGCGACGAAGACGACGCAGCGCACCATCAACCTGTTCGCGCCGTGCGTGCAGTGCACGACGGTGTACTTCTCCGGACTGGTCAACGGCGACAGCTACGTGTTCACCGTGGCCGCGCACAACAGCACCGGGCTGGGCCTGCCGACCGCGCCGAGTGCGAGCGTGACGCCGCGCCACGATCCGTACCTCGCCGACAGCGCGCCGTTGAACGCGAAGGCGACGATCAGCGGGCAGACCGCGACGGTCACATGGTCGCCGCCGACGAACACGAACGGTCTGCCGATCGACCGCTACCTGATCCAGATGAACGACCGGACCCTCACCGCGGTCAGCGGCAATGTCTACTACGCCGGCTGGAAGTACGCCTGCGGCACCTGCACGAGCGTGACGTTCACCGGCCTGTCGGCCGGCGACACGTACGACTTCTTCGTCAACGCGCACAACGACGGCAACGCCACCGCGATCCCCGTCTACGGCAACGGCGCCGGCACGAACCAGGTCACCGCCACCGATCCGTCGTGCCCGGCCGGGCAGGTCTGCGTCTCGGTCGACGGGGCCAGCAACAACGGCGCGATCGCGTGGCGCGCCGACGGGTTCCTGCACGGGCTCGACTTCGCCGCGCCCGGCACGACGTTCGGCTACAGCGGGCCGCCGCTCGACCTGATCCAGGCGCTGCATCCGACGTCGTGGCGGATGGCCGACTGCGTCACGCCGCTGTCGTACTTCCCCGAGTGCGAGTGGGCCGCGCAGAACACGAGCGCGAGCCTCACCGACGTGCTGAGCGACGACTACTACGCGCGCCGCTACGACTCGAACGCCAAGGGCGTCCGACCGCCGTGGGAATGCTGGGACTGCTTCACCTCGGACGTGAACAGCATCGTCACCTATCCGACGCCGAAGGTCCCCGCGACGAGCGTCTACTGGGATCTGCAGAACGAGCCGGGGTTCCAGCTCGGGCCCAACCAGCAGGGCAACTACCGGCTCTACCTGGAGGAACTGCAGAAGGCCTACGAGACCGTCAAGGCGGCCGTGCCGACCGCGAAGATCGTGCTGCCCAGCCTCGACGATCCGACCGACACGACGATCGGCGGCACCGACGGCGCGGTGAACCCGCACGTGCTCACCTTCGACGAGCTGTTGCCGTTCCTGGTCGCGAACAACATCAGTCCGGACGCGCTGTCGTGGCACGAGAACGGCGGGCTGTTCGAGACCAACCCGAGCGTGTTCCCGTACCAACTCGACAAGATCCGCTACCTCGAGTCGGAGTACGGCCTGCCGACGTCGCCGAAGATCTTCGTCAACGAGTACGACCCGGCGTACGCGAACCTGCTGCCCGGCTGGTCGGCCGGCTGGATCGCGGCGCTGGAAGCGGCGAAGGTGGATCAGGCGAACCGCGCCTGCTGGATCGAGACGTCGGCCGGTACGTCGTACAGCGAATGCTCGAAGGGATCGCTCGACGGGCTGTTCACGCCGACGTTCGACGGCCGGCAAACCGAGCAGCCGCAGGCGAACTACTGGGTGTACCGCTTCTACGCCGGCATGCAGGGCAACCTGCTGACCACGACCACGTCCGACAACACCGTGACCGCGCTCGCGACGAACGACGCGACGGCCCGGACGATCGCCCTGCTCGTCGGGCGGCACAAGTCGTGCACCGCCGCGGTGAACCCCGACTGCACGACCGCGAACGCGCCCGAGGTCGGCGGCATCCCGACACCGGGACCGACGGCAGTGAACATCTCGGTCGCCTACCCGTACGCCGCGACGACCGTGACCGCGACGATCACCGACATCCCGAACGTGCGCGGCGCGATGAGCCAACCGGCGTCGACGACCATGACGCTCACGGTGTCGAACGGCACGGTCACCGTTCCACTGGCCGCGGTCGCCGACGGCGACGCCTACACCGTCACGATCACGCCGAACTAGTCGAACGAGAAGTCGCCGGCGTCGACGCGCAGCGTCCGCAACAGCTCGAACAGTTGCGCCAGTTGCGTGTCGTCGTACGCCTGCAAACCGAACCCCTCGGCCATCAGATCCTTGGTCGCGCGCTCGACCAGCGCGGCACCCGAATCGGTCAACGACGCGAGCACGCCGCGGCCGTCGCGCGGATTGGGCTGCCGCTCGACGAGCCGCTGGCGCACCAGCCGGTCGACGATGTTCGTGACGCTGGTCGGATGCACCATCAGCCGCTCGCCGATGACCGACAGCGGCAGCGCGCCGTGGCGGCTGAACCGCAGCAGCACCAGTGCTTCGTAACGCGCGAACGTCAGCTCGTGCGGCTTGAGGATCGCGTCGAGGCGCGAGAGCAGCAGTTGGTGGGCGCGCATGATCGAAGTCGCAGCCCGCATCGCGCCGGCCGGGCCGAAATGCTCGGCCCACAAGTCGCCGGCCCGGGCGATCGGGTCGAACGGAAGTCCGAGCGGACGCGGCACGGCGCCACGCTAGCGGGCAGCACAGTCGGCAGACTGTTGGCCGTGGACTGGAGCCTTCGCGGATGCAGCCGGCAGGGGCATGCGACGTACGCGCCGGACGAACCGCAACTGCAAGCGCGGCTGCGGACCGAGACCGCGCTCGGCGAGGCGTGGCGGTGCCTGCGCTGCGGCGACTTCGTGCCCGGGCCGGCGCGCGGTCACGGGCCGGCCGACGAGGCGCCGATCGTGTTGCGCGGCAAGGCGCTGCGCGAGGCGTTCATCCTGCGCATCCTCGCGGTCGAGCGCTGGATCCGCGCGGCCGTCCTCTCCGCACTCGCGGCCGCGGTCTTCTACTTCGAAAGCTCGCAGACCTCGCTACAGCAGTTGTTCCAGCACGCGCTGCCGCGGTTCGCAGCGGCGGCCAAGTCGTTCAACTACGACCTGTCGAAGAGCCCGAGCCTCGCCGAGATCGAGAAATTGCTGAACTCACGGCACAGCACGCTGCACCTGGTCGAAGGCTTCCTCATCGGCTACGCGCTGCTGCAGATCGCCGAGGGCATCGGCTTGTGGAGCCTCAAGCGCTGGGGCGAGTACGTCGCGGTCGTCGGGACGAGCGTGTTCCTGCCGATCGAGGTGTACGAGCTCACCGAGCACGTGACCGCGCTGAAGATCGTCGCGTTCGCGATCAACCTGCTGCTCGTCGTCTACCTGATCGTGAGCAAGCGGCTGTTCGGCGTCCGCGGCGGCGGCCGGGCCGCGCACGCAAAACGCCAAGAGGAATCGCTGCTCGAAGTGGAAGCAGCGAGCGCCACCGACGGCGGCGTTACGTCGTAAGCCCTTCCAGCAACGTGTCAGCGGCGGAGTAGGGATCGAGGTCGCCGCCGACGACCCGGCCGGCGAGTTCGTCGAGCAGCGATCCGCCGCGCAGATCGCCGATGCGTTCGCGCAACGCGGTCACCGCGATCGCCTCGATCTCGTCGGCCGCGCGCACCCGCCGCTTCGCGTCGAGCCGGCCGGACGCGACCAGCCAGTCGTGGTGCTTGTCGAGTGCCGCGACGACGTCGTCGATTCCCTCGCCGCGCGCGGCGACCGTCTTCACCACGGGTGGTTGCCACTCGTCCGCCGTACGGCGTTCGCCGAGCGAGAGCATGTGCCGCAGGTCGCGCGCGGCTTGATCGGCACCGTCGCGATCCGCTTTGTTCACCACGAAAACATCGGCGATCTCGAGGATGCCGGCCTTCGCCGCCTGGATCGCGTCGCCCATCCCGGGCGCGACGAGTACCAACGTCGTGTCGGCCAGCGACGCGACCTCGACCTCCGCCTGGCCGACGCCGACGGTCTCGACGAGTACGACGTCGCAACCCGCCGCGTCGAGCACCCGCAACGCCTGCGGTGTCGACCACGCCAGCCCGCCGAGGTGTCCGCGCGACGCCATGGAGCGGATGTAGACGCCGCTGTCGGTCGCGTGATCCTGCATCCGGACCCGGTCGCCGAGCAGCGCGCCGCCGGAGAACGGTGACGATGGATCGACGGCGAGTACGCCGACGCGTAAGTCGCGCGCACGGAACGCGGTCACGAGCGCCGCCGTCGTCGTCGACTTCCCGACGCCGGGACTGCCGGTCAACCCGATGACCCGCGCGCGTCCGACGTAGGGCATCAGCGCAACCGTGACCGCGCGCAGCAACGGCGAAGCGTTCTCGACCAGCGAGATCAACCGGCCGACGGCGCGCGCCTCACCGTCGCGGGCGCGCGCGACGAGCGCGGCAACGTCGGCGTCGGCCAAGGCAACGACTAAGCGGGGACGCGCAGCAGCAGCGCGTCACCCTGGCCGCCACCGCCGCACAGGGCCGCCACGCCGAGACCGCCACCGCGGCGACGCAGTTCGTGCACGAGCGTCAACGCGATCCGCGCACCGGACGCGCCGATCGGGTGGCCGAGTGCGATCGCGCCGCCGTTGACGTTGACGATGTCGGGGTTGATGCCGAGCAGCTTCGTCGAGTGCAACGCGACCGACGCGAACGCCTCGTTGATCTCGACCAGGTCGAGCGCGCTCGCCTCGACGCCGGCCCGCCCCAACGCCTTCTCGATCGCGTTCGCCGGCTGCGCCTGCAACGACGCGTCCGGCCCGGCGACGACACCGTGGTGACCGATCTCGGCGAGGACGGGCGCGCCCAACTCTTCGGCCTTCGCCCGCGACATCACCACGACGGCGCACGCGCCGTCGGAGATCTGCGACGCCGAGCCGGCCGTGATCGTGCCGTCCGGCGCGAACGCCGGCCGCAACTTCGCGAGTGTGTCGACGGTGGTGTCACCGCGCACGCCCTCGTCGGTCGTCACGAGTACGGGGTCACCCTCTGTTGCCCTCTTTTGGCGCTGCGGCACCGGCACGGCGACGATCTCGTCGTCGAAGGCGCCGTTCTTCTGCGCGAGCGCGGCGAGTTCGTGCGAGCGAGCGGCGAACGCGTCCTGCTCCTCGCGGCCGATGCCGAGCTTCGCGTTGTAGCGCTCGGTCGACTCCCCCATCGCCACCTGGTCGAACGCGCAGAACAGACCGTCGTGCGCCATCGAGTCGAGCAGCGTGCCGTTGCCGTACTTGTAGCCCTTGCGCGCGCCGGCGAGCAGGTGCGGCGCGTTGGTCATCGACTCCATCCCGCCGGCGACGACCACGTCGTACTCGCCCGCCGCGATGAGCTGATCGGCAAGAGCGATCGCGTCGAGTCCGGAGAGGCACACCTTGTTGATGGTGAGCGCCGGGACGGTCATCGGGATGCCGCCCTTCACCGCCGCCTGCCGCGCGGTGATCTGGCCGGCGCCGGCCTGCAGGACCTGGCCCATGATGACGTAGTCGACCTGCTCGCCGGTGATGCCCGCGCGCGAGAGCGCGGCGTCGATCGCGACCCCGCCGAGGTCGACGGCCTGGAATTGCGCAAGCGATCCGAGCAGCTTGCCGATGGGCGTTCGCGCCCCTGAGACGATGACTGAGCCTGGCATGCTGCCACGATAACCGCGTGACAGATTCCGATCGAGCGCCGCAGACCGTGACAGTGCCGCTGACGCGAATCGACCATGTCGGCATCGCGGTGCGCGACCTCAACGCCGGCATCGACCTCTACACCTCGCTGTTCGGCCTCACCGTCGCCGGCCGCGAGACCAACGAGGCGCAGGGCGTGCGCGAGGCGATGCTCTCCGTCGCCGATTCGCCCGGCGGTGCGTCGTACGTGCAATTGCTGGAGCCACTCGGACCGGACACGCCGGTCGGGCGATTTCTCGCGGCGCGCGGCGAGGGCGTGCACCACATCGGGTACGGCGTCGACGACGTGGCCGCGTCGCTCGCGGCGTTGCGTGAGCAGGGCGTACGGCTGGTCGACGAGCGGCCGCGGCACGGCTCGCTCGGTGCGTCGATCGCGTTCCTGCACCCGAAGAGCGTCGGCGGGGTGCTGACCGAGTTGGTGCAGTCGGCGGCGGGTTAGCGCACGCCGAGCGCGCGGGCCAGCTCGTCGCGGCCCATCGTCGAACGGCCGGGCAGGTCCCGCCGCTTCGCGATCTCGTAGAGCTCGGCCCGGGTCTTCGGCGAGGTGCCGCCGGTGCGCTTGCGGCGCGCGACTGCGGCGCCCTGCTTGCCGAGCGCCGTCCGGATCGCCTTGTCCATATGGGCGATGGTCTTCTTCGACCGGGCGGCCTTCTGCGCCGACTTCACGTTGCGCCGCGCCGCCTGGACCTGCTTCGCGGTAGCCATGTGCTGCGGCCTACCCGACCCGCGGCGAGCGCATGCGTTTGACGCCACTAGCAGGCGGGAATTGTGCCGTCAAGTCCGTGACGCCCGAAATGTCGGATTGTCACGGTTCGGGTCGCTGACCAGGCGGAGGACGAGACGATGCACTCCCCATCGGACGAGCACAGATCCGACTCCGGGCACCGCCGGTCGGCGATCGTCGGCATCGCCGGCGTAGCGCTGGCACTGTCCGCGATGGCGGGCGCACCCGCGATCGCGGACTCGCACGGTTCGCACGGGTCGGACGACGCGCGCGGATCGCAATCGAAGGGCCACGAGGCCGGCCACACGACGCCGTCGCACTCGGCGCAGTCGTCGCAGGCGCAGACGCACGGCTCGACGAGCCAAGGCTCGGGCGGCCACGGGGCGTCCGAGACCTCGAGCACGACCGCCAACGACACCAGCGGCCACAACCCGCCGGGCAACAACGGCACCGTGTTCATCCACGACGTCGCGGGCGACAACACCCCGCACAACGTGCCGCACGTGGGCTGCACCTTCTACGTCGACTTCTTCGGCTTCGACGCCGGCCAGACCGGGACCGTGACGTTCGCCGGGCAGGCGCCGACCGGCAAGGACACCGCGCTCGGCGGCACGTGGAACGGTGTCATGAGTACCGACGACGCGAGCGGCGCCGGCAACGACTTCGACCTCGAGCTCACGTTCACCGCCGACCAGCTCGGCGTCACGTCACTCGGGCCGCCGGCGCATCCGGGCTACCACGTCAAGATGACCGTCGCGACGAACGAGCCGGGCGGCAAGAAGTCGAAGGTCTTCTGGATTAGCCCGTGCACGACGCCGACCGTTGTCGGCGGCACCACCGGCGGTGCGGTGCTCGGCAGCGGCGTCTCGGTTCTCGGCAGCGGCGCGACCCGCTCGGGTACGACGACGGTGCTGGGCGAAAAGTTCACCCGGCGCGCCGGCGCGGCATCGGTCGCCGGTACGTCGATAGCCGGACTTCCCTTCACCGGCGCCGAAATCGCGCGCATGATCGCGGCCGGGCTCGCGTTGCTGACCGGCGGCGCGACGTTGCTGGCCGCGGCCCGCCGTCGTCGCTACCAGCCCGCTCACCGCAGCTAGCCGTACGGTCCGTCCGCCCGCCGCCGGTTGCTTACGGCGGCGGGCGTCGGTCTCGTGCCTGCCAGCACGGCTTGTGCCAGTGCCGTCGGTTCGCCTCGTCGCCGGTTCGCCAGCAGACGAGGTGCGGCTGACCCGGTCGGATCTCGTGATCGCACCCGGGACAGCGGTAGGTCTTCACCGCCGCGGCGCCCGTGACCGTACGGACGTACCAGTCGCCGTCGGGATGGGTCTCGACGACCGGCACGCCCTCGGTCCGCAACGGCGCCGGCTCGTCGCGGCGGCGTCCGGTTCGGCGCGGGCTCACAGGTAACGCAGCAACGGCGAGTACTGGTAACCGAGATTGTCGAGGGCGTCCGCGACCTTGTGCGGCCGAAGCTCGTCGAGCATCGCGAACGGCCCGCGCGGGTAACCGCAGCCGAGGCGCATCGCGGTGTCGATGTCCTCGCGGCTCGCGTAGTTGTCGTCGAGCATCCGCACCGCGTCGTCGAGGTGCGCGAACACCAGCGACTCGACGACCCAACCCGGTTGCTCTCGTTGCGGCGCGACCGCAGGGTCGAGCGACGGCACGTGGACCGAGGGGGTCGCGGCGCCGCCGGCGTAGGAGTAGTAGCCGCGACCGGACTTGCGGCCGAGGTGCCCGGCCAGCACGAGCCGCTTGAGCAGTGGCGCGGGTGCATAGCGCCGGTCGCGAGTTTCGTCGTACATGACCTCGAGCACTTCGACGCAGACGTCGAGTCCGATGAGATCCATCAACGTCAGCGGTCCCATCGGGAAGCCGGTCGCCTCGACCACCAACCGGTCGATCTCGCCGACGGTACGGCGGCCGGTCTCGGCCATGCGCGCCGCGTCGTTG
Source organism: Frankiales bacterium (assembly GCA_025980325.1). Classification (GTDB taxonomy): domain Bacteria; phylum Actinomycetota; class Actinomycetes; order JAFAQI01; family JAFAQI01; genus BP-197. The sequence goes on from JAICXQ010000028.1 coordinate 12,766, forward strand.
AGGTAGCCGAACAGCAATGCGTTGGCGACGAAGCCGGCCCGGTCGCGGACGACGACCGGCGTCTTGCCGCAATTGACGGCGAGCTCACGGACGGCGTCGACCACCGCCGCGTCGGTGAGCACGGTGTGCACGACCTCGACGAGACGCATGACCGGCGCAGGATTGAAGAAGTGCATGCCGACGACGCGATCCGGCCGCTTCGTCGAGGCCGCGAGCTTGGTGACCGGAAGCGACGACGTGTTGGTCGCGAAGATGGTGCGTTCCGGGCAGATGCCGTCGAGCTCGTCGAACAGTTGCGCCTTCAACTCCAGTCGCTCCGGCACGGCTTCGACGACGACGTCCGCGATGGCGAGGTCGGCCCGGTCGGCGGTGAAAGTGATCCGCTCCATGACGACGTCGTACGGGGTGTCCAGGTGACCCCGTTCGTCTGCGCGGCGCAGTGATGTGTCGACCCTGCGGCGGCCCTGCTCGGCGAGTTCGGCGGTCGCCTCGACGGCGATCACGTCGAATCCGAACCGCGGGAACACCTGGGCGATGCCGGCGCCCATCGTGCCGAGGCCGACGACTCCTACGGTGGCGATCTCCACGACGTGCAGTCTCTACCAGAGCCGCGGGGTATTCGGCTCGAGGCCGCGCAGTTCGTCGTAATCGAGCACGAGGCAGGCGATGCCTCGCTCGGCGGCGAGGACGCGGGCCTGCGGCTTGATCTCCTGCGCGGCGAACACACCGCGGACCGGGCGCAAGAGCGGATCGCGGCCGAGGCGCTCGAGGTAGCGGGCGAGCTGCTCGACCCCGTCGATCTCGCCCCGGCGCTTGATCTCGACCGCGACGTGCACGCCGTCGGCGTCGCGGCAGAGCAGGTCGACCGGGCCGATGTCGGTGGGGTACTCGCGGCGCACGAGGGTCCAGCCCGGGCCGAGGACTTCGCAGCGTTCGGCGAGCAGTTGCTGCAGGTGCGCTTCGACGCCGTCCTTCTGCAGTCCGGGATCGATGCCGAGATCGTGATTGGTGTCGCTCACGATCTCCTCGATCGTGATGGCGAGTTGCTCGTCGGTCTTGTTGACCACCGTCCAGCGGCCGGGTTCCTCGCGCAAGGTGCACGGCGGGCTCATCCACATCAGCGGCTTGTAACCGCCGGCGTCGGAGTGCACCAGCACACTGCCGTCCGCCTTGCACACGAGCAGCCGGGTAGCGAGCGGAAGGTGCGCATTGAGCCGCCCGGAGTAGTCGACCGAGCACCGGGCGATGACGAGCCGCACGGGATGGAGCCTAGGCGAGCACGAGCCGCCGCTCCCAGCCGATCATCGCGGCCGCGCGTGGACGGAAACCGGCGTACTGCCGGCGCTCGCCGGCGGACGATCGCCGTGAAGGGGGACGGAACGGGCTCCGGAGCGGATATCGTCCGGGGTGTGAGCGAGCCACAGAGCTGGTCCGGCGAGGGCAGCGACACCATCGAGACGTCCACCCGGCACGCGCTGCCCGACGAGGCCCCCGGCCGATCGGACGCGACGCCGGCGAGCTGGCTCGCGGTCGGTGCGGCGGCGCTGGTGATCGCGGTCGTCGGCGTGGTGCTGGTCGCGATCGGGCGCAGCCCGGCCGGCGGCGACTCCGCCGGCGGCGCTGCCGGCCGCAACGCCGCGGCGGCGGTGTTCAACGCTGCGCAACAAACGCTCGCGCAGCGCGGTGCCACGATCACCGTCACCGGGAAGATGAGTGCAGGCGGCCGGACGATCCCGATCACGGGCAGCGGCGAGGTGGACTTCGCAACGTCCGCGATGGGCCTGACCGTGAACATGTCGATCGGCGGCCAGTCGCTCGTCGAGCACGAGGTCCTGGTCGGCGGGCACCTGTACCTCGGCATGGTGATCGCCGGCCAGGACATGAGCACCTACACCGCCGGCCGGCACTGGATCGAGATGCCGGCCGCGGCACAGTCGGCGCAGGTCGGCAACGGAGATCCGGTCGCCGAATTACGGATGCTCGCGATCCACGGCAGCAAGGTCAAGTCACTCGGCACGTCGACGGTCGGCGCAACGACGGTCACCGGCTACGAGGTGACGCCGTCGCGCCAGCAGATGCAACAGGGCATGCAACGCACGATCGCCGCGATGAAGCTGAGCCCCGCCGAACGCGCCGAACTGGACGAGGCTCTGGCCAAGCTGCACATGGGCCCGCCGACGATCGACGTGTGGTTCGGCTCCGACAGCCTGCTGCGCAAGCTGCGGATGAAGATGTCGTTCAGCGGCGCGTTGTCGGCGAGTGGCGTCATCGACATGACGTTCGGCAATTACGGCACGGCGGTGCATCTGAGCGCGCCGAGCCCCAGCGACGTCATCGGCTACGCCGACTTCCTCCGGTTGGTCCAGTCGTCGGGCGTCAAGTTCCCCTGAGTGCGCACGCGCGCACCCGGGTTAGCGTGCACCGGTGAGCCCGAGAATTCGCGTCACCCGCCAAGGGGAGGCGATCGACGAGGCCCTGCGCAACGCGGACGGGTTCCGGACCGCGCAAGACCTGTACGGCGTGCTCCGAAGCCAAGGTCTGTCGGTCGGGTTGACGACGGTCTACCGGCATGTCAAGGTGCTCGCCGACGCCGGTGAGATCGACGTCGTACACCGGCCCGACGGCGAGGCGCAGTACCGGCTCTGCTTGCCGGTGAAGGCCGACCACCACCATCACCTCGTCTGCCGGGTCTGCGGCCGGTCGGTCGAGGTCGAGGGGCCCGAGGTCGAGCAGTGGGCCGAGCGGGTCGCCGACGCCGCGGGCTACACCCAGATCAGCCATACCGTCGAAGTCTTCGGCCTGTGCCCCGAACACTCGGCGCCAGCGCGACCACCGCGTAGACGCCGGTAGACACCGCGAGGATCGTGAAGCTCGGCGGCAGCGTCGGGAACTCGTACGCCAGCACCAGGCCGGCCCACACGGAGACGGTCGCGAGCCCGGCGGAGAGCGCCAGCGCCACCCACGGGCGACCCGTGAGCCGCTGCGCCGCGGCCGGCGGCGCGGCGAGCAAACCGAACAACAGCAGCGCACCGACGACCTGACTCGCCTCCGCCGCACTCGCGCCCACGACGCCCAGGAACAACGGCCCGAGCACCCGCACCGGCACCCCGCGCGCGGCCGCGACCGCGGGGTCGAGGCTCGCGAACAGCAGCGGCCGGGCCATCAGCAGCACGACGGCGACCAGCCCGGCCGCGATGACGGCCGCGGCCGTCGCGGCACCCGCGCTGATCCCGAAGATGGAGCCGAACAGCACGTTGACGCTCGCGGTCGAGTCGCCGGCCGCATGCCGGGTCGTGAACAGCGCGAGGAAGAACACGCCGAGACCGAGCACCCACGCGAACGTCGTACCGATGACGACGTCGTCCGCGACGCCGCGACCGCCGAGCAGGCCGAGCACGATCCCTACGCCGACCGTCGCGGCGAAAAGGCCGAACCGCAGGTCGAGACCGGCGGCGAGCGCTGCCAACGCACCCGCGTACGCGACGTGCGAGAGCGCGTCGCCGGCGAACACCTGGCCGCGCAGCACGACGAAGTAGCCGACGATGCCGGAGAGGATCGCGACGGCGGTGCCGGCGAGCAGCGCGTGCTGCATGAACGGCTGGCTCAACATCGCGTCACCCGCGCCGGTCCGCGAGCGCCCGGTAACCGCCGGCCAGCAGGAAGAACCCGAACGCGAACGTCGTCACCCAGAAACCGATGGGGTACGGCGAGAAGTATGCGACGCCTTCGCCGAGCCACGTCACGACGACCGCGATCACGACCGACAGCACGACGCCGGCGACCGGGCGCGCCGTGATCCGCACCGCGGTCGCCGCCGGCGCGACGAGCAACGCGAACACCAGCAACGTTCCGGTCACCTGGCTCGTGCCGGCCGCCGCGACGCCGAGCAGGACCAGGAACGCGGCGCCGACGAGACGCACGCGGACTCCGCGCGCCCGGGCCACATCCGCGTCGACGGTGGCGAACAACAGCGGCCGGGCGATGACCGCGAGCACCGCAAGTGCGGCGACGCCCGCGACCAAAAGCGTCACGACCTGCCGGCTGGTGATGCCGATGATCGTGCCGAACAGCAGATCGTTCAGCCCCGACAACAAGCCGTGGTAGAGGGTCACGAACAACAACCCGCACGCGAGCGCGAACGCCTGCACCGTGCCGATGACCGCGCTTCGCTCGCCGTACCCGCCGAGCGGGTTCGCCCGACCCTGCGCCGGCAGGGCCGCGATGACGAGCGCGCCGGCGACACAGAAACCGAAGAAACCCGCGCTTTCGTTGATGCCGAGCCAGGTCGCGCCGGCCGCACCGGGGAAGCCGATCAGCGCGAGCGTGTGCCCGGCGAAACTCTCCCGCCGCAACACCATGAAGTAGCCGATCGCGCCGGCCACGACGGCGACGATCGTGCCGGCGCGCAACGCGTTGACCATGAACGGGAACGCCAGCAACTGCCGGACGTCCCACCCGAGGTCCCAGCTCAGGTGCACGGCCATCAGTGGTGCTCGTGGGTGTCGGGCTGGCCGACGACGACGAGCCGCCCGGTCCGGTCGTGCAACACGTCGATCGGCGTGCCGTACAGCATCGTCAACGTGTCCGCGGTGATGACGTCCGCGGGCGGTCCCATGATCGCGCCGGTCGGCGCGAGGTAGAGGACCTGGTCGAGGTACGGAAGGATCGGGTTGACGTCGTGCGCGACCAGCAGCACCGCGACACCTTGGCTGCGGCAGACGTGCTGGATCAATGCACTCACGCTGGCCTGATTGGTGACGTCGAGCGAGTCCAGCGGCTCGTCGAGCAGCAACAGATCCGGCCGGCGCACCAGCGCCTGCGCGATCAGCAACCGCTGCTGCTCACCACCGGAAAGCCGGCCGATCGGGCGGTGCGCGTAATCGCCCGCGCCGACCAGCTCGACGACCTCGTCGACCCGCTCCCGCGCCGCCTTCGCCCGGGCACCACCGAACGGCAGCGGGACGCCCCAGCGGTCGCCGTCCCAGCCGAGCCGCACGACGTCGACCCCGCGCACCCGCGTCCCCGCGTCGAACGCGTGCCGCTGCGGGAGGTAGCCGATCCGGCGGTTGGCCGATCCGGGCGCACCGCCGAGCACCCGCACCTCACCATCGGCCGGTGCGACGAGTCCGAGCACGACCTGCAGGAACGTCGACTTCCCGACGCCGTTGGGCCCGAGCACCGCGACGAACTCGCCGGCGTGCACCGTGACATCGACGCCCGACCAGACCGTCCGGCCACCGCGGCGCACCGCCGCGCCGCGGGCCGTCACCACGTCCGCGCGGCTCATCGACCGCTCGCGTCGGCGAGCGCGGCCCGAAGCGCTTGCAGTTGCGCGACCTGCCAGTCCTGGAACGACGCCGTCGGCGGCGACAGCACCTCCGTGATGGACACGACCGGAATGCCACGCGCGCGTGCCGCCGCCACCTGCGCCGCGACGTCCGGCGTGCTGTTCTGGCGGTTGAACACGTAGACCTCGATCTCACCGCGCGCGATCTGCCGGTCGATCGCCGACTTGTCCGCCGCAGACGGCTCGGCCCCTTCACTGATCGCATCGAGGAAGCGTTGCGGCGTAAGGACTTTCAGACCGAGAGCCTCGGCCAGCGGTGTGACGACGCTCTCGCTCGCCCCGATCGGCGTGCCGCCGTACGCCGATCGGATCTCCTCGACCAACCGGTGGTACGGCGCTAGCCGGCTCGTCTCGAACGCGGTGCGCTGCGCGTCGAAGTAGGCAGCGTCGCCGGGATCGATCCGCTTCAAGCCGGCGGTGATGGCGTCGGCGACCTTCGTCACGTCGGCAGGTGCGTACCAGCGATGCGGGTTGCCGCCGACCGGGACGCCGACGAGCTTGCCGACGTCGATGTCGGTCCGGCGCGAGTCGGGATTCGCGGCGGCGGCTCGACCGGCCCACGCGTCGTAGCCGATGCCGTTGCGGACGAGCAGCCGCGCGGTCGCGATCGTCCGGGCGTCCGCCGGCGTCGGCTCGTAGTCGTGCGGATCGACGTCCGGGTTGGAGATGATCGACGTCGCGTGCACGTGCGCGCCGCCGAGCTGGGCGAGGATGTTGCCCCACACGCTGATGGTCGCGACCACGTCGATCCGGCCGCCCGCGACGACCGACGTCGACGGCCCGAGCGTGCAGCCGGCCAGGACAACGACGGCAAGGCTCAGCACAGCCGTGGTCAGGCGAACGGGCACATGCCCCAGGTTAGACCAATAATCGAAACCGTTGTCAATACCGATTAGCGATGCAGGTCGAACCGGTCGAGGTTCATCACCTTGTCCCACGCGGCGACGAAGTCACGGGCGAACTTCTCCTGGCCGTCCGCCGCGCCGTACACCTCCGCGATCGCGCGCAGCTGCGAATTGGATCCGAAGACGAGGTCGACCGCCGTCGCCGTCCACGTCGGCTTCCCGCTCGCGCGGTCGATGCCGTCGTAGACGTTCGCCGTCGACTCCGACACCTTCCACTGCGTGCCCGGGTCGAGCAGGTTCACGAAGAAGTCGTTCGTCAGCGTCTCCGGCCGGTTCGTGAACACGCCGTACGGCGCCTGCCCGGTGTTGGCGTTGAGCACCCGCAGCCCGCCGACGAGCACGGTCATCTCCGGTGCGGTCAACGTGAGCAGGTTCGCCCGGTCGACCAGCAGGTGCTCGGGCGGCAACTTCTCGCCGTCGCGGACGTAGTTGCGGAAGCCGTCCGCGGTCGGTTCGAGGACGGCGAACGATTCGACGTCGGTCTGCTCCTGCGTCGCGTCGGTCCGACCCGGCGTGAACGGCACGGTGACCGCGACGCCCGCGGCCGCCGCCGCCTGCTCGACCGCCGCGCACCCGCCGAGGACGATCAGGTCGGCGAGCGACACCCGCACGCCGCCGGCCTGCGATCCGTTGAACTCCTCTTGGATCTCGGTGAGGCGGGCGAGCACCTTGGCGAGTTCGGTCGGGTCGTTGACGGCCCAATCCCGTTGCGGCGCAAGGCGAATCCGCGCGCCGTTCGCGCCGCCGCGCTTGTCGGTCCCGCGGTACGACGCCGCCGCCGCCCAGGCCGTCGAGACGAGTTGCGCGATCGACAATCCGGATCCGAGCAGCGTGCGCTTCAGCTCGTCGACGTGCGCGGCGGAGATCAGCTCGTGGTCCACCGCCGGCACCGGGTCCTGCCACAGCTGCGGCGCCGGGATCCACGGGCCGAGGTAGCGCTCGACCGGCCCGAGGTCGCGATGCAGCAGCTTGTACCAGGCTTTCGCGAACGCGTCCGCCAGCTCGTCCGGGTGCTCCAGGAACCGCTGCGTGATCGGCCCGTAGATCGGGTCGAAGCGCAGCGCGAGATCGGTCGTCAGCATCACCGGCGCGTGCCGGACCGACGGGTCGTGCGCGTCCGGTACGAGCTCGCGCGCGGCCGGGTCGGTGGGGATCCACTGCTTCGCGCCGGCCGGGCTCGTGGTCAGCTCCCACTCGAAGCCGTACAGCGTCTCGAGGAACGAGTTGTCCCACGCGGTCGGCGTCGGTGTCCACGCGCCTTCGAGTCCGCTCGTCACCGCGTCCTTGCCGACACCGGTGCCGGCGGTGCTGCGCCAGCCGAGGCCCTGCGCCTCGATCGCGGCCGCCTCCGGCTCGGGCCCGACGTGGTCGGCGGAGTGCGCGCCGTGCGTCTTGCCGAACGTGTGACCGCCGACGATGAGGGCGACGGTTTCCTCGTCGTTCATCGCCATCCGGGCGAACGTCTCGCGGATGTCGCGGGCCGCCGACAGCGGATCCGGGTTGCCGTTCGGCCCTTCCGGGTTGACGTAGATGAGTCCCATCTGCACCGCGCCGAACGGCTTCGCGAGCTCGCGGTCGCCGCTGTAGCGCTCGTCGCCGAGCCAGGTGTCCTCGGAGCCCCAGAAGACCTCCTCCGGCTCGAACACGTCTTCGCGGCCGAAGCCGAACCCGAACGTCTTGAAGCCCATCGACTCCATCGCGACGTTGCCGGCGTAGACGATGAGGTCGGCCCACGAGATCTTGCGGCCGTACTTCGCCTTGACCGGCCACAGCAGTCTTCTGGCCTTGTCGAGGTTGGCGTTGTCCGGCCAGCTGTTCAGCGGCGCGAGTCGCTGCGCGCCGCCGTCACCGCCGCCACGGCCGTCGGCCACCCGGTACGTGCCCGCGGCATGCCAGGTCATCCGGATCAGCAGCGGTCCGTAATGTCCGTAGTCCGCCGGCCACCACTCCTGCGAGGTCGTCATGACCTCGATCAGGTCGCGCTTGAGCGCGTCGAGATCGAGGCTCTTGAACTCCTCGGCGTAGTCGAAATCGGCGCCGAGCGGGTTGGCACGCGGCGAGTGCTGCTGCAGCACGGACAGGTCGAGTTGGTCGGGCCACCAATCGCGGTTCGTCCGCGGCCGATGCGCTGAAGGTTCCGGGCTGGGGATGACAGGATTTTCGCTCTCGGACACAAGGCCACTCTAAAACTCGGCGTTGCCCGCCCGGCCACGGCCCCGGCGACCGCCGCCGCAGGTTGCCGGCACTCAGGCGCCGGCGGTCCCGTGGGCCACGGCGTCTTCGTAGACCGGGCGGCCCGGGATGCTCGGCGTCCACGTGCTCGTGTTGTTGAGCAGCCCGTAGTCGCACTCGGAGGTCCCGTCGGCGTCGGACCAGCAGTGGTGCGGCCCCCACGCGAAGGCGGCCCACCCGAGCCGGTGCGACTCGGCGTAGGCGATCACCTCGGCGTACTTCGACGCCGCCGGCGCGCCGTTGTCCGACGCCTTGATCGTGCACCGGCTGCCGAACTCGTCGATGACGACCGGTACCGACAACGACGGGATGCCGACCTTCTGCTCGATGTTCGGCGGCATCGTGCCGCAGTCGTTGCCGAGGTAGGGATGCGACGCGTACACGACGTTGAACCCGACGACCGGCGTCGAGGTCGCGTAGCTGACGTCGTAGCCGCCGGAGGGGTTGATGCCCTTGTTCGTCTTGCCGGCCGCGATCGTCGTGTCCTTGTCCTTGACGCCGTCGACGACGACGAGGTTCTTCGTGCCGGTCGCGCGGATGACGTCGTACAGCTCCTGCATGCCGGCGGCCTGGTAGTGCACGCCGCCGCCGTAACACGAGTCGGTCGTGACGTCGCCGCCGTGCAGCCATTGCTGCGGGGTCAGGCACTGCGGTTCGTTGTACGGCTCGAACGCGACATAGGGGTTGGCGCCGTAGCGGGTCGCGACCTGCTTCCAGTACGTCGGCGCGAGCGCCTCGTCGGCCATGGTCCACCGGTTCGGCTTGACCGTCGTCGTGCACGGGATGACGCCGTTGAGCTCGTTGGTGTGCAAGTCGATCAGCACGAGCATGTGCAGCGCGGTCGCCTTGTTCACCCAGTCGTCGATGTTGGCCTGGTAGCCGGCGAACGCCGGGCAGTAGTTGGGATTCGCCGCACCGTCGATCGTCTGCTCGCTGCCGATCCAGAAGTCCTCGCTGACCAGCACGCGCACGGTGTTGAGGTGCCAGACGTTGACCATCGGCGCGGCGTCGTTGCCGGTCCGGCCGAACCCGTCGAGCTCGGTGTCGAACAACACGTTCGCGCCGCGCATGGTGAACGTCGCGCCGGACGGGTCGAGGATCGTGTTGCCGGACACGGTGAATCCCGGCGACGCCGCCGGTGCATGTGCCGGTGCGACCACAGCAGCAGCAACCGCAGTTGCAGCGAGAACGAGACGGCGTAGGCGAAGCATGAACTGACCCCTCGAAGAGCGCGGTGGCTGAAGGACGCGCTGGGGCGCTGCGCACACGATGACGGACGAGTGGCCCCGGGCACAAGGCAGGTTGGCGGCGACGGGTGAACCGATCGGCGCGCGGGCTCGTGCATGGCGATATGCCCGATCGCCGGCGTTCGCTCGGTCTTGCCCTTTGCGCAGTCGCCCTCACCGCGTGCAGCGGCGGCGGCTCGTCCGGCCTGGGCGCGACGAATTCGTCCAGCCCGATCGCGACGGCGTCGAGCGCCGCACCGGCGTCGGCGGCACCCTCGGCGATCGCGAGTACGCACGCTGCGGCGCGCAAGAGCGCGGCTGCGACTCATGCTCCGACGAGTGCCGCGCCGCGAGCGAGCGTGAGCAGCAACCCGGCAGTGGCGGCGACCAGCACCAAGCCGAAGCCGACGTCCACCGCGCCGACCGCGTGCGCGAACAACTCCTCGGTGGCATCACTCGCGATGGTCAACGACCCGACGGGTTCGCCGTACCCGTACGCGTTCTCGCCGAAGTCGGTCACGGTGACGTGCGGCGGCGTCGTCAAGGTGACCAACAACACGGCGTACGTCCACACGGTGAGCCCGACCCACGGCGGGTTCGCCGACAGCGGCGACGTGAACGCGACGATGTCGGCGAGCGTCCGCTTCTCCTACCCGGGCACGTACGGGTTCTACTGCGTGTACCACTCGAACATGACCGGCACCGTCACGGTCACGAAGTAGCTACGCGACGTCGGACTCCGCCGGGCGTTCGACCGCCAGGACGCGGTGCAGCCGGGTCGCGACGAGCAGGCGGTCGATCCGTTCCGGGACGTTGCGCAGCACCAACCGGCGGCCGGCCCGCTCGGCCCGGCGGTGACTGCCGACGAGGACACCGAGACCGGTCGCGTCGACGAGTTCGACCTCGCGCAGGTCGAGCAGCAGATCGTCGATGCCGGAGTCGATCGCGTCGCCGAGTGCGGTGCGCACGTCGCCGACGGTCGCGGAGCCGAGCCGGCCGGCGAGGGCCAGCGAGCAGCCCGGGCGCAGGACGCGGATCTCCATCGCGCCTCCCCTCGTCGGCGTTCGGGTTCAACGGTATTGACGACCGGGCGCGCCGAACGGTTGCCACGCCGAACACGACACCGAGCACGAAAAGTCCGAAACGCGACAGATGTCGGGCTAGACCAAGGTGTCGTCGGCCCGGCGGGTGATCGGCGCACCGAGTGATTGCAACGCCTCGACGAACTGCTGGTAGCCGCGATCGACGTGGAAGACGTCGGAGACCGTCGTCGTGCCGTCGGCGACCAGACCGGCGAGGACGAGCGCCGCGCCGGCCCGGATGTCCGTGGCCCGGACCGGCGCGCCGGACAGCGATTCGCGGCCGCGCACGATCGCGTGGTGGCCGTCGGTGCGCACGTCGGCGCCGAGCCGGACGAGTTCGTCGATGAACATGAACCGGCCTTCGAAGATGTTCTCGGTCACGAACGCGACGCCGTCGGCGATCGCGTTCATCGCGATCGCCATCGGCTGCAGGTCGGTGGGAAAGCCGGGGTAGGGCAACGTGACGACGTCGACCGCGCGCGGCCGGCGATCGGCGCGCACGGTGAAGCCGTCGTCGAGCTGGTCGACCTGCGCGCCGGCCTGCACGAGCTTGTCGAGCGCGATCTCGAGATGCTCGGTACGGGCCCGGTGCACCGTGATCTCGCCGCGGGTCATCGCCGCGGCATACGCGAACGTGCCGGCGACGATGCGATCCGCGACGACGTCGTGCGTCGACGACCCGAGCCGCTCGACGCCTTCGATCTCCAACGTCGACGTGCCGACGCCGCCGATGCGCGCGCCCATCGCCTGCAACATCTCGCACAGGTCGACGATCTCCGGCTCGCGCGCGGCGTTGTCGATCGTCGTCGTACCCTTCGCCAGCACGGCGGCCATCAGGACGTTCTCGGTCGCGCCGACGCTCGGGAAGTCGAGCCAGATCTGCGCGCCGGTGAGTTGCGGCGCTTCGGCGATCAGGTAACCGTGCGCGTTGTCGAACGTCGCGCCGAGCCGCTCCAGCCCCATGACGTGCAGGTCGAGCGCGCGCGATCCGATCGCGTCGCCACCGGGCAGCGCGACCCGCGCGCGGCCGGTCCGGGCGAGCAGCGGGCCCAGCACGCACACCGACCCGCGAATCCGCCGCACGTGTTCGTAGTCCGCTTCGTGCCCGATCTCGCCCGGCACGCTGATCCGGATCTCGGGCGCGTGCCCGGTCACGTCCGCGCCGAGCCCGCGCAGGATCTCGCTCATGATCGGGACGTCCACGATGTCGGGGACGTTCGTGAGCGTCGTCGTACCTTCGGCGAGCAGTGCGGCGGCCATCACCTTCAGCACGCTGTTCTTCGCGCCGGTGACCGACACCTCGCCGACCAGCCGCGCGCCTCCGGTGACCTCGAACATCTCCACGCCGTCGATGCTAGGCGGGTCGACGGCGCAGTAGCCTGCGGGTCATGTCCTCCGAGCGCGAACGCGAGTCGTCGACGGTCCACCTGACCCGGATTTACACCAAGACCGGCGACGACGGGACGACCGCGCTCGGCGACATGAGCCGCGCGCCCAAGACCGGCCTGCGGGTGACGGCGTACGGCGACGTCGACGAGGCCAACTCGGCGATCGGCGTCGCGATCGCGCTGGGCAGTTTGCCCAGCGACGTCACGAAGCTGCTCACGGAGATCCAGAACGACCTGTTCGACGTCGGCGCCGACCTGTGTACGCCGGTCGTGCCGGACCCCAAGTGGGCGCCGCTGCGCGTCGACGACTCGTACGTCGAACGGCTCGAACGCGCGTGTGACGACTACAACGCGTCGCTGGCGAAGCTCGACTCGTTCGTCCTGCCCGGCGGGACGGCGGGGGCGGCGTTGCTGCACCTCGCGCGCACGGTCGCGCGGCGGGCCGAACGCAACGTGTGGGCGCTGCTCGCCGCCGAGCCCGACCGGACCAACTCGGTGACCGCGCTCTACCTCAACCGCTTGTCCGACCTGCTGTTCATCCTCAGCCGCACCGCCAACGACAACGGCGGCCGAGACGTGAAGTGGAAGCCCCGCGGGAACGGTTAGGCGTCTTCGACGCTTTCGGCGAGGATCGACACTTTTTCCTTTGTCACCGATAGGAAACCGCCGGTCACGTTGACGAGCAGGTCGCCCTCGGACGCCCGCTTGATCTTCACCGGCGCATCCACGAGGACGCCGAGCAGCGGGATGTGATTGGCGAGCACGCCGATGTCGCCGTCCGTCGTACGGGCGGAGACCATCTCGGCCTCGCCCGACCACACGATCCGGTCCGGCGCGACGAGTTCGACCGCAAACGGCGTCGCCATTACGAGTCCCGCAGCTTCTTCGCGTTGCGCTCGACGTCCTCGAGGCCACCGCAGAGGAAGAACGCCTGCTCCGGGTAGTCGTCGAACTCGCCTTCGGTCAGCCGCTTGAACGAGTCGATCGTCTCGGCGATCGGCACGAACGAGCCGGGCTGGCCGGTGAACTGCTCGGCGACGAACAGGTTCTGCGACAGGAACCGCTGAATACGCCGGGCCCGGTTGACCGTGATCCGGTCCTCTTCGGACAGCTCGTCGATGCCGAGGATCGCGATGATGTCCTGCAGGTCTTTGTACCGCTGCAGGATCGTCTTGACCCGCTGCGCGACGCTGTAGTGCTCGTCGCCGATGTAGCGCGCGTCGAGGATCCGCGAGGTCGAGTCGAGCGGGTCGACCGCGGGATAGATGCCGAGCTCGGAGATCGGCCGGGAGAGCACCGTCGTCGCGTCGAGGTGCGCGAACGTCGTGTGCGGCGCCGGGTCGGTGATGTCGTCGGC
>JAICXQ010000003.1 GCA_025980325.1 Frankiales bacterium
GCGGCAGGAACGCGAGGAAGAACAGCGCGACCTTCGGGTTGAGGATGTTCACCACGGCGCCCTGCGCGAGGGCGCTGCGCACCGAACCGGCCCGGGACAGCGGGTCGAGCGCCGCCTGTTCGCCGGAAGCGGGCCGGGACAGCAGCCGGTGCAGCCCCAGCCCGACGAGGTACGCCGCGCCGACGTACTTGACCACGCCGAACGCCGCCGCCGACGAGACCAGCAGGGCGGACAGGCCGGCTGCCGCCGCCGCGACGTGGACGAGCGTGCCGAGGTGGACGCCGACGACCGAGGCCAGGCCGACCCGGCGGCCGTGCTCCACGCTGCGGGTGACGATGAACAGCACCGCCGGGCCGGGGATGACGAGCAGCGCCAGGCTGGCGAGGGCGCACAGGCCGATCGTCGGGGCGCTCGGCACGGTCTTCACCCCCTCTTCAGATCCGTGTCTGAGGCTAGGCACCGTGACCCCGACGGACAACGAAGTTTCCCGCCGCCGCCGCGCGGGGAAAACGGGACGCTGGGGCACGTCCGGACAGGATCCGGGCATAGGTCCCAGCGTCGAGCCACCCCCGGGGTGACATCACCATCGGGATATGGCAAGATGGCGGGTCGCGCCGCGGAACATCCGCGGCGTCGCGTGCGTTGGAGCTACTGGTCGGTAAACCCGGCCACTGCACTCCGCGTCGTAATTGTCGGACACCAGAGGACACCCAACGAGAAGCCCTGGGGGGCTTGACCAGTCATGAGCACTGCCACCATCGCCCGCGTCAACGGTGACGCCGGCCTGCCCGCGCCCATCGAGGACCTCCTCGACGCCGCCAGCGAGCAGGGGGCGCTGACGTTCACCGAGGTCCGCAAGGCCCTCGACGAGGCCGGCGTCGGCCCGGCCGAGGCCAAGCGGGTCATCCGCCTGATCAGCGAGCGCGGGGTCGCCATCGGCGCCGACGCGCCCGGCGCCGCGCCGTCGATCGAGGACGAAGACCTCGTCGACGACTCCTGGGACCACGAGGTCCCGACCACCGACCTGGTGCGGGTCTACCTCACCGACATCGGCAAGGTCGCCCTGCTCAACGCCGAGCAGGAAGTCGACCTGGCCAAGCGGATCGAGGCCGGGCTGTTCGCCGCGGAGAAGATCCGCGCCGCGGATGCCAAGGAGACCCGCAAGATCGCGGCCAAGCTGCGCCGCGACCTCGAGTTGATCGCCGCCGACGGCGTGCGGGCGCGCAACCACCTGCTCGAGGCCAACCTGCGCCTCGTCGTCTCGCTGGCCAAGCGCTACCAGGGCAAGGGCCTGACCCTGCTCGACCTGATCCAGGAAGGCAACATCGGCCTGGTCCGCGCCGTGGAGAAGTTCGACTACACCAAGGGCTACAAGTTCTCGACGTACGCGACCTGGTGGATTCGCCAGGCGCTGCAGCGGGCGATCGCCGACCAGGGCCGCACGATCCGCGTGCCCGTGCACATGGTCGAGCAGATCAACAAGGCGCTGCGGGTCAAGCGCGACCTGGCGACCGAGCTCGGCCGGGAGCCGACGTTCGACGAGCTGGGCAAGGCGCTGGACATGACCGGCGAGCGGGTCGAGGAGATCCTGGGCTACGGCCGGGAGACCCTGTCGCTGGAGACGCCGGTCGGTGACGACGGTACGGCGACCTTCGGCGAGTTCATCGAGGACGCCGACGCCCCGGTGGCGGCCGACGTCGTCGACTTCGGCCTGCTGCAGGACCGGCTGCGCTCGGTGCTCGGGACGCTGCCGGACCGCTCGGCGACGGTCATGCGGATGCGCTTCGGCCTCGACGACGGCCGCGCCCGCACGCTCGACGAGGTCGGCAAGGAGCTCGGCCTCACCCGCGAGCGGATCCGCCAGATCGAGCGGGACACGATCAAGGACCTGCGCAAGTCCGACACCGCCGCGGCCCTGAAGGCCTGGCTGTAAGCACCGCCGGCGGCGTTCACGTCGCCTCGCGGGCCGTCAGGCCGCGGCCGCTCGTGATCATGGCGTTTCACCCTGTGTTTCGCCATGATCACGCTGCCGCGAGGGTTGGAACGCCATGATCACGGCGCGAGCCGGGGGCGGGCGGAGGTTCGTCACAAATTGGGGCTGTTTCTGCGCCGTACTCCCGGGTAATGTGCGGCCATGAAACCGGAGACGATGTCGCTGTTCGAGCAGGAGATGCGCGACCAGGTCGCGTCGGCGCGCGAGGCGCTCATCCTCGCCAACAGCAAGGGCGACGCGCTGCTCGTCATGGCCGCACAGGCCCACCTCGACGGCCTCGTCGACCTCGCCCGGCGCAACGGCGTCGACGTCTCCGCACCCGCCCCGCTCACCGCGTAGCCGCGGCAGCGATCGCGCGCCTGTCCGCCGAGAGGCGAGCCAGCGCGCGATTGCCATGTGCGCCTAAGCCAAGATGTCCCGCATGAGTCTGTGTGAAGGCCGGGTCGTCATCGTCACCGGCGCCGGGCGCGGCATCGGCCGCGAGGAGGCGCTGGAGTTCGCCCGCGAAGGCGCGCGCGTCGTCGTCAACGACGTCGGCGTCGCCCGCGACGGCACCGGCGAGGACGCCACCCCGGCGCAGGAGGTCGTCGACGAGATCAAGGCACTCGGCGCCGAGGCGGTCGCCAACTACGACGACATCTCCGACTTCGACGGCGCCAAGCGGCTGATCGGCCAGGCGATCGAGTCGTTCGGGACCCTCGACGTCGTCGTCAACAACGCCGGCATCCTGCGCGACCGGATGGTCGTGAACATGTCGATCGACGAGTGGGACGCCGTCATCAAGGTGCACCTGCGCGGCACCTTCGCCACCACCCATCACGCGGCGAACTACTGGCGCGACCGCTCCAAGGCCGGCGACCCGGTCGACGCGCGCATCGTCAACACGAGTTCGTCGTCGGGCATCTACGGCAACGTCGGCCAGTCCAACTACGGCGCGGCCAAGGCCGGCATCGCCGCGTTCACGGTCATCACCGCGATGGAGCTGTCGCGGTACGGCGTCACCGTCAACGCGATCGCGCCGGCGGCGCTGACCCGGATGACCGAGGACCTCGTCCGCTGGCAGGCCGACGGCGAGGACGCCCCGGCCTGGGACCCGCGCGACCCGAGCAACATCGCCCCGCTCGTCGTCTGGCTCGGCAGCGCGGCGTCGCGGGAGATCACCGGCCGCGTGTTCAACGTCCGCGGCGGGCTGGTGTCGGTCGCCGAGGGCTGGGTCGCCGGTCCGGCCGAGGACAAGGGCGCCCGCTGGCAGCCGGGCGAACTCGGCGAGGTAATCCCCCGCCTGGTCGCCGCCGCCCGCCCCAACTCGGACACTTCGGGCAAGCCCGCTTCCTAGCCCACTGGCGACTTTGCTCGACTTTCGGCGGCGACACAGGAATCCGTGCGGTCGGCGGCGTACTTCTCGCACGTGACGCGCAAACTTCTCGCTGCGGTTCTTGCCATCGCCACCGGGGTCACGACCCCGGTCCTCGCCGCCGGCCACGGCGACAACGGCAACCACGACGGCCAGGGCGACCACGGCCATCAATGGGTCGCTCCCCCGCGTGACCACTGGGCCGGCCACAGCGGCGACCTCACCAATGTTCAGGGCTGCGACCCGCTCGACGGCGCGCAGTGCCTGCTGCCGTTCCCGAACGACTGGTTCACCAAGGACGACCCGAGCAGCACGACCACGCGGCGGGTCGACCTGACCGTGCCGATGATGCCGCGCAACGTCGCCGGCAAGCCGATCGAGCCGACGGAGTGGGACCGCAACGACGGCTTCAGCGCCGGGTCGCAGATCCTCACCCTCGTCCCCGGCATGACCAAGAACTCCGACCTGGTGCCGTCAGGGCTGCCGCCGGTCACCGACCTCGGCATGAACGACGGGGACAACCTCGGCGTCGTCCTGCTCGACGAGGAGACCGGGCGGCGCTGGCCGGTGTGGACCGAGCTCGACCAGTACACCGACGAGAGCGGGACGCTTGCGGCCGGGACGGTCGGCAGCGTCGAGCACGACCTGATGATCCACCCGGCGGTCAACCTCGCCGACGGTCACCGCTACATCGTCGCGCTGCGCCACCTCGTCACCGACGACGGTTCGATCGCGCAGCCGAGCGCGGCGTTCAAGGCCTACCGCGACGGCACCGCGCCGGCGACCGACGCGCGGCGCGCGCACATGGAGAACCTGTTCTCGACGTTGGCCAAAGCCGGGGTCGCGCGCGACGACCTTTACCTCGCGTGGGACTTCACCACCGCGAGCACGAAGAACGTCACCGGCCGGCTGCTCGCCATCCGCGACGACGCGTTCAAGCAGCTCGGCGACACGAACCTCGCCGACGGCATCGTTACGGGCAACGCGCCGGCGTTCACGGTCGACTCGACGACGGACTTCACCGCGAGCGAGAACAGCAAGGTCGCGCGCCGGATCAGCGGGCACTTCACCGTGCCGTGCTACCTCGCACCGGCCTGCGATCCGCCGACGAAGTGCGACCAGGTCTCGCAAGGCCTGTTCAACGATTGCCCGACGCCGAGTGAGTTCGCGCTCGACCCGACCAACCCGGACGCGGTGCCGTCGCAGACGCCCGGCCAGACCTACCAGGCCAACTTCATCTGCAACGTCGGCCGCAAGGCCTTCTCCGACGAAGCGACGTACGCCGGCACGATGCGACCGGTCGAGTACGGGCACGGGTTGTTCGGCAGCGCGAGCGAGGTCAACTCGGATCCGCAGACGACGATGGCGAACGACCACGCGATGGTCTACTGCGCGACCGACTGGACCGGCATGGCGACCGCCGACGTACCCAATGCAGTCGTCGCGCTGAACGACCTGTCGCGGTTCCCGTTGCTGACCGACCGGGTGCAGCAGGGCGAGCTGGATTTCCTTTATCTGGCGCGGTTGATGGTGCACCCGCAGGGCTTCACCGCGAACCAGGCGTTCCGGTGGCCGGACGGCAAGCCATTCCTCGACATCCGGCAGGCCTTCTACGACGGCAACAGCCAGGGCGGCATCTTCGGCGGCACCGTGTGCGCGGTCTCGGTCGACGTCCGCCACTGCGCGCTCGGCGTACCCGGCATGGACTACTCGATCCTGTTGCCGCGGTCGAGCGACTACGTCGCGACCAAGCCCCTGTCGGCGTACGACCCGACGCAGGTCGACCCGACCGATCCGGTCAGTGCGAAGGATCAGATCGGCTACTCGTCGCTGTTCGACAACGCGTATCCGGACCAGTCGCAGCGCATGGTGATCCTCGACCTGATCCAGATGTTGTGGGACCGGTCGGATCCGGACGGTTACGCGACGCACATGACCGGCGGGCTGCCGAACACGCCGACCCACCAGGTGCTGCTGCAGGTCGCGTACGGCGACCACCAGGTGGCGAACATCACCGCCGAGGACGAGGCGCGCACCATCGGCGCGCACGGCGCGGAGCCGCCGCTGGTCAGTGCGCGGTACGGACCGTACGTCGATCCGCTGTGGGGCGTCCCGGCGCTGTCGGCCGACTCGCCGTGGGACGGCTCCGGTATCACGTTGTTCGACAGCGGCCCGGCAGGCTACGTGCGCAGCGTCCCGGCTGCGGACGGCGGCGGCACGCACGCCGGCACCGACCCGCCGCCGACCGCGGACGTGCCGAACCGCTCCGGCGAGGATCCGCACGAGGCACCGCGGCGCGCGTTCTGCGGTCAGCAGCAGAAAGACGCCTTCCTCGCCGTCGGCGGTCTCGTCACCCTGCCGTGCGGCGGGTCGCCGTACTTCTCCTGGGGCTGGGACGGCGTCACCGGTCTGTAAGGTCGCCCTATGGCGCGCTCGACGTTGCTGCGATGGGCGGTGCAGTCACTCGGCCCGACGATGATGCTGCGCCGCTCGGCCCGTGCCGGCGAGCTCGGACCGCGGCTGTCGGTCGACCGGTCGCTGTGGGACGACCCGTTCCCGTCGTACGACGCAGTGCGCGCGCAAGGCGATCTGGTCCGCGGCCGGGTCATTCACGCGACCGCGTCGCACGCGGTCGCGAGCGAGGTGCTGCGCAGCCCGGTCTTCCGGGTCGGCGTGGATTCCGAGTCGTTGCCGCCGCTCGCGCGCCGCATGATCCGGATCGCGAGCGACACGCGGTATCCCGGGCCGGCCGAGCCGCCGTCGATGCTCGCGGTCGATCCGCCGCAGCACACGCGTTACCGGCGGCTGGTGTCGAAGGTGTTCACCGCCCGGGCGGTCGCGGCGCGGGAGCCGCGGGTGGAGGCGATCGCCGACGAACTGCTCGACCGGATGGCCGGCAAGCGGTCGGTGGATCTGGTCGAGGACTTCGCCGCGCCGCTGCCGGTGCGGATCATCGCGGAGATCCTCGGTGTGCCGCCGTCGATGCACGAGCAGATGCTCGCGTGGGGCAACGCCGCGGCGGTCACGCTCGATCCGATGCTGTCCTACCGGTCGTTTCGCGGCGCGGCGATCGCGTTGCGGGAGATGCACGGCTGGCTCGACGCGCACCTGCGTTCGGTCCGGCGCGATCCCGGTGACGACTTGTTGTCGAAGCTCGCGACGCTGGAGGACGAGGGCGAGCACCTCGACGACGTCGAGTTGCGCGCGACCGCGTTGCTGGTGACCGGCGCCGGTTTCGAGACGACGGTCAACCTCATCGGCAACGGCGTCGCCGCGCTGCTCGCCAATCCTTCGCAACTCGAGGTGTTGCGGGCGCAGCCGTCGTACTGGGAGAACGCGACCGACGAGGTGCTGCGGTACGACTCCCCCGTGCAGGTCACCGTCCGGCATGCCGCCGAGGAGACGCTCGTCGCCGGGCACGCCGTGCCGCGCGGGCAGTTCGTCACGCTGTTGCTCGGCGGCGCGAACCGCGATCCGGCGGTGTTCGCCGACCCGCACGTGTTCGACGTACGGCGGGAAAATGCCCGCGAACACTTGGGTTTCTCGGCCGGCATCCACTACTGCCTCGGCGCGTCACTAGCCCGGCTCGAAGGATCGGTCGCGTTGCGAAAGCTGTTCGACCGGTTCCCGGATCTCGCTGTCGAGGGTCAACCGGTACGGCGGCCGCTGCGCGTGCTGCGCGGCTTCGAGCGGTTCCCCGTGCGGTTGCGACAGCCGGCGCTGACGGCTTAGGACAGCTTCGCTTTGAGGAACGCCGTCGCGCGATCCCAGGCGGTCGCGGCGGCCTGCTCGTCGTGCGTGCCGAGCGCGTTCTCCTCGTTGCCGAAGGCATGCCCGGTGTTCGGGTAGACGATGAACTCCACGTCCTTGCCCATGTCGGCGAGCTGGCGCTCGAGATCCTTGACCGCAGCCGGCGGGAAGAAGTCGTCGTTCTCGGCGAAGTGCCCCTGCACCGGCGCGGTCAGCGACGACCAGTCCGGCGCCATGTCGCCCAGCGGTGCGCCGTAGAACGGTGCGGCCGCGCCGACCTTGTCGCCCTGCAACGCGGCGATCATCAGCGTGAGCATGCCGCCCATGCAGAAGCCGATCACTCCGACCTTGTCGCCGCGGACCGCCTCGTGCCCGAGCAGGAAGTCGATCGCGCCGGCCATGTCGCGCGCCGCGCGATCCGGCGGCAGCGTCGTCATGAGCTCGTTGGCCTTGTCCATCTCGGTGTGCTCGGCGTAGTCGCCGTGGTAGAGGTCCGGCGCGAGCGCGACGAAGCCCTCGGCGGCGAGCCGGTCGCACGTCCGCTTGATCTGCGGGACCAGCCCCCACCATTCCTGGATGACGAGCAGGCCGGGGCCGCTGCCGGAGTCGGGGACGGCGAGGTAGCCGGATGCGGTGTCGCCGTTGCTTGCGAAAGAGACCGTCTCACCCATGTGGTGCACGCTATCCAACCCCGACTTTGCTCGACCTTTGGTGGTCGTGGCCGCGGCCGCACGCTCAGGAACGGGCCGGCGACCGGCGAAAGTCGAGCAAAGTCGGGTTAGGTTCGAGGGCGTGACCGCTGACACTCCGGACCGCGCTCGGACCGTCCTGACCGCGATCTCGCCGCGCGCGTACGAGCACCCGGCCGACCGGGCGGCGCTGACCGCGCTGCGGAAGGTACGCGGGTTCGACCAGATGCTGCGCTGGCTGTCCGGCCTGTTCGCCGGGCGCAGCCCGCGGCTGCTCGCGCTCGCCTCGACGGTACGGGTGAGCGAGCGGCAGTTCCCGACGGTGCACCGGCTCGTGCAGGACGGCGCGCGCATCCTCGACCTCGCCGACGTTCCCGAGGTCTTCGTCAGCTGCGACCCCAGGCCGCAGGCGAGCACGATCGGGATCGACAAGCCGTTCCTGCTGCTGACCAGCGGGCTGGTCGACCTGCTCGACGAGGAAGAGCTGCGGTTCGTCATCGGCCACGAGCTCGGTCACGTCTTGTCCGGTCACGCGGTCTACCGCTCGATGCTCGACCAGCTGCTCGCGCTCTCGCGCCGGATCTTCTTCCTGCCGATGGGCTACCTCGGCCTGCGCGCGCTGGTGACCGCGCTCGAGGAGTGGTACCGCAAGTCCGAACTGTCGTGCGACCGCGCCGGGTTGCTCGCCGGTCAGGATCCCTCGGCGGCGCTGCGCGCGCAGATGAAGACCGCCGGTGGATCGCGGTTGGCCGAGATGGACGTCACCGAGTTCCTGGAGCAGGCGCGCGAGTACGACGCGCAAGGCGACCTGCGCAACGGCGTGCTCAAGCTGCTCGCGTTGCAGGGACAGACGCATCCGTTCGCGGTGTTGCGGGCGGCCGAGCTGCGGCGCTGGATCGACGGCGGCGACTACCAGCGCATCCTCGGCGGCGACTACCCGCGGCGCGGCGCCGAGGACGAGCCGCCGATCGCCGACGAGGCCCGCGAAGCCGCACGGTCGTACAAGGAGACGATGGAAGACTCCGCCGACGCGCTGATGCGTCTCGTGCGCGCGGTCGGCGAAGAAGCCGTGTCGGTCGGGCAACGGGTCGCGGATCGCATTCGCGGCGACGAGTCCTAACCCCCTGCGCCGAACCAGCGGGCGATCCTGGATCGGCCGAATTCTTCCTTGTCCGCGGCCAATTCCGGCGACGGTCCTTCGAGGCCGCCGACCGGCGCCTGGCCCGGCGTGAACGTGACGTCGACCTTCGCGACCGCGCCGCGGCCGACCTCGACGTAGCAGATGCCGCGGCCGTCGTACGCCTGCGTCGCGGTCTCGCCGCGCAGCCTCGCCGCGATCCGGTGCGCGACGATCGCGGCCTGGCCTTCGGCGAAGACGCCGGCTTTCGGTGTGCCGGCGCTGGTGACGTCGCCGACGGCGTAGACGTCCGCGAACGCCGTCTCCAGCGTGCGCGGATCGACCGGAATCCAGCCGTCGACGGCGAGCCCGGAGTCGATGACGACGTCGGGTGCGCGATGCACCGGGACGCCGAGGAAGAGGTCGTACGGCAGCTCGCCGCCATCGTCGAGTACGGCGACGCGGCGAGCCGGATCCAGCGACGCGACCCGTCGGTTCGGGCACCAGCGGATGCCGCGCTTCTCGAACGCCGCCAGCAGCGCGGCCGATGCGTCAGGGCTCGGCGGCACCGGCTTGGGCAGCGGCATGACGAGCGTCACGCTCGAGGACGCGAGCACGTCTCGTTCGCGCAGGAAGTCGTGCACCAGCAAGGCCGTTTCGCTCGGCGCCGGCGGGCACTTGAACGGTGTCGACGTCACGCCGACGACGACGTTGCCACCGCGGAAGCCGGCGAGCACGTCGCGCAGCGCGAACGCGCCGGCGACGGTGTAGAACTCGTGCCCGCCTTCGAGCAGTCCCGGCGTCGCGGCCGGATCGAGTTCGGCACCGAGCGCGACGACGAGCACGTCCGCCTGCAATGGGCCGGCGGTGGTCTCGACCCGCTTCGCCGTCGGATCGATCGACTGCACCGTGGCGTTGACGAAGCGCACGCCGGGCAGCGACAGCGCGGCGTACGGATGCACCACCGCCGTCTGGTCGTGCTTGCCGAACATCACGTCGAGCTTGGAGAAACCGAAGACGAACGCGTCGCCGCCGTCGACGAGAGTCAGGTCGAGGTCGGGACCGAACTGTTCGGACAGGCTCGCGGCGAGTTCGAGCCCACCGAAGCCGGCCCCGAGTACGACGATGCGCATCGGCTGATCATGTCGAAAATACGTCGACAACCAAAGCGTTTCGGCGCACCCTTTGCTGTTTGCATCCGCGAGGTAGAGGGACAATGACCGCCATCCGTGCCGTCCACGACGGCATCGACCATGCGCTCGAAGACGTGCTTCGGGCGCCGCTGCCCGACGCCGTGACCGACGGCGCCGCGCCGTGCGATGCGCTGCTGTTCAACCTGTTCCTGCGCCCGCACATCCACGGACTGCACCCGTACCTGATCGAGGTCGACCTGAATGCCGGCGTCGACGTCATCGGCATCCTGCCCGAAGGCGCGCGAGTGCTCCGGTGGCACCGGCGCAGCGGTGTTCCGCAGGTACTGGCGTCGTACGACCGCTGCCTCGTCACGGTGCGCAGTTGGAAACGCGCGGCCGACGTCTGGGTGAGCGGGCCGGACAAGGACCGCGTCACATCGCTCGTCGCCGAGTTGAAGAAGAAGGTCCCGGAGCCGCCGAAGGAGCGTGCGGTACGAGTCACGTTCTGGCACAAGGCGAAGCGCAGCTGGCATCGCTCGCGCGACATCGACGTGCCGACGTGGTCGGAGGTGGCCCACCTCTACCCGGCGTCGGTGCGCGACGTGATGACCCGGCTGACCGCGTATCGGCCGGACGGCAGCGGATCGGGAGGCCGGTTGCTGTTGTGGCACGGACCGCCGGGCACCGGCAAGACGTCCGCGGTGCGCGCACTGTTCGACGCGTGGCGGGACTGGGCGAGCGCGCATGTCGTCTCCGATGCCGAGCAGCTGCTCAACAGCGTCGACTACCTGGCGCAGGTGCTGCTCGACACCGACGACGAGGACGACGGTGCGCCCTGGCGGCTGGTCGTCGCCGAAGACGCCGAGGAGCTGCTCCGGCGCGACGCGCGTTCGCATGTCGGTTCGGCGCTGGGCCGGTTGCTGAACACCGCGGACGGCCTGCTCGGTCAGGGCTCCAAGGCCTTGATCCTGCTGACCACGAACGAGCCGGTCGACGAGATGCACCCGGCGTTGCTGCGCCCGGGCCGCTGCCTCGCCCGGATCGAGTTCCCGCCGCTGTCGGCCGCCGAGGCCGGCGCGTTGCTCGGTACGGACGACGTGACCGGGCCGCTCACCCTGGCCGAGGTGATGGAACGCCGCGGCACGATCGGCCGCGTGCAGGCAGTACGCCAGAGCGAGCGTCCGGGGCTGTATCTCTAGGCTGAGCCGTGCCTTGCGCGAGCCTGGAGCTGGCGTCTCGCGACTGCGTACTCACAGTCCGTAGCCGCGGACGCATGTGCCCTTTCTGGACCTAAGCGTCCAGGAGCGTAACGTCATGCCGCCCACGGGTTAGGTCCCGTGAACAGGATGCGCCGCCGCCTCGCTTAGGCGCCCCAGCCGACCTTGTCGTGCGTGTCGAGCTCGCGCCAGAACGTCACCTCGGGCTCGGCGGTCGCGCCGACCTCGGCCATCATCGGACCGATCCGCTCCTGGTTCGCGGCGAAGAAACGCTGGAAGCTCTCGGGATCCGGCCACTCGTCGATCACCATGATCTGGCCGTCGTCGCTGCCGTAAAAGCGGTGCGCGATCAGCCCGTGGTTCTTCGCGTCGTCGGCGATCGCCCGGATGGCATCCGGCTCGGCGCCCGCCCGCTTCTCCAAGCTCGCCGGGTCACCCTTGATCCGCATCGTCATCAGCACGGACATGCCTGCGCTCCTCTCGATCGACCGATCCCTGTCCTGCTCTGCCCATATCAGGGCTACGTCGAACGTCAAGCGTTCACGCCTGCGGAACGCTCGAGACGAGCGCTTTGTACAGTCAGATGTCGCTCGACGTCACCGCGGCGACCTCGTGTTGGTGATCGCCTGCGCGAGGTACTGCTGCGACGTGCCGGGGTGGCGGACGACGTCGCCGCGCCATCGCCGAGGTGTCCGTCCAGTTTCCCAGCCCGGCCGGGCCCTGTCACCGGAAGTACGGTACGGCGCGGCGCGGGGCTAGCGCGCGCGGCGCGCGATCCACCAGTAGCAGCCGCCGATCGCGAGCGCGGCCAGCGCGACGAAGATGCCGGTCTCCAGCCACTGCAACGCCCAGTAGCGGCTCGCCGGCTGGTACGTCACCGCCAGATGGAACACCCGCGCCGCCTCGTCGCGGCAGGCGTGGAACGCGTCGGCGACACCGGGAGCAGCTTTGACCGGCCCGTTCCCCGGCGCCCCCGGGGCCGGCGGATTGGCGATCGCCGGGCAGTACTGCTGCACGAACGCGGTCAGCTGCGCCGAACTCGCCACATGCCCGGTGCTGGTGAGGATCTGGGTGGATTGCGTCCAGGTGTTCGAACCGGCCGATGCCTTCGCCACCAGCGTGATCGGCGAGCCGTCGGAGGAGACGAAACCGAATCCGTCCGCGTTCAACATCGACAACGTCTTGTGCAACGGCGGCAACAGGTGCGGGCGGATCAAACGCGTGGTCACGATCCGAGCGCCGACGTACACGCCGAGAGTGGCCGCCATCGTCGGCACGACCCGCCGGATCACGACTCCGATCAATGCACCTGCGGCGAAGGCAAAGACCGCGTACCCGATCGGGGCGATGTCCCGCCGTTCGAACAGGTCGTACGGGTTCGACCCGACCTTGTCGAGCGCGCGGTACCACCAGGTGATGACCAGAGTGAGGATGCCGGCGATTGTCGCGACTGCACCGGCACCGGTCGCGAGTTTCGTCGTCAGCCAACGGGATCGGGTGACGCTCTGCGTCCAGGCGAGCCGATACGTACCCGCTTCGAATTCGCGGGCGAGCAACGGCGCGCCCCAGAAGATGCCGAGCAATGCGGGAGTGACCAGCGACAGCACGTCGAAGCTGTTGCGCAGGAACGTATCGCTGTGCAGGAACTGGGTGGTCGCGAGGTCGCAGCCGATCGTGCAATGCAGGATGTGGCTGTGGTACAGGTTCGACAGGTGCACACCGGTGATCGCGGCCGCGATCGCGAGCGCACCGAGCATCGCGTAGACACCCAACGTCTGGGTACGCGACTGCAGCCACGCGAATCGGGTCATCGGGCCACCGCCAATCGACTCGCCGGCTCGCTCGTAGCGTCCCGATCCCGGTCGCGGGCTTGGCGCATGTACGCGAGCACGAGGTCGTCGAGAGTGATCGGCGTGACCGTCCACGACGGATCGAGAATCGGGGTCTCGGTCCGGACCAACAGCGACGTCTGCTTCTCGGTGTGGCTCGCTTCGATGACGGCCGTGTTGCCCGGCAGCGCGACGTGGTCGCGGCGCGGCCCGGTGAGCAGGTGGTGCCCGGCGAGCAGCTCGTCGACGTCGCCGTCGATCGCGACCCGGCCGGCGACGAGCACGACGAGGTAGTCACACACGCGTTCGAGATCCGCGATGAGATGTGACGACAGCACGACGCTGACGCCGTCGACCGCGACCACTTCCATCAGCGTTTGCAGGAACTCACGGCGAGCGAGCGGGTCGAGCGCCGCGACCGGCTCGTCGAGCACGAGCAGCTGCGGTCGCTTCGCCACCGCGAGCGTCAAGGCCAGCTGCGCGCGCTGCCCGCCGGAGAGCGTGCCGGTGCGCTGCCCGAGGTCGAGGCCGAGGTCGCGCACCCGGTCGGCGGCGAACGCCGCGTCCCAGTTCGGGTTGAGCCACTCCCCCATGCGCAGGTGCTGTTCGACGGTCAACCGCGAGTACGTCGGGCTGTCCTGCGCGAGGAAACCGATCCGGGCGAGCTGGTCGGCGCCGGCGTTGGGCCTCTCGCCCAGCACCGAGATCGAGCCCGCGCTCGGTTCGAGCAGGCCGACGGCGAGGTGCAGCAGCGTGGTCTTGCCGGCGCCGTTCGGCCCGACCAGACCGACCACGCGACCGGCCGGGATCGTCAGCGTGCAATCGGTGAGTGCCCAGCGCCGGCCGTACCGCTTGCCGACACCGGCCGTCTCCATCGCCGTGGTCATGCGACTCCCTCCCCTTCGACGAAGCAGTCGCGGAACGCCGTGCGGTAGATGGCCTCGATCTCCTCGCCGCTGAGGCCCGCGTCACGGGCCGAGCGCAACCAGGAAGCCATCGAGCGGCGGAACTTCGCCTGCGCTTGCGGATCGGTGCGCGGCAACCGGCCGACGACGAACGTGCCGAGACCCGGTCGCGCGCGCACCAGGCCCTCGCGTTCGAGGTCGCGGTACGCCTTGAGCACCGTGTTCGGATTGATCGCCAGCGACGCGACGACCTGTTGAGCCGTCGGCAGCCGGTCGCCGGGCTCGAGCAACCCAAGCTGCAGCGCTTGGTGCACCTGCTGCACGAGCTGCGCATACGTCGGAACACCGGACGAAGGGTCCAGGTGGAACTCGATCATTCATCACTTCCACTAAGCAGTTAGTGAAAGAGTGATAGGGGTTCGGTCGGTTGTCAAGCACTTTCGTTACGCGAGGACGGGTGCCGCGTACCACCCCACAGATGCCCAGCCGAGGAGACCTGTCGCAGTGACACCACGATTGCGCCTGTCGCACCGCCCCGGATTGTTGCTTCTTGCGATGGCCATGAGCGTGCTCGGTTTTGGATTGGTGTCGGCGGGCGCGCAGCCGGCGCTCGACGATCCGCCGCCGAGCGGGACGCCGTCCACCGACAGCTGCACGCACATGCCGAGCACCAAACCGCCCGTCGTACCGACGCAACCGACCGCATCGTTGACACCGGCCACGCGCCACCTCACCCTCAACCCCGGTCAGTCGGCGACCGTCCCGGTGAGCATCGTGCAGCCGGCGCAGGAACTCGACGCGTTCTTCCTCGAGGACAACGGCACGAAGAGCGAGTTCACCCACTGCGCTTTCCAGGGCGGCTTGCTGTGGGCGACCACGCGGTTGGCGAAGGAGCGCAACGTTCGCGTGGGCTTGGGCAACTTCGGCGACTACACGGGCTTCGAGTTGTTGCCGAGTGGCAGCACGGGCTTCGACGAGGCCCAAGGATCCAGCGGTGTCTACTACCTGGACTCGCCGATCCAGCGACCCGGTCGGGACTTTTTCACCGACGTGATGTACCTCGGCAGCGCGTGGCGGGGAACGTGGCACGCGACGAGTGGTGACCAAGCCGCGCTGGAGGCCGTGTATCAGGCCGCCACCGGCGCGGGTCATGTCATCGCGCCCGGCGACGTGGACAACATTCCCGCCGGTGCCGGTGCCGATTTTCGCGACGGCGCGTTTCGGGTCGCCGTCGTCCTCGCGGGCCAGTGGTTCGACACGCCGACCCGGACCCGCGGCTATCCCGGCGCAAGCTTCGCGACCGCCGAAGCCGCGCTTCGTGACCACGGCGTCAACGTCGCCGGCGTATGGCTCGACAACGAGAACAACAAGGAAGCAAACGGCGGCGCGCAGTACGACGGCTTCGCCGACCTGCGCACGCTGGTGACGGACACCGGCAGCCGGACGTCGACTTCGCTGAACTGCGGGCCGCACCGGCCGGCGGTGCCGGCCGGAGGCCTACCGCTGTGCGTGTTCCTCGCACCCGGCGACAGCGACCCCGAAGGTGGCAACTCGGCGGCGCCGTCTCAACTCGGCCCGATGATGCGCAACCTCGTCGAGTCATTCGGGAATCCGCAACCGGTCTCGATGCAGGTGCTCGGCGGCACGAAGGTGGTCACCCGTGTGGTCGGTGCCGCGCGGCGCGGCGTGAACATCCTGCTGCCGCACGTGTTCGACGCGGCGGTCACGGTCCGCTGCGACGGTCACGCGATCGGGCACACCGTTCCGGTGCAGTTGGGCGAGGTGGTCGCCGGTCAGCCGCGCGCCGCGTCGACGTTCACCGTCACCTGCCGCAAGCCGCCGAAGCACGCGCCGCCACCGGTCGCCGACTCGGTCATCGCAATCTTCGGGCCTGCGGACCCGCCGGCAAAGGCATTGCTGATCACGCACGCGCCGCCGAACCCCGCACCCGCGCCGCAGATCCAGCCCCAACCGCTCGCGCAGCAGGTGCCGCAAGGCGCGGTCGCCGCCGGCCTGAGCGAGCAACCGGATCTCGTTGCTCAGACCGCCAGCGTCTCCGGCCGTACGCCGGATGCCGATCGGCTGTGGTTCGGGCTGATGGCGATGAGCGCGTTGGGCGCCGGCGCCGTACGGTGGCGGTCCTCACACTGCACCGTGTTGTTGCGCGAGACTGTCGGGCGTGGCTCCTGAGCTAAGCGACCCGAAGGCTGCGTTGCATCACTACCTGCGGCAGACGCGCGACGACCTCGTCTGGAAGCTCGACGGGTTGAGCGAACGCGACGCGAGACTGCCGCGCACGCCGACCGGCAACAACTTGTTGGGCGTCGTGAAGCATTGCCTCAACGTCGAAGCCGGGTACTTCGGGCCGACGTTCGGCCGCGAGTTCGCCGCCGGCGATGAGTTGGTCCCGATGCAGGCGTACGAGCAGGATCCGCAGGCCGATTGGTACGCCCGCGAGGACGAGACGAAGGACGGGCTGGTCGACCTCTACCGCCGGGTCGCGGCGTTCGCGGACGAGACCATCGAACAGTTGCCGCTCGACGCAGTCGGCCGGGTGCCGTGGTGGCCTCCGGACCGGAGCGAGGTGACGCTGGCGCGGATCATCGTCCATGTCATCTATGACACGGCCCGGCACGGCGGGCACGCCGACATCATGCGCGAGCAGTACGACGGAGCGGTGGGCTGGCAACCGGCGAGCCCGAACGTGCCGGGCGACTTCGACTGGCCCGCATACGTCGCGAAGCTGACCGACCTCGCGGATCGATTCGGCTGACGGGAGAAGTTTCTTGACGAGGTGCGGCAGGTTCTAGGCGGCACAACCGGCGATGATGGAGGAGCCGCTGAGGCAGCCGCCGTCTTCGAACAGGATCAAGCCGTTGCAGAGCTGGTACCAACCCTGTTCGCAGTGGTCCGCGACGATGGCGGCAGCGACGGCATCCCGATCGTTGCGGTCCGGACAAGCCGGCGAGTGTGAACAGTTCATCGGGCTCACCTCCGTGCGCATCGGCACTTCGGTCGGTACAACGACCGAGGCGAGCAAACGGTCACGCGCTGGTTTCGGCCAATTCCGCGAGCCGATCGATCGACGCGGCAAGTCGCTCCGCCGTCGTCGCCCGCGCCCGCGGAAAGCGGCTGCGGTCGGTCAACTCGCTCCAGTCGTACGTATGCGTCACGCGCGTCCGGCCGTCGTCGATCGGCTCGAGTTCCCATCGCCACAAGTGCCCGGGCGGCCGGCGACCGGGAACGTTCGGCCGCCACGCGATCCGGCGGCCCTCCTCGAACTCGACGATCGTGTTCTCCCGCACGCCGCCACGGAGCAGCGTCATGACGAACACGTCGCCGACGGCACGGACGCGCTGCCCGGTCGCGGCCTCGCGGAGGTTGTCGTTGCCGTCCCAGCGCGGTTGCTCCGCAGGGTCGGCGATCAATTCGAAGATCCGCGCTGCGGGAGCCGAGATGTCCCGGCTCGCGGACACCACTCGCGCCGAGTCGTTCATCCCCTTATCGAAGCATTCGGCAGGTATTGCGCGCTCGGGTACGAAGACCACCGCGCCGGTCGGACTCGCAGTCCCGCCGAGCGCCGTCGGCCGGGTCGACGCGCTCATCTGCGAGTTCTTCGGCAACTCGGCGCTCTGCTGGCGCTGAATCCGATCGCGCGCTAACGCGGCGCCCACGCGTCGGGGTCCCGCGTCCCGGCGAGCACCTCGTCGGGGAGCTCGCCGCTGACGATGTCGGCGATGGTGACGTGCTCCAGTACGGCGCGGATGCTCGAGCGCAGCGACACCCAGACGTCTTGCAACGGTGCGGCGCTGCCGGCCAGCGTCAACGCGTCCGGGCGGACACCGCCGACGTTGGCAAGCGGGCCGTCGATCGCCCGGATGATGTCGGCGACCGCGATCTCGCCGGCCGGCTTGGCCAGCCGGTAACCCCCTTCCACGCCGCGGCGGCTGTCGACGATGCCGGCGTGCCGAAGCTCGTTGAGGATCCCGAGCAGGAACCGCAACGGGATCTGCTGCGCGTCCGCGACCGCTTCGGCCTTGACCAGCTGCCCGCCGGTCGAGACCGCGGCCATCTCGACGACGGCACGGATCGCGTAGTCGGTCTTGGCGGAGATGCGCACATCCTCCAGTATCCGTTCGCCGGCGGCGCGAGTGGTTCAGGCGATGAGCAATCGCAGTCCGACGTCTGCCGCGTCGAGCTCGGCGATGTCGCGATTGCGGTCGGCCCAGCGGCCGGAGACGAGGTCGTCGCGGAGGCTGCGGACGGCTCGCTGCTCGACGTCCGGCCCGAGCTTGGACCAGACGGAGATCCCGCGCCGGACGTCGTCGTCGAGGTACGCCTCGGGCCGGCGCCAGTACGCCTCGAGGAATCCGTCGGCGCAATCCCATGGAATCAGCACCGGCTCGGCTCTCGCGCCGATCGCGCGGGCTTGCTCGGCCAGCGACGGATGGCCGGCCAGCAGTCCGGGCAGCTCGGGCAGGTAGTCGCGGGTCAGCCAGAACTCCGCGACGGCGCTGAGTTCGAAGGTGAAGACCACGACGCGGCGGGCAACCCGACGCATCTCCAGCAGGCCGGCAATCGGATCCTGCCAGTGATGGACGGTTGCGATCGCCATCGCGGCGTCGAACGATCGATCCGCGAACGGCAACTGCTCAGCCCGCGCCGCGACACACGGCGCGGCGCCGGGCGATCGCTGCGCGCGCATGACCGCCGAGGGTTCCACCGCGAGAACGTCGCGGTCGGGCGGCTCGTACGAACCGGTGCCGGCGCCGACGTTCAGCACGGTCTGCGCGTCGCCGAGTGCGGCCCAGATCTGCGCCGCGATCCGCGGATCGGTACGCCGGGTCACGGTGTACGTCGTACCGATCGTGTCGTACAACTGCTCGCCCGGCACTGACCCTGCCCTTCGTCGCACGAGCGAGCCTACGTCGGGCCGAAAAGTCAGTGCGGCCGTCGACGGCGTGCGCTGCGATCGGGCTCGTCGTCGGCGTGGCGCGCGATCGAGGACTGCACTTTGGCGAGCAGGGTGCGCAGTTGCCGTTGCTCCGTCTTGGTCAGCGCGGCACCGATGATCGTGCGCTCGCGTTGATGCAGCGACGGCAACATCTCGTCGATGATCGCGGTCCCCTTCTTGGTGATCGCGATCAGGAGCTTGCGGCGGTCGCCCGGATGTGGCTGCCGCCGGACGAGACCGCGGCGTTCGAGCGTATTGAGCATCGAGGTCATGCTGCCGGTCGTGATGATGAGCCGCTCGGCGATGACACTCGGCTCGAGCGGCTCGCCGGCGCCCTCGATGACGGCCAGTGCCTGCTTCGCCGTGCCGGAGAGGCGATGGTCTTCCCAGGCCTGCCGGTCGTGCAGGCCGATCAGTCGATCGCCGGTACGGACGAGGTTCGCGTAGCACTCCGTCGCAAGCCGGTCGGCGCCGGGATATTCGTTCTCGAAGTTCTCGTCGACGGTGATCCAGGGCGCAGGCGCGCGCGACGAGGAGGGGCGGCGCGTACCGTCCCTCCTCGTCGGGGATTGACCGGCCCGGGTCAGGAGTCGGCTTCCTCGTAGATCTCGATCCGCGGCTCGTTGACGACGCCGGCCTTCTGCATGACCTCGGACAGCCGGGGGTCCGTGGCGAACGCTTGCGCGTCCGCGGGCGTCGGCCAGAAGGTGAGCACGAGGACCGAGTTCGGGTCGCTCGCGTCGCGCAGCAGCAGGTCGCCGGTGCAGCCGAACTCCTTCCGAACAGCGCCGTGGTCGTCGTAGCCGAGCTTCCACGTGTCGAAATCGGCGACGCGGTGTCGGACTGCCACTGTGGTCATGGCCCCTCCCTGGGCAGGCAAGCCGCTGCGCTCGCAGACGACTTGAATTCAAGTTACTTGAATTCAAGTCTTTGTCAAGGCCTCGTCCCGTCTTCGCACCGCGCGAACCGCGGGCTAGATCCCGTGCGCCTGGCCTCGAACGTACGGCCCGATCTCGACCGTGTTCCCGGGGTCGCCGGACGCGGACCCGCGATACGACTTGCAGTACGCCAACGTCGGACCGGCGTCGCCGGTCGGGAGCCCGACGGAGAGCGAGTCCGGCCGGATGCTCACGGCAATCGCCGTCACCGTCGCCATGTCACCGACGTCGCATCGATACTTGGCGACAAGGAAGTTCGCCGCAGCGCCCGGCAGCAACACGATGCGTGCACCCGGCCGGTCATGGACGTACATGCCGTTGTCTTGGAACCCGAACGGCAACGGGTGCCGTCCGTTCAACAGCGCGATCGTCGGGTAGACGGGCAGCCGGCAGTTGTCGTGCGACACGTTCCAGACGGTGACGAGAGCGGAATGCTCGCCGGTCATCGGACTGGCGCTGCCGCTGAATCGCATCGTGAGCTGATGGCTGCTGCACGACGCATCGGCGAGCGGCTTCGCGTCCGAGGTGAGCGCCGGCGCCGTACCCGCGGACTTCCCGGGACTGGTGGTCGGCGGACGGTACGTCGACGCGGCGCCGGGATGCGCGCGCGTCGGCGTACAACCGGTCAGCGCCAGCAACGCTCCGAACACGACGGGTACGACGGGTACGACGGGTACGACGGGACGCACATTCAGGTAACGCCCGAGCGGTCCTTCCGGTTGCCGGCTAATCGCGTCGCCGGGCGTAGGTGAGCCAGACGATCGCGCCGATCGGCGACGTCGCCCAGATCGCTACGAACCACAGCCAGCGGCCGCGGCGCGCCGCATCGATAAGAGCCCACAGTTGCAGCCCGACGACGACGAGGATCGCGACCAGGAGAACGACGAAGACGCCGCCGGACACCTCCGTCGACCCGGCCACCCCAAAATGATGCCCGATCATTGGCGGCCTCGACTCACGGCGGTGATAGCCACCCGAACGCATGGCCTAGCCCGCGCAGCCGGCGGCGCAAGCCACGAATGGCCGGCGCGCCACTCGGCCTCCCTTGCCATCAGAATGGTCACCCCGGCCACACTGACCCCGAGGATGCCGGCCGCTTCCTTCTTGCTGCACCATTCTTCCGGCGCGATCGGCTTCTTGGGCGGACCGACCACGCGGTCATCGAGGTGTCGTAACCGCTCCGAGATGCTCACGACGACAGTCTGCCGTCTTCACCTCGTCGTAGGTCGTCTTCGCGCGCGCGGCGCCGTCCGTCGGCGGCTACGAGGAATTCGACGACACACAAGCAAAGGACGCAGATGACTTCGACGACCGGTTGGTCGAGCCACCGTGAGAGCGCGATGACCGCGACCATCGCGACTGCGACACCGACGCACCGCCGTCGCGTTCGGGGCGACCAGACCTCCCAGTCACCGACCAGCATCCGCCGGATGAGCGGGCGGTCGTCCCGGACGGGATGACCCAGAACGACGTCGTCGAGGTGCCGCGCCCAATCACCGAACCGGCTCACGAACCGATTGTTCCCCGCTCGGCAGCGGGCTCCCCACTTGTCAGCGTCTGGTGTCGCTCTACGGCCCGCGTCGTGCTGACACCGTCGTGCTGACACAAGTGTCAGTCCTCGATCACGTCCAGTCCCTGCTCCCGCAGCAGCGCCAGGCGATCGAGCATGTCCTTCACCACGTCCGGGGGATGCCCTTGCCAGTCGGCGACCTCACCGACGACCCGCAGCGGATGACGGGTGCGGTAGGACTGCGTGGGATTACCGCGGAATCTCTTGTCGGTGACGTTCGGGTCGTCCTCGAACGGACCCAGCGGTTCGACGACGTAGATGCGTCCCCGCTCGTCACTGCCGGCGAGCGCACTCGCCAGCTCGGCTCCCCAGGCCGCAGTGTCGACGAGTGCGGTGAAGTAGATGTTGTTCGACACCCGGCCGTCCTGGAAGTTGGACGCGTAGCCGGGCACGAGCTCGTCGCCGGCGACGAGCGCGGACTTCGTCCCGTGGAAGAAGGGTCCGGGCACGTGCGCGCAGTGGTCGTACGTCACCGGGACGTGGCCGTCGTCGTCGATCACGCGTGCAGCGAGTGCCGACCGACTGCGGCCGGTGAAGACTCGACGAGCGTCGCGGCGAGCATTTTGATCAATTCCGGCAATTCCTCGGCGGCGACGTAGTGCGTGGCGACGCATTCGTCGGTGCGCCAGATGCTGAGCACCACCGAGCCCGACTCGGGATGCGCCGACACCCGCAGCGCGCGGCCGTCGTTGCGGGCGTCGAAATGCACGCCGCCACGTCGAGGCAACGGCGACACACTCATAGTCCGGAGTGTGCGCTCACCGCGATGCTCTGTCCATGGCTCAATGAAGCGAGGGCGCGTACGACAGCCCGACCACGGCGCCTTCGGGTGACAGCAGGCGGGCGACGGTCTGCCCCCACGGCTCGACCTTCGCGTCGTGCAGCATCTGGTAGCCGTGCGAACGTAGCTCCGCTACGCCGTCCGCCACCGCGGCCGCATCCGCGAGCTCGAACTCCAGACTCAGCTGCGGCCTGGCAACGTCCTGGGGCCACGTACTCGTGCCGAAGCAGGCCTCGGCGGCCTGCTCCAGCGGCCAGACGCCGAAGTGCTTGCATCCGCCGATCTCCTCGCTGGCGTAGTAGTCGCCGTCGAGCTGCTTGAGCGGCAGGCCCAGCGCGTCGAGATACAGCGCCCGGCTGGCCGCCGCGTTGTCGGTGATGACCGCGACGCTGGCCACGAATTCGATCTGCACGCTCCACCTCCGATGTGGGTGCTGTTCGGAACATAGCCGCGACCGCGGCAGCCCGGGAGAAGGAGTCGCGGGCCTCGGCGTCGAACCGCCGCTCATGTCCAACCCCCGCCGGCGCCTTGTCGCCGCTGCCGCCGCCGCCGTCCTCGCCGCCGGCGTGACCCTCTCGGGTGCGGCGACCGCCGTCACCGACCCGGTCAACGGCCCGTACCCGCAGGTGCACGGCGAGATGGTCACCGGCATTCCGTCGACGCCGTCCTGCACCGACACCATCGTCAGCGGCTACCGGTTCCACAACACGGCGTACGGATCGGACGCACCGTTCACCGGCGACTACGTCCCCACCTGCGCCGGGCCGTGGTCGAAGGTCGTGTTGACGATGTCGGCCAACGTGCACACCGGCACCCAGTTCGACCGCATCGGCGACGTGCTGATCGGCGGCGTCGAAATGCTGCACATGACCACGCCGGAAGGCGAGGCCGGCGAGACGGACTGGACGATCCAGCGCGACGTGACGGCGTACTCGACGGTGCTGGCGACGCGCCAGCCGACGTACTTCATCATCGGCAACCAGACGGACAGCACGTACACGGGTGACTTCTACGGCACGCTCTCGCTCACGTTCTATGCCGCCGATGCGAACAACCGCGCCCCGGCCGGGCCGGACGAGGTGCTCGGGTTGAACTCCGCCGTCGACCGCGGGCTGCCGACGCGCAGCGGCGACCAGCCGGTGGCCTCCGCGGTCACGATCCCGGTCAATACGACGACGCTCACGGCCGAGGTCTTCGCGTCCGGGCACGGCGCCGAGGAAGAGGACTGGTGGAACGCGCCGTTCGCCTGCCTCACCGGCGGCATCCCGTATCGCGAGGTCGGCATCAGCATCGACGGGCAACTCGCGGGCATCGCGCCGGTCTACCCGACGATCTACACCGGCGGCTACGGGCCGGACTTCTGGCGCCCGATCCCGTCACCGCGCGCGCTCGACCTGCGGCCGTACGTCTTCGACCTCTCGCCGTGGATCGGCGAGCTGACCGACGGCGACCCGCACACGTTCGCGATCGCGGCGATCGGGCAGGGCGGCTGCGCGGGCTACTGGTTCCTCGGCGGCAACCTGCTGGTGACCACGAACAAGGCGAACCGCGGACGCACCACCGGCGCGATCACCTCGTACGCCGCGCCCGCGCAGCCGACGAGCACCTCGCTGGGCCAGCAGTCGAACACCGCGAGCGACCGGACGACGAGCGCGCATCACCTCGACGTCGTCGGCTCGCTGCGGCCGGCCGGCGCGAAGGTGCCGACAACCGTGCACGTCGTGGAGGACATGTCCAACACCGCGACCGACGCGGCGCTCGACGTCGACTCCGACTGGACGTGGGACTCGTCGACCACGCGCACGACCGGCGCGACGACGTCGACCAGCAGCCAGCACAGCACGTACGAGCTGATTCGCACCGGCCCGACGTGGAGCCTGACCGACAACCAGGACACGACGTCGACCGACGGCGGCGTGACGCGGACGACGTCGCTGCGCGACTCGATGAACACGGCCGGACCGGTGATCGGCATCACCGGGCTCGTCGGCGCGAGCCAGGAGTCGTGGCGCTACTCCACGTCGGACGGCCTGTGCGTCGACCACGAGCTCGCCTCGGCCGTGCAGAACACGATCGTCGACACGGTCGGCAATTCCTGCGGGCCGCTGCCCGCACTCGCAGGCAGCTGACCCACTCTGCCGTTACGGCTTTCCCTCCAGCGCGACCAGGACGTCGTACGGACTTGACGTCGCCGGCGTGACCACGAGCCGGAACCGCTCGCGTCTCGATCGCGGCTGCAGGACTGCCGCGACGAGCCCCGAGCCACGCGCGCGGACCGTTGTGACCACACGCGCCGAGCTTGGTGGATCCCACGAGAGCGCGACGCCCAGCGAGCACGACGGCGACAGTCGCAGATACAGCAGACCGGTTCCGGCGAGGTTCACGATCGGCGACCTCGGCCGGGAGACGTCTTCGACCACGACGCCCGACGCCGAACGGCTCACGACCGTTCCGCAGATGGACGTTGCCGGTGCGGCGCTGCTCTTGGCCGCCGGACCGTCGGTGCATCCGGCCGCAGCGAATGCGACAACCGCCACCGTCGCACCGATGAGACCGAGCTGCGGGCTCACGCTAGGCGCACGCATCCCAGTGATCGTAGAACCCGCCATGGGTGTTCACCGGATCGCCGCCGTTCTCGAGAACGTTGCTGAACGGTGCCGGCCGCACCATGTCGATACTGAACTG
The DNA here is from genome assembly GCA_025980325.1 of Frankiales bacterium. Classification (GTDB taxonomy): domain Bacteria; phylum Actinomycetota; class Actinomycetes; order JAFAQI01; family JAFAQI01; genus BP-197. The sequence continues at coordinate 24,916 of JAICXQ010000003.1, forward strand.
ATGCGGGTCCGTGATGCTCAACACGGTGCCCGAGTTGACGGAAGCCGAACTCCACGTCGTCGTCGCCGGCGACGGCTGGCGCAGGTAGTAGTACTGGCCGTCGACAGGATAGGTGAGACTCTTGTTGGTCGGTCGTTCGTCGATCCACTCGGCAGTTCCGCCACGCACGAATGCCGAGATGTTGTAGGCGCCGTTGTCAACACTGTCAACGCTCACGATCGCGCTCGTCCCCACCGTGATGTCAGTGACGGTGAAGGTCGCTTCACCCGTGGGTATCGAGGCGGACGGAGCGCTGTAGTTCACCGACGCGCGAACGTCGTGTCCGGAGGGAATGCTCAGCCCCGTCTTGACCTCTTTCGTGTCGTAGTTGGGACTCGACGACAGCACCTCGTACCACGCATAGATCGACGACAGATCCGAGCCGGTGTCCGTCCCGGTCTGTATCAGCCCGGCGTCGGCGCCGTCGCCGCCAATTCCCGACCAGATCGCGTGCGAGGACGCGTGGGCACAACCCGCGACGAAGGTCGGTTCGGTGAAACGGCCGCTGATGGCGAGATAGCTGTTGCGCACCGAAGACAGTTCGTTGCCCGACCAGTTCTCCGACGGCGTTCCGTTGCTCTTGTCGGTGACGCATAACCCGGGTCGAGCCGATCCTTTCCAGCTGGCAAAGGTGTGGTCCCATTCGGCCCGGGCCGCGGTCTGCACCGCCGACGGTCTGGGCGGGAATCCGTAGAGCTGCAACTGCGCGTCCGTGCTCTCGAGCGGTGTCCAACCGGCCGGCGGGATGACCTGCCGGGTACCGCTGAACTCGCCGCCGTACAGGTACTCGGTCGCGGCGCCCGGTTGCGGTGTCGCCGACCGGCTTCCGTCGGAACGCACATAGTCGACGGTTCGGACCGGCACCGCTGCGCAGTAGTCACCGCCTTCGGAATCTCCGGCCGCGACGACCGCTCCCTGAGCCGGCGATGCGGAAAATGCCGTGATCGGCATGGCCGACACGCCCGCTACGGAAACTGCCACGAACAGCACGCACTTCTTCAACATCGAGTCCCCCCCGGATGCGATCTGAAGGCAGGCATGATTCACCCACGGTGATGAGCCGGCGGTCTGCCCGTCCGCGGGAAATGGTCAGTACTGACTAAGACGAGGTCGGCAACAGGCCGGCGATCAGCTGGTCGCCACGAGCTCCGGCGCAACCATTTTCTTTCCGGCTTCGTAGCCGCAGTCGATCAATTCGGCGGTCCGGGAGAAGTCGCGGAGCTCGTGATGCCCGAGTTCGACCCGCGGCATCGGAATGATCGGCCGCGGACTCGTCTCGGGAAACTCCAGCTTCGCCAGCCGGTACCGGCTGATCGCGAAGCTCATCAACAGGACGTCCAGCGCATTCATCCGTGCGTCCCGGCGACCGAGCGATCCGCCGGTCACGTCGACGACCCAGATCCGTTGCGCGTCGAGCTCGATCGCGCGTTGCACCGGCACCGGGCAGGTGACGCCGCCGTCGACGTGCAGACTGTCGCCCAGCGCCACCGGTGGAAGCAGCGCGGGCAGGCTGGCACTCGCGACGAGGATGCGGTGCGGATCGCCGGCCGTCCACCAGACCGGATGACCGGTCACCAGATCGGTCGTGACGACGTGGACCGGAATCGGGAGGTCGGCGAGGTCGCCGACGCCGACCAACCGGGACACGAGGCGATGCAGCCCGTCGGGCTCGTACAAGTGCATGTCGCGGCGGACGACGTGCCCGACGACCGAGCGGCGGCTCGACGGGAAGACGTCGTCGCGGTCGAGGCTGAGCCACAGCTCGCGTAGTTTCTGCAGGCGTTCGAGGGACGGATCGACCGCCATGAAGGCCGCGTTGAGCGCACCGACCGAGCAGCCGACGAAGACGTCCGGGCGTACGCCGGCCTCGAGCAGCGCCTGCAACGCGCCGACCTGGATCGCGCCGAGGCTCCCGCCGCCGGAGAGCACCACGGCGTTCGCATACGACTCGCGCGCGAGCTCGTCCGGGCGCCAATACCGACGCAAGCTCGCGAGCACCGTCACCGTCGCCTCCGCGGGCGGAGAAGAATTGATCAACGATAGGGCGAAATCGGGTCACCGCAACAGATCTGGAATGACTAGTCGGCGGGCGAATCTTCCGCTTTGGCCCTCGATCGAAAGGCGGCGACGAGCTCGACGAGTTCGAGCAACCAGGCGATGGCCGCGGCGCCGGCGATGCCGAACCAGATGCCCGAGGTGAACAAGTGGTTCGCGTCGTTGTTCTCAGCCGTGGTGCTGCGGAGCAGGACATGCGGTTCCTGGTCGTCCCACTGCCACTCGGAACCGTTGCGCGCGGTCGGCTGCACGCCGGTCACGGTCGAATAGTCGTCGGCGTCGATCCCGGTCGGAAAGTCGAGGAAGTCCCGCACACTCGACGGCGCGACCGGGTACGCCGGACCCCTTGCCGGGACGTTGCTGTAGGCCAGCGTCGGGTTGAACAGGACGTTCAACCCATGGGTGCCGACGCCGATGAGGACGCCGTGCCCCTCGACCGGCGGGATGGAGATGTCGGCGTACTCACCCTCCTTCCGAAAGGCCAGGAACGGTGCGCCGAAGGTGAACGACGCGGACGAGCGGTTCGACGTCTGCGACAGGAGGTAGGAGTGCGTGCCGTAGTTCGGCTTGAGCTCGTCGCTGAACGGCGTGGTCTGCGGCCGGCGTTGCACTTCGCGCACTTCGGTCGGGATCGCGCCCGGCCCCGTGTCGACCGGGAAGACGAGGCGGGGAAAGTTCTCGAGCAGCAACTGCCAGTGATACATGCCCGTGCGATTCGTCGGATGCGTTGTGCTGACCGGATTCTGCACTTCCACCGAGATGTAGTTCGTCGCCTTCGCGGCCTCTCTCGGAACACCGGGGCCATAGAGCGGGGTCGGCCCTTCGGCCACATTGACCTCGGCGCTGACGTTCTGCTGATCCAGCAGGACGACGATGTGGCCGCTCGGTGCCAGCGCGATGTGTTCGTTCGCCGGCTTCCGGACCAGCCCGACGAGGCCGGCTACCACCGTCGCCGCGAGCGTGACGATCACGCGCGCCAGCAGCTTGCGGGACACCTGCCGCGGACCGTCCGATCGATCGCCGCCGGCCCGCATGCCGACAAGCGTCTCAGAGCGCGGAGCCCGCTTGGAGGATCTTCGGGTCGCGGACAGGTACCGGTCGGGAGCAGGACTTCCGGGAGGCGCGGCGAAAGCGTGCCGCGCCAATGATCTCTTACCGGAAGGTAACCCCGATGCGCACCCGTCTCGCCCTTGCCGTCGCCGCCGCGCTGTTCGGCGCAACCGCGGCCGCGGTCCCGTCGTTCGCCTCCACCGCGATCTCCAGCCCCGACTGCGCGACGACGCTGCACGACGCGGCCACCGGCGTTTCGTCGTCCTGCTCCACCCAGGGCCCGCCGCCGGTCGAGTGCGTCAACTGTGGCATCCGCCGTACCGTCGACATCGTCGTCACCAAGGGCAGCGTGGATGCGACCCTCCGCTGCGACGGCGTGACGTACGCGACGCACGTCGACGGGCCCAACACCGGTTCGATCGCCATCTGGGGCGGCCAGAACTGCACGGCCACTCTCACCGCGACCGCGGACGGCACGGTCGCGGCGGCGACCAGCACCGCGAGCTACGTCATCACCATCGACTAGTCCGGCTCGAACACGACGACCGCCGCAGCGTCTCGTTCGGCGCTAGCTTCTGCGTCAGGTGGACGTCGCCGCCGGGGTCGGAGTCGGCGTGGGTGTCGGCGTGGGTGTCGGCGTGGGCGAGGGTGTGCCCGACGGGCTCGGCGCCGGCGAGGCGGGCTTCGCCACGGTGACGTAGTTCATCATCCCGGCGGACAGGCCGGAGTCGTTCAGCTCCATGACCCACACCCCGTAGTCGCCGGGCGGGACGGCGGTCATGGTCAGCGACCGGTAGCCCAAGCCGACCTCGTACTGCCGCAGCTGCGTCGTCCCGCGGTAGAGGCGGACGACGAACTCGTGCACCGGCCCGGAGTTCCGGTCGCCGGTCAGGTCCTCCGACTCGGACCGCCACGACACGAGCACGTCACTCGACTGCGCGCGGACGGACATGTCGATCGGCCCGGCGGGAGTCGCGCCCCAGGAGTCCGGCCAGGCGCAGCCGTGGAACACCTCGCAGTCGGTCGGCATCCCGGTGTGCTTGCCGACGTCGCACGCCGCATCCGAATGCATGCCGGGCGGGAGCCCGCCGGAACCGCAGTACGGGTCGGCGACGCGCGTCGGCGCGCCCGTCGAGGTTGCCGGCGTTTCGCCCGACGTAGCAGTCGTGGGCGAGGGCGACGCCGACGTCGGCAGGTCGCCGGCGGGCAGTGACGGTGCGACCGTGACCGACGGCAACGGCGCCGGCAGCGATCCGGACGCGCGGAGCACGTCGACGTCACGGCCATGGCCGCCGCCCGACCGTAGGCCGGCGACGAGCGCGATCGTCGCGGCGATCAGCACGACGCAGCCCGCCGCCGCGACGCGTGCCGGCGTCGCGGCCGTCGGCAACCGCAGCTTGCGCATCTCGGGTCCCCCGCGTCCTGTGCCCTCTCTGGATGATGACACGTAGTCGGACCGTGCGGTTGCGTCCCGCGACGTTGCCATGGTTCGCTCGTCCGGGCAGGCGTCGAGACGCGAGGAGAAGATCGAGTTGGCACCGCCGCGCGCGATCATGCCGGTCGTCGACCTGGTCCGGCAGCAGCAGGTCTCATGACCGTCGACGACCTCGCGGCCTTCGTCGGCGAATGGGATCTCGAGGTCGACCTTCCGGGCGCCGAAGACGTCCGCGGCCATGTCGTCTTCGAGCTGATGGGCGACGTCCTCGTGCAGCGGACGACCGTGCCGGTTCCGCAGGCGCCGGACAGCTGCTGCATCGTGGTCGCTCATGACGGCCGCTTTATGCAGCACTACTTCGACTCCCGTGGCGTCGCCCGGCTCTACGAGATGACCTTCGACGGCCGCACCTGGACGTTGGAGCGCACGAAGCCGGACTTCACCCCGCTGGAGTTCCACCAGCGCTACGCCGGCGTCCTCGCCCCCGACCACTCCACGATCGAGGGCGAGTGGCAGTCGTCCGCAGACGGCAGCGACTGGACCCGCGACTTCGGGTTGACCTACCGCCGCCGGCCGCGTACCGACCTGCCCGGGCCGTCGACGTAACCGAAGCCCGGGAGGAATCCGCGCCGTACGGTCGAATGCCTCGCGCCGTGAGATGGTGGCCGGCGGTCGGCGTGCTCGCGCTGACGGCAGCCTGTGGCGGTCAGGGCGGCGTTCCGGACGCCTTCGCGTCCGGCGTGGCGCAGGCGCGGGTGGTGCTGGATCGGGTCGATTGCGACCCGTCCCCGGACACGTGCACCCGCTACGTGATTTTGGTGCCGCAGGGAAGCTCCACCGAGTCGCTGATGGCCGCCGTGACGCGGCGGGCCGCGCATTCATTGCGTTGGGTGCCGACCCGCGCGCCGCAAGTCGTCGAGCCGGACGAAGGCCGCGGGTACGACGGCCCCGGCAAGACCGGCGGCTACATCAACACCGCGGACGAAGAGCTGCGCTACTGGGAGAGGGTCGGCTACGGGTCGGAGTCACCGCCGAACGCGACCCTGCAGCAGGCCGAGCGCTTGATGCGTGCTCATCCGGACGCGATCGTCGTTCGCGTCGACGGCGATGGCCAGACCTAGACGAGCGACCGGAACATGACGTGAAGGCCGACGTACCCGTCGTCGGCATGCCGGAAGGCGCCGGGGACGGTTCCGATGATCCGAAATCCGAGTGACTGCCATAGCCGTACGGCGGCGTGGTTCACCTCGACGACGGCGTTGAACTGAACGCCGCGATATCCCTGCTCACTCGCCCAGCCGAGCATGTGCTCGCCGAGTGCGCGGCCCACGCCGCGATTGCGTTGATCCGGGTGCACCATGAAGCTCGCCGTCGCGATGTGCGCGCCGCGCCCGGGCCGGTTCGGGCCCATCGTCGCAGTCCCGGTGATCGCGTCGTCTTCGACGGCGACGACGGTACGGCCAGGGGGCTCGGCCATCCAAAGGGCACGAGCGGCGTCGGACGGCAGATTCTCCGGGTAGGCGTAGGTCTTGCCTTCGTCGACGACCGCGGTGAATATCGGGAAGATCTCCGGCCAGTCGCCGTCGGTCGCGTCGCGGATGACCATCCGGTCACGGTAGTTGCCCGCCGCCGGTCGACGCGATCAGCTTTCGGACGGTTCGGCGGTACGGCGGATGGCGACGAATCGTTGGTGTGCTTCGGACTCCGACTCGTGTAGCACGTCACGGGCGGCGCTCAGCCTCGCGGCGAGGTCCCGGTGCTGGTCGACCGCGGGCCACAACACCGAGAACACCTCGTCGAGCGTCCATCCCGGCCACGGGCTGCGTACCAACCACAGTTGCCCGTCGAGTGGCTCCTCCAGCCACCACTCGCGAGTCTCGGCGACGGCGCGGCGGTGCTCCTCGGGCCAGACGAGAGCGAGTTGTGCGAAGCCGGTCAGTTCCTCGATCGGGGTGAAGCCCTCGGCTCGCAGCTCCTCGACACCGGGCACGGTCGACGGGCCGGGCAGTTGTTCGATGGTCGTCGTATGTCCGGGATGGACCACGCGGCCTAACGGAGCCAGCGCACGCCGTACCGGCGAGGGCAACGCGCCCCATCCGCGCAGAGCAACCTTCACGACCGACGCGGGAAGCAGCTCCCAGGGGCGCGGATGTGCGTGTTGGTCGCGGCCTGCGTACCGGCCGCAGGGCTGCGATGAGCGCACCGCCTCATTCTGCCGACACAACGCGTCCACTACCGGAGTTCTCGCACTGAATTAATGCATTCGGGCCCGGCTAGTACGGCAAGTCCTCCGGCCGGCAATTCGAGAAATCGGGCTCCGGCAGCCGTGGAAGCCTCTTCGCCGCAATGCTCGTCCGGCCTTCCAGCAGCGCGCGGGCGACGCGGTGCATGCCGTCCATGACCCGGCCCTCCGGATCCACGACTATCGGGAAACGCAGGTCGACCTCGTGAATCAGCCGGCAATGCTCGACGACGTTGCGGACGGTCGGCGCGTACCCGTGGTCGAACCAATACGCAGAGTCGAGCTCCGCGATGTGTGTCAGCGAGAGTTCCTCGACCGGCTCGCTCTCGACCAGCGCGACAAGCCGATCGACGTCCCACGCATCGAGTCCTGACGCGCCGCGGCGGAAGTGGTATTGCTTGCGCACCCGACGAGTGTCCCGCAGCGCGCCCGCGCGCCAGGCTTTGAACCATGTCCGTCAGCTCGTGATCGTCGTCGTGGCCTCTTGCTGCTACCGGTCAGCGTTCGGCAGAAGGTGATGAGATCGCGGGCGGCGCCGGGATGGGTCAGTTCGGTGCGTGCACCGCAGTGCCGTCGGAGGGTTGGTAGACGAGGATCGGGTTGTCGTACCCGCGGAGCTGGAGTTCGCCGGCGACGGTCCACGAGTTGGCCTCGGCACCGGCGCGCTGGAGGGCCTCCTCGCTGGCGAGTACCCGTCCGAGCCGCTGCTTGGCTTCGTCCGTCAGCCGCGCGGCTTCGTTCACCGGGACCCCGATGACGCTGTATTCGTAACGTTCTTCCGCACCGACGTTGCCGGCGACGACGGTGCCGGCCGAGACTCCCATCGCCGCGTCCAGCTCGGGAGTGACCGCGGCAAGGGTGAGCAGTTCACGCCGTAGCGTCCGCGCCGCGCGCAGGGCGCGTGCTGCGCTGTCGGGCGTCGGTGCGGGCGCGCCGAACACGCACAGCGCACCGTCGCCTTCGAACTTGTTGACCCAGCCGCCCTCTTCGCCGACGACCCGGACGATGATGGCGAAGAACTGGTTGAGCAGCCGGAGCACGTCCTCCGGCGGTGCGCCTTGGGTCAGCCGGGTCGAGCCGATCAGATCGACGAAGACCGCTGCCACTTCGCGCCGCTCGCCGCCGAGCTTGATCTCGCCGGCCGCGACCGCGTTGCGAGCCACCTGCTCCCCGACGTGGCGACCGAACAGGTCCGCCAGCATCGCGCGTTCGCGCAGCCCGGCCACCATCTGGTTGAACCCGGCCTGCAGCAGGCCCAGCTCGCCGCCGTCGTTGACCGTCAGCGCCACGTCGAGATCACCGTGCTGCACCTGACCGACGCAGCGGCGCAGTTCGACCAACGGCGTCGCCAGCGAACGTGTGGCCACATAGACCACCGCCGATCCGGCGAGCAGGCCCGCGCCGATGATGAACCAGATGGCGCCCGCGGTCGGCGGCTGGCTGCGCGGCCTGCCGATGAAGCTCAAACCGATCATGAGCAAGAAGACGTCGGCGCCGATCAGCCACGACGCGATCAACTTGACCCGCACTCCTGGCGCGAGCATCCGCTCGGGCACGTTGCCGGCGAACGCGCGCGCGACGATGGGGCGGATCGTCCACTCGACGATCAGATACACCAGGCCGGACGTGGCAAGACCGCCGAGCAGGATCGACATCGCCACCCGCGCGACGTACGTGCCGCTGTGATGTCCGATCGCGGTCAGCAGCGACCATGCGAGCGCGGCGCCGAACCAGCCGAGCATGCCTTGCAGCGCCAGCCACAACGGCACCAGCAACAGTCGCCGCTGCTCCTCACTCGTCGCCGGTCGGTCCGCGACGAGCCACTGCGTGCTCCTGGCGCAGGTGCGCCCCGCGACCGTGAATCCCACCGGCCCCGCCACCGACATGTAGACGACGAACAGCACGATGTCGGCCCAGCCGACGCCGGGTTGACCCTTGATCCCGGCACTGGTCAATGCGCCCGACGCCAGCGCCAACGCGCCGCCGACGAGATTCGCGGCGGGCATGCGCATGGTCAGCCGCCGGCCTGCATCGGCGAACAGCTCCGCGCCGGGACGCTCGTCAAGCACGCCGGCAACGTACTGCGGATTCCTGGCCGCGTCTGTGAGCGCGGTCACGCGTCCGTCCACGCAAAGCTGCCGCACTCGGCACTCACATGTGAACGGGCGCGCTCATGCGAGCGGAAACCTATTGCCGGGCGTCGCGCTCGATCGCGGTCGCCTGCGACCACACGACCTGCCAGCCGGCCTGATCGTCTCGGCGATAGCAATCGGTGTGCCAGCAGTCGGACGAGAACGCTTCCCCGGCCGGGCCGACCGCGATGGCGGACTTGTATCGAAGGACCGCCAGGTCGTGACCGTCGCTGAGAACGTCGACCTCCGACACGGCCTCGAATCGTTCGTACGCCAGATCCCCGGAGGCGACCGCGGCGAGATAGTCGGTCTTCGACAACCGAGCCCCGCGAGGTGTGATCAGCACATAGTCGTCCGCGTGCAGCCGCTGCGCGGTGACCATGTCCCGATCGACGAGCGAGCGCAGCCGGCTCGCTTCGATCCGGCGCAGGTCCGCATGCTCAGACGGTGTCATTCGTCCAGGATGCACGCGAGCGGGACATGTGTGCGTGCTGCCGGCAGCCTTACGCGCCGACGGGCAGGTTGCCCTCTTGGGCGACGTACTGGGCCCGGCGGATCCAGATGGGGCTGTGGTAGACGATCTTTCCGTCGTTGAACGTGAGCTGGCCCCGGCGGATGATGCGCGATAGCCAGTGCTGGCGATCGCTTCCCATCCGTACGACGCCGGGACCGCGGTCGTATTCGGCCAGGCGCTTACCGGGGATGTGGAAGGGCCAGTCTCGATACACGTAGATGCGTCCGTTGGTGACGATGATGATGCGGTGGAAGTAGAAGCTGACCAGTGAGATCCCCAGCTCGAGCAACTGGCCGATGGTCGGGATGAACTTCACGACATCCTCGATCACCCCGAAGATCAACATGGTGAGCAGGTTGTTGAAGGTGAAGGCCACGCAGACGGCATGTTCGTCCAGGTGCGCTCGTCGCGCCACCCGGTTTGCCATCCGCTGGTTGTAGCCGGTGACTTCGAAGCGCCGCGGTTGACCAGCGGTCTCGTAGGCCGTGTCCATGACCGCAAATTACCGCAAAACACCGAGGAACGTGGCCGCTCTTGGCGAGCGAGGTGCCCACCATCCGAAGCCCGGAATAGGCGTCGAGAAGATCGCCGTTCTATCGCCAATGGATGCTGATTTTAGGAGGCCATCATGGCAGAGGTGAAGGCGCTCAAGACCAACTGCCGCAGGTGCGGCGACGTGGTGGTCCCGACGTCCGATGTGCGCGTGACCGCGGCGGCGTCCGGTACCGGATTGTTCGTCTTCCAATGCCCGACGTGCAGGCGCGAGGTGTGGCAAGCATCCGACGCCGGCACGCTGCTCAGGTTGAGAGCGGCCGGCGCAATGCCGGTCCAGGGGCCCGCGCCGCTGGAACTCACCGAGCTTCACGACGGCTCGCCGATCAGCTGGGACGACCTGCTCGAGGCCCACGAGGTCATGCGCCATGACTGTTGTCCGCAGGACGAGCTCACCGCCTGACCGAGGCGACGTCAGAGTTCCCTGATCATCCGGATCTCGTCCTTGCACGGGTCCGAGGGAAGCGGCTGCACGTCACCGGTGACCGCGAATCCGGCCCGCTCGTAGAAGCGCATGGCCCGTTCGTTGTCCTTCGTCACCCACAGCGCGATCGTTCTTGCTCCTACACCGTGCGCCCACGAAAGGACCGCATCAACCAGGCCGGCGGCGACTCCGGTACCGCGATGCGACGGAGCGACCCACATGCTCACCAGCTGCCGATCAGCGCCCAAGTCGTCGTCGACGCATCCCGCCAACCCGACACAGGCTTCTTCCTCGAAGGCGAGAAATACGGCCCACGAGGTGCCCGTCGCGGCGCGCGAGACGCGCTCGGCCCACTGCTCCCGCGGTCGAGCCAACTCGTTCGAGTACGTCGAGCCGAACGCAGACGGCGAATCCTGAAGTGCGCGGAGCCGAACCTCGCGGTACAGGTCGAGGTCGTCGACAGTGACGCGGCGAATCATGCCGCCATCCAACCGCTGCAAACCGCCGCCAGCCCTGCCGGTCGAGGGATTACTGAAGGCAGACGTCCGCGAACTCGAATGCGAAGGCGAGCGGCGCGAACGCAACAATCTCCGCAGCGTCAATCACGATGCCTACGACTCCGAAGGGATTGCCGCTCTCAACCGAGCCCAACTGCTCACCCATGTTGCGGAGGTCCCCTTGCTCAAAGTCCTCCACCGCAGCGACGCCCGCGAAAGTGCCTGAGGGGGCGCATTGCACCAAGTGGTCGTGCAGCGTGGGCGATCCGAGCGGGACGGTGACGGCAGGCGTTGTCTCCTGCGGCAGCGGCACGGTGACTGTCGGGACGGTGATCGACGGGACGGAGACCAACGTGTCGCCCTTGTTGATGCACGTCACGAGTACGCAGACCGTCGTCGGCGCGGGGACCGACTCGCTCGGCGTGCTCACACCGGAAATCGTGGTTGGGCCGCCGACCGTCTGACTTGGGATGGTCGAGCCCGTACCGAAGCATGCGCCGGTGTCGTCGACGGTGAGGCAGGAGTCCGCGTATGCGGTGCCTGTCGTGAGCGCGCCGGCGAACACGGCACCTACGACGGCGATGGTGGACACCTGGCGAAGCGCGCGAAGACCGCTGGGCATGCGTCAAACCCCCCAAAGAGAAACGACTGTTTTTGCAACGACGAATGTGGTCAAAAGCGTACAAGCGCGGGCGACCGGCCGCAATGGAGGTTGGGGCAGCGAACCTTCGGCAGCCTCAGTCGTCCAAGAAGAGCGGTGAGCTGATTGCCTCCATGGCGAGGACGTCGCGGCAGTACGTCGTCTGGGTGCCGACGACGGGGTCGCAGCCCTGCTGCCGTACCGACTGCCCGTCCGGCCCGAGCAGCTGCGCGCGGACGAACTTCGATCCCGCCGGGATGCCTGCATTACCGAGCCGGAAGTCATACGTCGACGCGGCGCCGAGCGGGACGTCGACGCTGCCCTGGTCGGTGACGATGCGCAGCGTGCTGCCGGGGACCGCGTTGAGGGTACGGATCCGGAAGGCCGAGCGCGGGCTGGTGTCCGATCCGGCGATCGCCTCGTAGACGCCGTCGCCGTTGTGGTCGGCCTCGAGGAACAGCTGCGGGCCGCGCTCCAGCGGCGGCAGCGCGGACACGAACGTGTGATGTGCACGCAAGCCGTCGAGGATGCCCTGCACCGTCAGCGACCGGACGAAGACCCAGGTGGTCGGGTCGCCGATGCCCTGCACGGAGTCGGTGGTCACCCAGTGCGAGTCGCTGCCGCCGGTGATGCCGACGTGATAGCCGCGCTGCAGGAAGCCGTCGTACCACTGCATCGCGAAGTCGTCGTCGTTGCTCGCGGGCGCGGGTGGTTGGTAGAACCACGGCTCGTTCCAGACCTCGACGTTGTCGGGGACGACCGAGTATCCGTACGTGCGCAGCCAGTTCATGTCGCTCGGGTGGTTGATCTGGAAGCTGCCGCCGGCGGCGCGCAAACCATCGGCCATCGCGGTCTCGCCGGCCGCCGACTTGTCCGCGACCTGCTGGTCGCACTCGATGATCGAGCCGGGGATCGCGCCGTCGTTTCCGTAGCAGGATCGCGCGCCGAGCATCTGCACGTGACCGGGCTGGGAGTTCTCGTATCCCGGCAGCCAGACGAAGTTCGGGTTGGCCGCTTGGAAGGCGAGCGCGTCCGGGTCGGTCTGGTTGACGACGTTGTTGTGGTCGGTGAGCGCGACGAAGTTGAGCCCGCGCTGCTGCGCTTCCTGCAGCCGCTGCACCGGGGCGAAGCCGACGGTGTACGGCGCGTCGCAGGGCCGGCGGGCGGCGCGGTCGGTGGACGACGGGTCCCACGCCGTCGTCGGATCGATGCACGTGTCGTGGCCGTAGATCGTGTGCACGTGGAGGTCGCCGGCGACCCAGAACCCGACCGGTGGGCGCGGCCCCTGCTGCGCGACGTTGGGGCCGGTCGAGTCGGCGAGGACCGGACCGGCCGCGGTGAGGGTGAGGCAGGCGGCGAAGGCAGCGAGGCGGCGCACGGACAGGACTTCGGTGCCTTGCCGCCGAACTCCTGTCGCCGTGAGCCCTGTGGCCAGAAGCCGGCGCGCCGTCGCGCTGACCGCTGCCCTGGCCGTCGTCCTGCCGGTTGGCGCGGCCGCCGGTGCGGACACACCTCGCCCGGCCGACGGAATCGTGGTCGAGGCGGACGCGACCACGGCGGTGCTCGGCAACGCTGCCGTGTCCCGCACCTGGTCCCTCGTCGGCGGAGCCGTACGTACGACGGCGCTCGACGGCGCCGGCCGGCAGTGGGTGACCGCGCCCGGTGACGACTTCGCGTTGAATCTCGACGGCGTCCCGACGACGTCGACGACCGGCTGGACGCTGCTGTCGGTGACGCCGGGCAGCGACTCGCTGCTGTTCCGCTACGCGCTCGCCTCGACCGCTACGGCGCCGGCCGGGATCGAGCTCGACCGGCGAGTGGTGCTGCGGCCCGGCTCGTCGGTGTTCGAGACGACGTCGACGCTGGTCGACAACGGGCCGGCGCCGGCGCGGGTGTCGTCGTACACCCTCGACCAGGTCACGACGGCGGCGACGCTGCCGGCCGAGGTGCAGGCCTACAACGGCGGCTCGGACTGGCGCGACGACTACCGCCACGTCACCGACGAGACCGCGGCCTTCGACGACGAAGGAGAGGTGCTGCGCGTCGGCGGCGACACCGGACTGTTCCTCGTGTCGCAGCGGCGCGGCGGCTCGATGAGCCGGGTCGGCCGCGACGCGACCGGGCGTACCTACGCCGGCGTCGACTGGGCGCGCGACCTGTTCGACTTCGGACCGCTGGAGTCGTCGCCGCCGTCGTACAACCGCCTGGACAACCCGGCGTACCCGGTGCCGGTCCGTGCGCGGGTGCTGCGGCCGCTGTCGTCGCTGGACCTCGGCACCGCCTACCTCGGTGTGTACTCCGGCGGCGCGGCCGAGGCGGCGGCGGCGTTCACGCGCGACTTCGCCGGTGCGGTCGAGCCGGCGTACGCGCACTCGGTCGACCTCAACACGTTCCACCCGTGGGGGCACGGTGACGGCATGAGCGACGCGAACCTGCGCCCGCAGGTCCTCGCGGCGAAGGCGCTCGGCGTCGAGACGTTCATGCTCGACGACCAGTGGCAGGGCGGCACCGGCGGCGAGAGCGGCGACTGGCGGTGGGACCCGGCCCGGTTCCCGGGCGCGGAGACCGACGATCGGCCGGACTTCGTCGACTACCTGCACCAGCAGGGCATGCAGCTCGGGCTCTGGATGTCGCCGCTGGAGTTCAACATGGCGTCGCAGACCTACGCCGCGCATCCGGACTGGGCCTGCGCTCCCGTCGGTGACGTGACCGCGCAGGATCCCGACGACGCCGGGCTCGGTGTGTGGGATGCGACCAACCCTGCGTTCCAGGACTACATGGTGGGAGTCGTCGACCGGCTCGTGGCGGACGACGGTGTCGTCGAGTTCAAGTTCGACTTCATGGCGTGGGTCGACTGCGGCGACCACGACTACGCCGACTACGAAGACGCTTTCGTCTCGCTCGTGCACCGGATGCAGCGGCGGCACCCCGGTGTGACGTTCGAGCTCGACGAGACGAACGACCAGCGCGCGTGGCCGTTCGAGTCGGCGGCGATCGGACCGTCATGGTTCGACAACGGGCACCTGCACGGCAGCACCGCGGTCGCGAAGCTGCTGCACGACGTGTGGAGCGCCGCACCGTGGGTGCCCACCGCGACCCTCGGGCTCGGTGTCTACGACGGGACGCTCACCGGCCCGTACGCGGGTGTCGCCGGAGTCGACGCGCTGTATCCGCTCGCGATGCTGACGCACGCGACGTTCTGGACCGACCTCACATCGCTGTCGGCCGATCAGCGGGCAGAGACTTCCTGGTGGATCGCGTGGTATCGCGCGCACTGCGATGAACTCGGCCCCGCCGTCTACGAGTTGACCAATGCCGATCCGCTCGACGGGCAGTCGTGGGCGGCGTGGCAGCCGTGGAACGGCGACTCGGGTTACGTGTTCGCGTTCCGGCAGGCAGGCGGCCCCGCGACGGAATCGCTGCCGCTGCACGGCGTGAACTTGCGCGAGACGTACGCCGTCGCGGACGCGCGCACCGGCGCGCGACTCGGTGTGTACCGCGGCGCGGATCTCGCCGCCGGCCTTTCCATCAGTCTCGCGCCGTACAGCGCACGGGTCGTGTCAGTGAAGCCGCTAGGAGCGCACTAGCCCTCGTCGTCGTAGCGCCGAAGCACGCCACTCCGCCCACAAGTGGACCGACGATGATGCTCGCTCACCTACTCCGTGATCTTGTGCACGTTGCTTGCTGGTTCGTGAGGGTGTAACTCCTGTTCGTCTGCCAGCAACTCGGGCTGGTTCCAGCTCCAGGCGGGTGGATTCCGGCGCGCCAGCCGGCGCCACCATGGAAAGAACAGCAGGCCCAACGCGAGCGCGGCACCCAGGGTGAGCAACATCTCGACCGGACCGGACTCCCGCCACACATTTGCGAAACCGAAGAGCCCAAACGCAACTGCCCACCAGAAACCTGGCCGGTGCCGCATGACGCGCAAGTACGCACGGAAAGTCGGCCCGCTCACGACTACATAATGAGGTGCCTCGCCACGACCGTCGTGTCCCGCCACCTATCCGAGCCCAACGCCACGGAGGGCCTGTGTCACTCGTACGCGTTCACAATTTTGCGGTGTCGCTCGACGGATTCGGTACGGGGGAAGGGCAGAGCCTCGAGATGCCGTTCGGGCACGCGGAACATCCGGACGGAACTCGCGGCATCGACGACACAGGCTGCACGACTGGTTCTTTCCGACCCGTGCCTTCCGCGAGCAGCAGGGCCACGCGTTCGCCAGCCAATGGGGCCGAGGTATCGGCGTGGAGATCATGGGGCGCAACAAGTTCGGCTACCAGCGCGGCCCGTGGGAAGACGACGGGTGGACGGGATGGTGGGGGGACGACCCACCGTTCCATACGCCGGTCGTGGTGCTCACCCACCACGTGCGGCCCGCGATCGAGATGCAGGGCGGCACGACGTTCCACTTCCTCGACGCGGCACCCGCGCAAGCACTCGACTTCGCCCGGAGCCTCGCCGGTGACCTCGACGTACGGATCGGCGGCGGCGTGTCGACGGTGCGCCAGTTCCTCGCCGCCGACCTGATCGACCACATGCACATCGCCGTCGTACCGATCGTGCTCGGGCGCGGAGAACGGCTATGGGACGGACTCGAAGACCTCGATCAGCGATTCGACATCGAGAGCGTAAGCGCACCGAGCGGCGTTACCCACGTCACTTTTACGCGCACATCAACCTGAGTCGCGAGCCCCCACCCCCGTGCGTACCGTTGCCCCCCACCGAGAGAGCGGCGCTGCCGATCAGTGGCCCGGCTTGTACGGACTAGCGACCGGCGCAGGTGCGTCCATCGCGTGCGCGTCCGGCAGATCGCTGTCGACCTCGAGGACCTGCCCCGAGCGGGCGTCGACGAGCGCGATGATGTCGTGCAGGACGGTGGCGGCGCCGTCCTGCGACGACCCGCCGGGTGAGTCGGGGATGTTCACATACCGCACGACCCACACCGGTCGATTCGAAGTGCTGAGAACGAGATGACCATGCGCGTCATCCGTCCCGGCCCCGTGGTTGGTGTAGGCGGCCAAGAAGACTTGCGGTTTCGCACCCGAGATCGGGCCGCTGTACAGCCCGGTGGCCATGAACGCCGCGACAGCGTCGTCCCGCGAGACCGTCGGCCGCATCCCTCCTGCGGGTGGCTGGAAGTCCAGCATTCCGTGGTCGTAGGTGAATCGGTGGGTCAGCAATCCACCGCTGAGCGCGGGTTGCGCCTCAGCCGCCGGTGTCGCCGCCGTCACCGCGACTGCTGCGTGCGGCGCATGACTCGTCACGAGCGACGAATCATGTGTGGACGACTGGCCGCAGGCCGTCAGCCCGACCGCGACGCCAACGGCTCCGACAAGCAAGGGCATCCTGTTCGCATTCATGGCAACCTCAGCACCTCAAGGTCGTCGACGTCGACGTCGTCGAATAGAAGGAGAAACCGTCGGACCAAGACGATCGCGCATAGCGGACGGGGCTGTCTGCGCATGGGGCGTCCACCTGCCCGAGCGAGTTCGTCCAGTTGTTGGCGTAATTCTCGCCCTGCGCGCTCGTCAACGAGTCCGGCGAGGAGGACGTTCCCGGAACGTCATCGCCGATGTACTTCGTCTCCGCCGAGTACTGCAAGGTGTAGGGGTCGAGCGTGCTCCACGGCCACACCGTAAAAATGTCGAACGGCGTGGACGCTTTCACCACACCGTCGACCAGCATCTCCTCGTCACCGGTCGTCGAGTTCCAGCGAACTTGGTAGTGGTTGGTCCCGAACGTCTTGCAGCCATCGGCAGTATCGATGTGCCGGTGAAAGGTGTCGCTGTTGTCTCGCCGATATTCGGTCGTCCAATATCGGCAGCTACCCCAGTACCGGAAGTAGCCGGCCTGCGCATACCCTTGGGAAGGTCCCATCTGGCCGGCGTGGATCATGACCCAGACGAACCAGAAGTTCTCGGCCGTCTGGTCGCCGGTGTCACAGATCACTCCGTTGTTGATCGCGATCGTGGCGCCGACGCCCTCGTAGGTATTCGCGCTTGAATCAGGGTGCTGCATGATGTAGCCGTCGAAGTAGTTGTGCTCGCTCGACAGACAACTGACGGCGGCTTGTGCCGCCGGCGTCGACACCATGAGGGTGCCACCGAGAAGGACGATCAAACACGCGACCACACGCATGAGGCGCATCGCTGCCTCCCCCGTCGACTGCGCAAAGAGTATTGCGCACGCGATGAGGTGTGTACCGTCCCAAAGGACTAAATCGCGTGGCTCCGCACATCGTCATGTTGTACGCGTGCGCGCGATCTCGGTGGAGGTGTTTTGTGGGATACGACAAGGGTCCGTCGCTGGCCGGTGCCCGGATCGAAGACGCCGACTTCTCCGGCGCTCGTCTGCATGCGCCGAACTTCGAGGGAGCGAGGATTACCGACGCTTGGCTCTACCGCGCCGACATCTCGGGAAACCTCGAAGGGCTGCGGCTGAACGGCGTCGAGGTGGCTCCGTTGGTGATGGCCGAGTTGGACCGTCGGTTTCCGCAGCGGGCGAAACTGCGCGCGACGGATCCGGCCGGCCTCGCCGAGGCCTGGGACATGATCGAGGATCTGTGGCGGGCAACGGTCGCTCGTGCCCGCGCGCTACCACTGCCGTTGCTGTTCGAGCGAGTCGACGACGAGTGGAGCTTCGTCGAAACGCTTCGTCACCTCGTCATGGCCACCGACTGCTGGCTGCGGCGCATGGTCAACGGGATCGAGCAGCCGTACCACCCATGGGCGCTGGCCGGATCGTGGCTCAGCGACCCCGCCGCCTGGGGGATCGACCCGGCCGCGACTCCGTCCCTGGACGAGGTTCTCGCGATTCGACGGGAGCGGATGGACGAGGTGCGGCAGACCATTGCCTCCGTCACACCCGACGAGCTGGAGCGAGTCTGCGTCCCGCCGCAAGCGCCCGGTCACCCGGACCGGCCGCACACGGTCGTCCGGTGCCTGCATGTGATCCTCGACGAAGAGTGGGAGCACAACCGCTACGCCGTGCGCGACCTCGAGGCCCTCGAGGCTCGCTCGGGCTGACTCCGCCGCCGAACCGGAAACGGCGCCCGTCCATGCGGAGATCCGAGCGCTGCGCTCTACCGTTGATCCATGCGTGGCGAACCGCTTGTCGGCAACCCCGACCGGCAGCGGGCGACCTTGGCACGGGTCGCTGGCGCTGTCACCCGAGCACCCTGGTTGGACGCCCTGCTCCTGGTCGGATCGCTGGCGAGTGACACCGCTGACGCGCTCTCCGACGTCGACCTGTTGGTGGTCGTCCGCGAGGACCACTTCGAGCAGGCATGGGCCGACCGCGAAGCACTACAGGTTGCCGATCCGCTCTGCGCCTGGGACCAACCGCCGGTCGGAGACACGGAGGTCGCGGCGCACCGTTGACTGACGAGTGAGCTCGTCCTCGTGGAGGCGCTCATCGCGACTCCCAGCAGCGGCGTACGTCTCGCCGAGCCGTGGGTGGTCGTCACAGGCCATCACGACGCGCCGGCCCGCCTGACCCGTCGTCCTCCGATCGAACCGCGCGAGATGGGCGCGACGCCGCCGCATCCCGTCGAGGCCGCGTACGACGAGTTCAAGAGCCGCATCCGTCGCGCCTGCTCTTAGCGATGTGACGGGTGGCCGCCTTTACGCTCTCTCTTGTGTCAGCCGGACAGAACCCGAGCGGACTGCCGGACATCGGGCGAACGCTGGTCAGCGCCCGCTCTTTCGACGAGTACGTCGCGATGTTCGCGCTGACCGACGAAGACATGTCGCGCTCGATCCTCGACTGTCCGGGCGGAGCCGCCAGTTTCGCCGCCGAGGCGCACGCGCGGGGCATGTCGGTCGTCGCCGTCGATCCCGTCTACGCCGCGCCGGCGCAATGGCTTGCCGAACACGCAGTCGCCGAGGCCGTGCGCGGCAACCGGCACACCGGCTCGTCCGTCGACTCGTTCGTCTGGACGTTCTTCACCGACATCACCGACCACCTCAACCGACGAACAGCCGCCGCGGCCACGTTCGGGCGTGACCTCGCCGCACGTCCCTCGACGTACGTCGCGGGGAGCCTGCCGCGCCTGCCGTTCCGCAACGCCTCGTTCGACATCGTGTTGAGTTCGCACCTGCTGTTCATGTACGCGGATCGGCTCGATCAGGAGTTCCACGTGGCAGCAGCGTGCGAGATGGCGCGCGTGGCGCGGCGCGAAGTCCGGGTGTTCCCGCTGATCAGCGACGCCGGGACCGACACGGGCGAACTGGTCGATGCGGTTCGAGACGGTGTCACCGCCCGCGGCTGCACGACCGCGATCAGGCCATCGCCGTACGAGTTCCAAAAGGGCGGCGACGAGATGTTGGTCATCGTCGTTCCCGAAACGTAGCGCGCGGCCGGCTACTCGTTCCTGATCCCATCGGCCGCCGGATCACATGTCCGCACGAGCTCGACGAGTGTCTGACGTATCCGTACGGCGTTGTCGGGGTCGACGTACGCAGCCTCCGCGGCGAGCAGTTCGGCGGCTGCGGCGAACGCGCGCGTCAACTCGGCGCGATCGACGCCGTGCGGCAGTGTGGGTACGAGCCCGGCGGTGATTGCCGCCGGCAGCCGGTCGACACCGCGTCCTTCGTGGACGGGCACATCGTGGCGAAGACAGACGAGCTGCACCGCGTGGTCGCGTACGCCGTCGATCATGTACACCGCCTGCCATCCGCGGCCGCGCGCGATGCTGGACCGTGCATGCAAGGCGTGCAGCCATCCCAACGCAAGCACCGAGTTCGGCTCGGAGCGCGGCGGCCACGCGACGTCGTTAGCCTCGCCGAACACCAGGCGAAAGCTCGGTCCGTACGCGCCGAACTTGTCGTCGGGCCAGAACGACAAGTCCAGCTGCAACGTGTCCGGCAGCAGGAAGACCCGGTACAGGCCGCCGTGCCTCCAGAGGTCCGTGCGTGCAACCGGATCGAGGCGCGCGCCGATCAGATCCGTCCACGAGTCGGCCACCTGCGCCACGTCGGCTCCCGGGACCAGCCGCAGCGCGAGGTCGATGTCGGACCATCGATCCGTGGCACTATCGGCGCCGGATCCCAACAGCGCCGCCGCCGTCACTCGCTCATCCTCGCGGGCAAGATCGGTGAGCCAGTCCCTCACCTGTTCGCGCGAGGTCGCCGTGAACACGGCTGCGAGCGTAGCCAGCCGTCTACTCGGTGGGTACGACGTCGATGAGGTCGTGCCGCTGCGCCCAGAGCGCGGCCGAGGTGCGGTCGCGAACGCCGATCCGGGTGAAGATGCGGCCGAGGTGTGCCTTGACGGTTTTTTCGCTGATGCCGAGCTGCGTGGCGATGCTCTTGTTCGGCAGCCCGGCACCGACGAGCGCGAGCACGTGGCGTTCGCGAGGGCTCAGCTCGGCCACCGGCGATCCTGGCCGGGGACTTGGCAGCAACGCGGTTGCCGCGCGCGGATCCAGCGGCGCATGGCCCGCTGCCGCAGCCTTGATCGCGCGGACGACGTCATCGGGCTCGCTGTCCTTGAGCAGGTAGCCGACGGCGCCGGCATGGATCGCATCGAGGATGCGTTCGGGCTGGCTCAGTGAAGTGAGCACGACCACGCGAATGCTCGGATCGCCGGTGAGGATCGCGCGCGTGGCCGCGACACCGTCGAGCCGGGGCATGCCGAGATCCATCAGCACCACCTCGGGCCGCTCCTGCGACGCCAACCGCACCGCGGTGTCGCCGTCGTCCGCGACCGCGACCACGTCGATGTCCGGTTCGGTGCGGAGCAGGTCGCTGAGCCCCTGCCGCATCAACGCGTGGTCGTCGGCGATCAGTACGCGGATCATGCCGGCACCGCCGATCGGGCCGGGACGAGTAGCTCGACCGCCGCGCCGCCGTCGGGATTGTTGGCGATGCGCAGCCGGGCGCCGGCGTGGTCGGCGATGTCGGCGAGAAGGCGTAGCCCGGCGCCGCCGATGCCGCGATCCTGCGGGCCGGAGCGCTGCTCGGGTAGCCCGTGCCCGTTGTCGATGACGGCGAGGGCGAGCCACTCGTCCTCTGCGGTGAGGCGGTAGGTGACGCGGGTGGCGTGCGCGTGTTTGACGACGTTGCGGGTGGCCTCCTGCGCGACCCGGAACATCAACTGCTCGGTGTCGGCGTCGACCGCCAGTTCGTCGTCGACCGCGAGGACGACCTCGATCCCGCGCGCACGCAGGGTTTCGGCGAGGTCGTGCAGTGCCGGTACGAGGCCGCGGGCGTGCAGCCGAGGCGGTGCGATCACCAGCACGTACGTGCGCAACTCGCGTACCCAGTGCCGAAGCTGCACGCCCATCTCGCGCATCGCGGTCGCGACACCGCTCACCCCGTCCTGGTCTGCTTCGTGAGCGGTGGCGGCCAGCCGGTAACTGATGGCGGCGATGCCCTGTACGACGCCGTCGTGCAGGTCGGCCGCCACCCGCCGTCGTTCCCGGTCCGCGGTGGCGAGCGTTTCGACGAAAGCCTGCTCGCGTTGCTCCTGCGCCTGACGCAGCCGGCGCGCCAGCAGGTACGCCAGCGGCGCTTGGATCAGATACAGCAGCAGGAGCCCGCCGAGCAACGCCGGCAACGAACGGACGAGCAATCGGTTGGAAGACTCCGTGATCGACTGGTAGCGCTGGTAGGTCTCGAACAACAGCCGTCGCCCCGACGGCGTGCGGACGCCGAGATACACCTCGAGCAGTTTCCCGAAGTGGCGTTCGGCCACGTTCTCCGGTGCGGTCAGGTTGCTGATCGCCGCGGCCGCGGGGCCGGTCAGCGCGACCTGCTCGTCCGGGCCGAGCGGGTAGCGCATCCCGATCAGCTGTGCGTCGTCGCTGTAGAGGATGGTGCCATCACTGGCCCAGATCTTGACCCGGACGACGTCCGCATTGAGGACGTGAGCACGGACCTGCCGGTCCAGCGCGTCACGCGCCGGGCCCGGCGCCAGCGAGGCATCGAGCAGGTACGGCGCCACGACGTCGCGAGCCTCCACCTCGGTGAGCGCCTTGGCCTGGGTCACGGCCTCGCGGTCGGTCTGATGACGCAACACCAAGACGACGGCCGACCCGATGACGGCAACAGCGATGAAGCCGGCAAGCAGGAACGCGGTCACCGCAAGTGTCGGGGTGAACGCCCACCGCCCGCGCGCGACCGTCACATCGCCTCCCCACCGCAGTGCCGATGCCCGACTCATCATGGACCGCCGCCGCGGCAGTCCGGGGCGCTTTTCGCCCAACAGGTGCGACCGGGTTGCCATGAGGAGGTGGGAACGGATGACTAGTCATCGCGTTCTTCAGGTCTTACGACCATCGTCTCATCGACAGAACTTCCCTGGCCCGCCAACGTGGCCTCAACGTCGCGGTCGGCGCCAGTCGCTGACAAGGGTGGTGCTCAATGGCGAAGTCACTACACCGTCGTGTCGTCGGACGTGCAGGTCGTTCCCGACTGGCCATCGTGGCCGCAGGCCTGACCGTCCTCGCGCCGGTGCAGATCGCCGCGCACGCGTCAGGCGGAACGACGACCGGCGCAGACCTGCAGATATCGGGCTCGGCCAGCAACGGCGGGCCGGCTCCGGGTGCCGCGTTCACGTACACGTTCCAGGTCAAGAACGCCGGGCCGCAGACCGCAACCGCCGCAACGTTCACCGACCCGCTCAACGGCGGCGTCGCGATCAGCTCGGCAGCAGTGAACGGCAACGCCGCTGCCTGCTCGACGACGACCGACGTCAACGGGCTGGTCACCATCGGCTGCAGCCTCGGCGACATGGCCAGTGGCAGCCAACTCAACGTCGTCGAGAACGCCACCGCGCCGACCGTCAACGGCACCTACGTGAACGCCCCGTCCGTGCAGTCGAGTCTGACCGACCCGAACGCCGGCAACAACAACGTCGCGGTCGATATCAAAGTCAGCGGCGCGGCACCACTGGTCAACGGCCCGTGCGTCAGCATGACCACGCAGAATCCGCTGCCGCTTCTGCAGAACTTCACGCTGGTGACGCTGAAGGCGACGATCACGAGCTGCTCCGCGCTCACCCAATCCAATCTCGCCGTCGCCTTCAACGGCGGCAGCGGGCTCGACGGTTACGTGTTCACCTGCAACGCGCCACAGGATCTCGTCACCGGACTAGCAGGGAGCTACACGCTCACACCCGGTGCGTCCACCACCGCGACCTGCAAGAACCTCGGCAGCGTCAACGCGACCCAAGGCGCTCTGGGCCCGACGGCCAGCGGCACCGGAACAGCAACCCTCTACGCGGACTGCGAGAGCAATCTTCTGTCCGTCAGCAGCAACTTGCAGTCCCCCTGCACCGATGTGTTGGCAACCGGCACCTATGCCTGGTCGGTGAACGTGCCCGTCGTACTGCCACCCAATGGCAATCACTGACGACGCGTTACGAGGACGCTGCGGCACATGCGCGGATGAAAGAACGGCGCGCGGGCCTACAGCGCGGAGCGATCCGGATTGCGCCGACCATCAGCGGTGTAGGGCGGCGTCCACCCTTTGCTGGCGTAATAGCGATTCAGGCGTGGCCGCATCGACCGCGGGACCCATCGCACACCTGGTCCCGGCCCGCCCCGGCGCAGGCTTGTCACCGTCAACACAGCCAGCACGAGCAGGATCGACATCACTATCCAGGTCATGGTCATCGCGACCCACGTCGTTTGAGTAACGACAGGATCGTGCCGGCCACGATCACCGCGGCGATGACGAAGAACATCACCATGAACGCCGTTCCACCGTGGCCGGTCGTACTGTTCGGCGACATCGCGACAATTGACCACATGCCTCCGGTCTTCCCGGCTATCAACGACCGGTAACGCCGTCGCGAGGGCTTGACCTCGCTCCGGGCTAGGAGGACCGTCGCCGCCATAACGGAGACGCCCACCTTCGACGGCACCGGTGCGGTCGCGGTCGCCGCCGACGCGGAAGTCTTCGAGCTCGGCGACGCAATGCTGCAACTGCTGTTGGACGCGAGCCACACGGGCGGCGCCCTCTCGGCTCACCGATGCCGACTGCCCGATGGAATGGTCGGAGCCGGCCCGCACCAGCACTCGAGGGCGTCGGAGTTGTTCTACGTGCTGTCCGGCACAGCTGATGTGCTGGTCGGGCCGCGACTCATCCGTGCCGGCGAAGGCGACCTCGTCGTCGTGCCCCCCAACTCGGCGCACGCCTTCGCCGCCGCCCCCGACTGCAACGCCGAACTGTTCATCGTCATCACTCCAGGCGTCGAACGGTTCGAGTTCTTCCGCAGTCTCGTGCGAGTGCGTACCGGCGAGCTGGACATGGCGACGTTCATTGCGTCCCAGGCCGCCTACGACATCTACCCCGCCGACGCCGGGCCCTGGAGCGCCCGAACAACGTAGGTCTGCACGAGACGACCGCAGCGCCGATTCAGATCGCTGCGACTCCGGTCAACCGGCCGGGTCGGAGAGGCTTGGCGGCGCGGCTGACGAATCCGTGGCCCAATCGGTGGCGGTCGCGGCGAGAGTGAAGGCCAGTGTCCGGCGGCTGTGCAGGTCGCCGTTGGCCAGCCACGTCTTGCCGAGCGGCGCCGCCGCACTCCGGCCGGGTTGGGTGAGCGTCGCGGCTGCGACGTACTGGTCGATGCTGCTCGAGCCGGGCGCGTCGATCGTGAACCGCGGACCGGAACTGCCGGGGCCGTTGATGACGACGTTGCTGAAGATCGGCGTCGAAAGCTCCCACGCGTCGACCCCGGGCTGGGCCTGGTACAGCCCGATCGCGGACAGCACATAGGCGGCGCTCATCGTGCCCGCGTCGTCGTTGCCGGGCAGCCCGTACGGCGTCGCGTTGAACACGGCCGTCGCCGCGCGCACGACCTGCTCGGTCTTCGACGGCTCGCCGAGCCAGTCATAGAGCCACGGCGCCTGCAGGTCGGTTTCGTTCGCCGGCGTGTACTGGTTGCCGGCGTAATAGATGCCGAACGCGCTCGCGTGCTGCTGCGCGAGCGGTACGGCCGGCGCGGCCTGCTGGTCGACCAGCGTCGAGAAGAACTCGTCGAGCCGCTGCTTCATCGTCGTGTCACCGAGCGTTTCGTCGAGACCGCGGACGTCCTGCGGGACCAGCCATTCGTATTGCCAGCCGGTCCCTTCCTGGTAGCCGTCCTGAAAGTCCGGGTCGTACGTCGACACCGGACCCTCTGTCGTCGGGTTGGCCCACGAACCGTCGGACATCCGCGGCCGGAGGAACTTCGAGCCGTCCTTGTCGTACAGGCTCTTCCAGTAGCCGGCCCGAACGGTCATCTCGTCGACCTGCGCAGTCGTGCCGTAGGTGCTCGCGAGTGCCGCGACCGCTGCGTCGTCGATCGCGTACTCGAGCGTGACCGCGGCGCCACGGTCACTGTGGTCGAACGGGATGTAGTGCAGCGACAAGTAGTCGGGCAGGTCGCTGCGCGGTGAGCCGCCCGGCGGCGGGTCGGTGGTGGCCTGCCGGTAGATGGCGTCGTACGCGCGTTGCGCGTCGGCACCGGTGAGCGCACCGTCGGTCACGAGCGTGGCGAGAGTGGGAGTGCCGGAGTCGCCGCCCATGATCGAGTAGTCGCGATTGCCGCGAACCCACTTCGGGATGACGCCGCCGTTCTGATCGGCGTCGTCGAGCAGCGAGATGCCGACGTCGTGCGCCACGTCCGGCGCGACGAGGGTGAGCAGCGGCGTCTGCGTGCGGTACGTGTCCCACAGCGACAGGTCCGTGTAGTGGTGCTCGCCGGCCGCGACGGCATGGACGGCGCCGTCGAACCCGAGGTAGCTGCCGTCGGCGTCGTCGTACGTCGTCGGCATCAGCAGCGCGTGGTAGAGGCACGTGTAGAACGTCTGCTGCTCGTCGGCGGTGCCACCGGTGACGTCGATGCTGTGCAGCCGCGCGTCCCATTGCTGTTGCGCGTCGTCTTTGACGGTGTCGAAGCCGGTGCCGTCGGGCGCCTCGGCGTCAAGGTTGGCGGCGGCCTCCGCCGGGCTGGTGTAGCTGACGCCGATCCGTACGCCGACGCTCTGGTCCTGAGTGGTGTCGAAGCCGACCCAGCCACCGGCACCCCGCCCGGCGGCTGCACCGGCACCGGGCTCGAGACCGCCCGCGTCGGACCACGTGCCGTGCGCGGTGAACGGCCGGTCGAACCGGGCGGTGAAGTAAATGGTGACGCCGCCGGAGCCCGGCACGTCGACGTCGCCGGTGACGGTCCGATCGTCCGGGATGGTGATGTCGCCGGTCTGCGTCGTGCCGTTCGGTGCTTGGTTGCTGTCGTTGTCGCGGGTGACGTCGAGCAGCAGGTTCGCCTGCGTCGTGGCCGGGAACGTGTAGCGCTCGACCGCCGTGCGAGTGGTGGCGGTGAGCTCGGCGCGCGTCTGGTAGCGGTCGAGGGTGACGGCGTAGTAGCCGGGCGCCGTGGTCTCCTCGGCGTGGGAGAACGGGCTGGCCCAGTCGGCCGGATTCGCACTGGTGACGGCGCCCGTCGTCGGCATGAACGGCAGCTCGCCGCCGATATGGATCCCGGCGCCGGAGAAGTGCGTCAGCGCGAAGCCGCGGATCTCGGGGTCCTGGTAGGCGTAGCCGACGTAGTTGACCGGCTCGTCGCCGAGCGGTGTCGTGGTGGCCGGGCCGGGCGTCACCATGCCGAAGGGCACGCCGGCGGCCACGGTCGGGAAGCCGGCGCCGAGGGAGCCGGCGAGCGGGTTGACCAACGCCAGGTGGCTGCTGGCTGCACCCTCGGAGACAGCGGGTAGGACGCACGCCATCGCGACGGTCGCGGTCGCGGTGATGATCGGCAGGAGCCTCGGGTGCATGCCGCTGGGTTCGCCGCCGGCCGCCAACCTCCTGTCCCGGCCAAGTTGCCCGGTCGTTCAGCCGTTGGGCACCGGCATGTCGGTGCCCGCACCCGCGCACCAGCCGGCGCCGAGCACGGCCTGATTGCTCCAGAGCGACTGCACCGGGAAGTTGGTGCCACGGTTGCCGCGGATGTTCGCGGCCGAGCCCGGCTCACCCGGAGTGTCCATACCGACGTAGGCGCACTTGTCGCCGTTCTCGTTCGCGTCAAACGGGTCGTACCAACCGCCGACCGCCGTGCCGTTGGGCAGGATGTCTTCCGCGCCGGGATCGGTGACCGTCTCTTCGATCTCGTGGCCCAGAGCAATCGTGACCGGGTCGAGCTTGCCGCGCGGGCCGGAGTTGACCAGGTTGGCGCCGCAACTGCTCGCCATGTTCAGGATGTAGGGCATGTTGGTGTAGGAGATGCCGCTGCGGATGTTGTTGTAGACGCCGCCCTGCAGCACCGGCTCGGTGTAGTCGTGGAACGCGCAGTAGCCCGAGGACTGCGCGATCGGGTCGCTGTAGTTCTGCGGTTGAGCGATGACGAAGTCGGCGTCCGCGAGGTCCCCGACACGGAAGTGCCCGACCGCGCGGGCCGCTTCCTGCGCGAGTTGCCGGTAGATGCCGCTGCCGTCGCCGTTCGTCTTCGCCTTGTCGAGGTTGCCGGAGTCGTCCACCCAGATGCCGCCGAGCTGGTTGCGCGGGTTCGTGATGTGCCGGCCGGCGGAGTCGTAGTACTGCGTCTGCAGGCCGGCCCATGCGGTGCCACCGAGCTGGGAGATGAAGTCGGCCATCAGCTTGCCGGTGCCGTCGGGGTCGCACTTCAGCGTCGCGGCGCGCAGGCCCGGCTCCGCGACGCGCTCACGCGCGCAGTCCGCGTTGAACGCGCCTTCGCGTCCCCAGCCCCACAAGACCAGATAGATCTTGGGCTTGAGCTGCACGTGCCCGCCCCAGTAGGCCATGTTTCCCGGATAGGGCTGACCAACGGCCGGGAACTCCGGCAGCCCGCAGTTCGAGAACGGGCCCGGCAACTTCCCGCTCTCCGGGCACGGCGGCGCCGGCGGGTTGTACGACTGCGCCGTACGAAACGCCCGGCTCCACTGGTTGCCGACTGTCGGCAGCAGGATCGGTCCGGCCTTCGCCGGCGACGCGACGTGCACGTGTTGTTTCGACACCGGCGCGGATGTCGACGTTGCCCACGCCGCCGGTGCACCAACTAACAGAACTACCAGCAGCGCCAGCCGCGTCGTGACGCGCCTCGGCAGTGCATTCATCGTCATCTCCGCGCCCTTCGCGATTTCGCCACGCCTCTTGGTCACTCACTCCTACGCGGCCACGCGCATTTCGCAACGTGAGCAGATGCATCGCGCAAATCACAGCGGGAGTCGAAGAGACAGGCCGCACCGAGCGTCGTACAAGCCGACCGCGCCAGGATGTCGCCAACCTCAGGACAACCCGTTGCTGGCGCAGGCACTTCCGTGGTTTCTGATAGATGGTCGAGCGATGCCTGCCGGGCGATGGCTGGAGAGGACCCAGCATGGACGCCGATCGGTTCTTCGCCAGCAAGTGGTCACGCGCGGTGCGACTGCGTCGACCACAGCCAGGTCTCCCGTTGCGAACAACACAGTAGAGAGGCACTGGCGCGTGCGTCATCGTTCACTAGGGGAGAGCCGGTGAATCTGCGCGACCACCTCATCGACGCGTTGAATGAGGCCAAACGAGCTCGCGACGCTGCCGTCGAGAAACTCGCGGTTGTCCTACCGCACCCGCGCACCGGACGTGCACGGCTCGTGGACGCCTCGGTTCTTGACACAACTCAACGGATCGCACTGTGGCGCTGCGAACACGCGCAGTTGGTGATCGACAGCCTGCAACACTGCATCTGGCTGCACGACTCATCGATGGCGGCCCCCTTTGACGCCGTCGTCGCGGCCGACGCCGGCGGCCGCGCCCGCCATCCCTCGACGTGAAGTCGTGGCACGCAACCGGCCGCCGGGTGGCCAACTTCAGGCCAACTGGTTGCTGAAGCGGAGTTCGGACGTAGTTACTGGTGAATGTCTGGTGCAGGAGACATCTAGTCGGGGGTGACGCACGATCGAGGAGTAGCTATGGCTCGACGTCGGTTGTTCGTTCTGCTCGGCGGAATCGTCCCTCTCGCAGCATCGGGGCTGGCTCTCTCCGCGACCGCCGGTACCAATAGCGTCACAGCGGCGTCCGGGACGGCACTGCCGGAATTGGTCTCCGCGTCACTGTTCGGTGCGGCGCCGCCAGCGTCGGGCGCGTCGTCGTCATCGGGCGAGATTGTGCGATTCGTCTTCGACGAGGCCCTGGCGCAGCAGTCGCTCGTGGCCGCGGACTTCCACCTGGTCGGCTTCGACGCCGATTTGCGATTCGACGGGCAGAGCGTGTTGCTCGAAGACGGCGGCAAGTCGGCGCGGGTCACGTTCGGCACCGCGAGCGCGCCGGTGACGGCCGCGCAGCTGGCGGACATATCGCTCGCGAGCGTGTCGACCGGCGCCGTCTCCGATGCGGGCGGCAAGGTGAACCCACCGGGGAGCGTGCCGCTCGGCACGGCGCGGACGGTGCCCAACAAGCCCGGCGTCACCGTAGGCCCGGCGCTCGTGGACGTGAGCAGCTTCTCCAGCGCGCTCACCGATCCGACGCCCGACCCGACGGACACGCACGTGACGTTCCGGTTCGACCGACCGGCGTACGTGACCTCGGGCAGCGGCGGCGGGTGGCATCTGGCGATGCAGGACGGCTCGACGATCACCTGCACGTACAGCTCGGGGTCGGGCACCACGACCGTGACGACGACGTGTCCCAACCCTGGCACGCTGCCGATCACCGCGATCACTCCATCCCAGGTGACCCGGGCCTACGCCGACGCCGGCGTGGTCAGCACCGATCCGCAGAACACCTCGCTCGCGGTGCCGCAGGGTGGCGTGAACGTCTTGCGCACCGTTGCGGTGACCGCGCCGCCGGCAGGCGCGCCGCCCCACCTGAGCACGGTGACCTATAAGCCGCGAGTAACCGTTTCCTCGGGATCAGGCCGTTCCCGGATCGCGGACGAGGTCGTGTACGGGTTCGACCAGCCGGTGACGCTCGGCACCGCTGCGCCGTGCGGGACGACGGTCGGCACGACCGCGGTGAGCACCGGCGCCTGCTTCGTCGTGTCCACGGGTGACTCCCGGCAGATCACGGGTGCCAACACTGCCAATTCCGGCCCCGTCGTGCCCAGCAATCCCCCACGCGTCGTCAACGACAGCACCGGCCAGCCGCGGCAGGTCGTCGTCACCGTGCCCGCCGGGACGGTGAACTCAGCCGTCGGGGTCGCCGTACAGCCTGGTGCGGTGTCCGCGGCCGGTGGCAGCAAGTCGGCCGGACAAGCTGATTCGCTCGACCAGGCGTTCCCGGACGGTGGCGTGACGTTCGTTCCAGGAAACCTCGGGCTGGGCACGCACCTCGTCGCGATTCATGTCGACGACCAGTCTTCGCCGCTGCAGACGACGTACTACTTCGACCGGGACCTGCGCGCCGGGGGAACCAAGCCGGTCGCGACCGACCTGTACCTTCTCGATGCCGACGGTACCCGGCTGCGCTGCGCGGCCGCGACCGAAGCCTCCGGTGGACCGACCGGCTCCAACAACTCGATCACGTGCACCAGTTACCAGGTCATCGGCACGGTCACCGGCGGCGCACTCGCCCCCACCGCGCCGGCCGGCGACGACGAGATCCTCGATGCGGTGACCGGCGCGATCGAGGCCGGCGCGGTCACCGCCAGCGACGGCGCACAGAACCCGGAAGACGCCGCGTACGTCGACCAGCAGCCGGTGGTCAACGCCGTCCAACCGTCGCGCGGCCCGGCCACCGGCGGCACTCATGTGACGATCACCGGCACCGGGTTCGGCATCGTTCGGTCTGTGCACTTCGGCAGCACCAGCGCGACCAGTTACACGGTCGTCAGTCCGACCCAGATCAACGCCGTCGCGCCCCGACACGACCCCGGCGTCGTGGAAGTCACGGTTACGACGGTCACCGGCACCAGCGCTGCCACCGCGGGCGACGGCTACACCTACGTCACTCCGCCGCCGACCGTTACCGGCGTGAGTCCCCGGAGCGGCACCATCCGCGGTGGAACCCGGATCACCATCACCGGCACGAACTTCTATCAGGTCAAAGCGATCCACGTCGGCCGCACACCCATCACCCACTTCACCGTCGTCAGTCCGGCACGCATTAACGCGGTAACGCCGGCGCACGGGTCCGGCGCGAATCACCTCACCGTCACGACGTCGTACGGGACCAGCCGCGCGACGAGCCACGACGTGTACACGTACGAGCGGTAGCGCGCGGGGCCGCCCGCTGTGGAGCGGCGCCGGTGCTCAGCTCTTCGTGTGATCGGTGTAGGACATCAACACCGGCGGCGACGGCGGATAGGGCCCGCAATCGACCACTGCGTAATAGGTAGTGATGGCGAGCCCGCGGTGATCGCTGACCGGCGACGACAGGGTAAGTCCATGCGGGCTGGCGACGGCTTCTTTGGGCGTCGGAACCGGCAACCATCTCCCGCTCTTGATGTTGTAGCGCACGGCCTCGGCATGATGACAAGACCCGCCCGGTTGCCCGTAGTCACCTGTGACCCGCATGATTGCGAGGAGGTCGTTGCTGCCCGCCGCGAAAGTGACATCCTCGATCGGCGGGCTCGCCCATGCCTGGCGAGCTCCATTGACCGTGGGCACTGCCGTGGTTGGAATCGCCGGCAACGTCGTCCAGGTCCGCCCGCCGTTGACCGATAGGTACACGGACGGGTTGGGAGTGCCGAACGGCGGCTGGGCCCAGGTGACTACACGTTCTGATCCCTGGGCTGTGTACTCGGCGTCGACTCCGGCAAGCATGACGTTCGGCGGCGCAGCGAACACCTTCGTCCAGGAGGCACCCGCGTTAGCCGATCGCCACAAGCCGGCAGTCGGTGCGCTGCCGCCCGCCAGCGACGCGGTCCATAAGGTGGCCGGGTGGCGGGGGTCGACGATGAAGTACGGCTGGGATGATGTCCAGGGACTCAGACTCGTCTGATTGTACGAGGGCGGTGCTGGTTCCGGTGTCGCGGTAACGGTCAGCGGCGACGAGATCTGGGTCCATGACGTGCCGGAGTCATGGGTGACGAAAAACTGAATCGGGTTCGTGACGAGCGATAGCGCGGACAGCACGACCAACTGCAGAAGTCGCACCTGTTCGCATTCGAAATATGCGGTGCGCGGATCGCTAGGCGAAACGACCAAGGCGGTGTTCCCACAAGCTGGCGTGCCCTCCGGCGCACTCGGCGCGTTCGCGCTCGGTACCGGCTGGGGGTCGTCGAATGTCGCGCCGCCGTTCGTGCTGACGAGGAACAACGTCGGAAGCTCGTCCAACGTGAGCTTATTGGTATCCGTGTCGGTCGCAACGACGTAGACCGTCTCGTGGTTGGGCGAGCGACTCGTCGATTCTGCCGCCACCGAGCTGATGCTGTAGTTCGGATCAAGCGGTGCCGCTGCCTGCCCAGCTGTTGAGGAGGGTCCTGGCAAGGTGTCCAGAGACAGGATCATCTGCCACGTGCATCCGGCGTCTTGGGTGCGGAAAAGCTGCCTGTTGTTCGCATAGAACATGGTCTTGGGACTTGCAGGATCGACTGTGGGACCGACCCCCGGCGACGCATTATTGATGTACGTCTCTTCAGTCGTGGTCACGAGACTGTCATCAGGTGGTGGCGTGTCGATCGTGGTCCATGGTCCGGCGGATGGTTTACATCGCGCGACCGATCCAGCGCTTGCACCGGTGACGACGCCGGAGCCCCCACACAGCGCCGCGATCGTCAACACGGTCAGCGTCCGTCGGTGGCGAAGCTCGGGACGGGGCCACGTGGCCGTCGAATGCGGTCGCGTCACGGGACCTCCCGTTCGCTAGCTTCGGGTGTGGTCGGTGTACGACAGGAGCACCGGCTGGTTGTTCGAGCCGCAACTACCGTTCCCGCCGTTCGCGTAGTACGTCGTGGTGGCGAGACCACGATGGTCGCTGGCCGGCCAGGCAAGGCTGATTCCGTGCGGATCGGCGATGGCCTCTTTCGGCGTGGGGACAGGCGACCATCTCTTGCTCTTGACGGTGTAGTGCACCGCCTCGGCGTGCGTACACGGAGCCCCAGGATTGCCGTAGTCGCCGCCGGCTTGCAGGATGGCCAGAATGTCGTTCGTCGCCGCGGCGAACGTGACCGCCTCGAACGCCGTCCAACTCTGCAGTGCGCCGTTCACCTTGGGTATCGCGGTCAACGGGATCGCCGGCAAGGCAGCCCAGCTCCGGCCGTTGAGGGAGAGGTACACCTGCGGCTTGCTGTTGCCCTTGACCGATGGACCCCAGGTGACGATTCGTTCCACGCCGGAAGGGGTGTACTCCGCGTCCACTCCGGCAAGGTGGGTGTCGGCCGGTGCGAACACCTTCGTCCAGGTCGCGCCGCTGTCGGTCGAGCGCCACAGAACGCCGGTCGCATACTGGCCCAGCTGACCGCTGGCCGCCCCGGTCGTCGATGCGCCGACGGCGAGATTCGTGGTCCACAACGTGTTGGGATGGCGCGGATCGACGATGAAATCGGGTTGGGACGGCGGCTGGTTGCCGGCGAGCAGGAAGCCGTCACCGCTCTGCACAGGTTGGGTTGCCAGGACTCCCAGCGCTGCCGAGACCTGGGTCCACGATTGACCCGCATCATGCGTGACGAACAGTGGAGACGCGTTGGGGAACAGCGCAAAGGCGATGGCCGTGTAGAAGCCCAGGCTCAGCCACCACAGACGGGTCTGCTCGCACTGCATGTACACGGTCTTCGGATCGCTCGGCGCAACCTCGAGGGTGGTGTTCTCGCAGGCCGGCACGCCTTCGGGAGCTTCCGGTGCGTTCGCGCTCGGCAGTGGTTGCGGGGCATGAAATGTCGCACCGCCGTCCGTGCTCACGAGGAACAGCGTCGGTAGCTCGTCGAGCGTTTCCTGATTCGCCTGGGTCTCGGTCGCGGTGACGTACACCGTCGCGTGGTTGGCCGTCCGGCTCGTCGAAGCGATCGCCAACGACGTGATGCTGTAGAGCTGATCCGAGGACGCAACGACCTCGGTCGGGGACGACGACGTCCCCGGCTGGCTGTCGAGCGAGAACGCGAGTTGCCACGTGCAACCCCCGTCGAGCGTACGGAACAGCTGCCGCGGCGTGGCGTAGAACATGTCCTTCGGGCTTGCCGGATCGACGGCCAGCCCGACACCGGGGACAGGGCTCGGCTGCAGCTCGCCCTGCGAGTCGTTCTGCTCGGTCGTGTTGATCAGGTTGGTACCCGGCGGAGTGCTCGTTGTCGTCCACGGCCCCGGCGAGACATGACAACGGGCCGGCGCAGCCTGCGCACCGCCGACCACGCCGGCACCTGCGCAGAGGACGGCGACGGTGGCGAGCATGGAGACGCGAGGCCGGCGAAGGCTGGCCGTCCAGCCCGTGCTCGATGGCTGTGGTGTCACGGGAACCTCCTCACGAACCGACGCTCACGCTAGGTCTGGATCAACGACGGCGACAGCGATTGGCGGGCGGCTGTCCAGCGACTGTCCAGCCGCCGCCGCGCCCGTCACCCACTCCATTGGTTGATGCACGATTGCAGCGACTCGCGATAGGCGTCGCTGGTGTACGTCGCCCCCGAAACCGTTTGAATATCAGCGTTTTCGAGCCGCAGCGCCTCCTTGCGCAGTTGCGGGCCGGCGTAGCCGTTGATCTGGTCGTTGGTCGAGTTTCCGTTCGGCAGCTGGAGGTTCACGACGTCGGCCCAGTGAGTGCCCTGGATCTTGATGGCGACCTGTACCGGGCCGAAGCTGCCGGCCTGGAACGTTTGGCACGTGTAGGTCTGTGCCGGCCCCGCCGCCGCCTTCGTCTGGTGCGGATCGGCTTTCGCGGCCGGCCCTCCCCCACCAGTGGTAATCGTGACCGTGCGCGTCACGGTGACGGATCGCGGCGGTGGCGCACCGGCCGGCCGGGCAGGGCGAGCGGACGCGAGAACGCGAGCGGACGCAGGTCCGTCGGGAGTCGTGACGGATCGCATCGCGACCGTGGTCGAGGGCGACGCGTGCGTCGGGGCCGCGGGCGGGGTGCGGTAGCGCAGGGTCAACGTGAGTCCGACCGCAGTCAGACCGAGTACGACGCCGGTCTTGATGGCGGGCTTCATCATGCGAGCGCGAACCCTTCCGTGTGGATCCGGCCGATAGGCAATCCGGCGGCACGCAGTCCGCGGTTGACGCGCTCCGTCATCCCGGGCGGGCCGCAGACATACGCGTCGCAGCAGCCCGGTTCGGTGATGAGATCGCGAAGCATCGCCGGGCTGAGCGGGTCGTCGTCGTCACCGGTGCCGCGGTGCCCGGTGACCACCAGCAGCCGGAACCGGTCGGTGCGTTGCAGGCGCACGAGTTCGTCGCCGAAGTTGACCTGACCGGCGTCACTGACGCGGTAGACCAACGTGACCGCGTCGGTTCCGCTCGCGATGACGTGCTCCGCGATGGCGAGCAGCGGCGCGACCCCGGAACCGCCGCCGATGAGCAGCACTTCCCGGCCGCGACGCAGCCGCCCGCTCAGTGCGCCGTACGGCCCTTCCAGCAGAACCCGCGTGCCCGGTTGGCAGTGCGCGAGCCAGTTGGTGTGGTCGCCGACCGGCTTGGCGGTCATCCGCAACCAGGATCCGTTAGGTGCCGCCGACAGGGAGAACGGATGGGCCTGGGACCAGCCGCCGCGAACGAGGAAGCGCCAGCGGAAGTACTGGCCGCCGACGACGGGCAGCCGATCCAGTCTGCGGCCGGAGACATAGACGCTTGTCGAACCGTCGGGTTCGCTGGTCACGTCGAC
This sequence comes from Frankiales bacterium, assembly GCA_025980325.1. Classification (GTDB taxonomy): domain Bacteria; phylum Actinomycetota; class Actinomycetes; order JAFAQI01; family JAFAQI01; genus BP-197. The sequence goes on from JAICXQ010000003.1 coordinate 61,167, forward strand.
GACGCGGAAGCGGTGGCGCGCATATCGCCAGATCGGATCGCCGATGCGATAGCGCAGCACAAGGAACGCGACGCTGCCGTGCGCGCTCGCCCACACCACCCGAGCCGGAAGGCTGTGCATGAACAGCGCACCGGTCGCGAACTGGTGGGCGAACGCCAGTCCGATGCCGACGTACACGTACAGGTGGACCCACTGCCACGTCTCGTAGCGCAACCGGCGGCGGATCGGGCGAAGCGACGTCATGACCACGAGCGCGAGCAGCCCGAGCCCGACCGTGCCGGCGAGGACATCCGGATAGGTCAGCACCAGGACGGCGGCCTCGTGCACCACGGAGGTGTGCACCGCCAGCGCATCGCCGATGGTGATGGTCACGGTATGGATGAGAACCAGCCACAAGATGTAGCCGCCGAGCCACCGATGCGCGGCCGCCAGCCAATCGGTGCCGATGCGATGCTCCAGCGCCGGGACGCGCGCCATCAGCGTGACCTCGACGAGGATCAGGATCGCCGAGAGCATCCCGGCCGACCGGCCGAGCTCGACCAGCACGCTTCCGGTGCCGCCGGTCTCCCGCGTCACCGGACTCGACCACCAGTACAACAGCACGGCGAAGCACACGAGACCCGCCGACGCGACGACGAGCCATGCCGTGGCGCGCCTGGTGAGCACCAGCCGTCGCATCGGCTCGACCGACGGCAGCGCCCGGTCGAGGACCGGCGCTTCGGTCGGGAGCACCGCCGACGACATCTTCGCCTCCTCGCTGCCGTTACTCGTGGTTCGCGATCAGGTAGACCGGGCCCGCGTACGAAACCATCTGCTCCGTCTCGCCGGATGCGTCGTCGATGGTCGCGACCACTGCGTTCTCGACCACGCTGCGGCACTGGACGACGGTGTAGACGAGCCCGGCCGCCTGATCCAGTGCGGGCGCGACCGGATTGAAGTTCCAGTCGCGTACGTCGTACTTCGCGCCGGCCACGCCGACCGGGCTCGATCCGACCCGTTGCCACGAAGGCGCGCCGGGCGGCAGCCGGTAGGACCTGATCGACGCGGTCGTGATGCCCGGCGCCGGATCGACGCCGAGGCTCAAGCTCACCCCGTCCGGCAGGAACGACAACCACAGCGGTTGGATCTGGTTGTAGACGCCGTCCGTCGTCACTTCCTGTGCCTGCGACGACTCCTCGCCGACGGGCAGGTAGACCTCGCGCAAGGTGGTCGGCGACGGCAACGTCGTCCAGTGCGTTCCGTTGTCGGTCGAGCGCAGCACCACGTAGACGAAGCCGTTCGTCTGCGGGTCGAGGTAGTGCTCGACGACCGCGGCCGCGAAGCCCGAGCCGTGATCGGCGACCGCGTAGTCGTCGATGTAGGTCATCATCGGATAGCCGACGCCGGTGTCCTCCGTCGGTGCGGCCAGCCCGGTCCAGCTCTTCCCGTAGTCACCGGACACGTAGAGCGTGCCGTCGGACTCGAACCGCCCGTTCTGGGTGTCGGCGCCGTCCACGCCGTTCGCCCGCGGCGGCGTCGTACCCGGCGGCGTCTCCACACCGAGCCCGTAGATCCGCCCTGGCCGGCTCGGGTCGACTCGCAACTGGAACAGGTAGTCCTCGGCAGTGCCGACCGCGTACAGCGCCGGCATCGCCCAGTGCGGACCGGGGCGGATCGGCACGGCGGCGAGTTGCCAGGTCGAGCCGCCGTCACGGCTCACGAACAACCGCATCCGGCCCGAGCTCGCGCTGGTTCCCGGCGCTGCGTCGGCGGCCGTCTCGAGATACACGACGTGGGGATCGGTCGGTGCGACGGCGAGCAGTTGCGGGTACCCGCTCCCCGCCGGCAGGGCCTGCATGGCGCTCGTCACTTGCATGCCACCCGCCGACACGGGTTGGCCGGCCAGCGGAACTGAGGCCGACCACGTCGTGCCGCCGTCGGCGCTCGCCGCCAGCACCACATGCCCGCCGTACGTTCCGTACGCCGTCGACCACCACGGCGGCGCGATGGTCGCGTAGACCTGGTCGCCGGCTGCGGCAATCGCGGTGACGGCATATCCGGGTGGCACCGGGATCGCACCGTCGGTGACCGACGCGCCCGCGGGATGCGCGGTCGGATCGAGCGACAGCACCGGAGCCCACGAACACCCGCCGTCCGACGTGCGCAGCACCTTCGTGCCGTCCGACGCGAGCAGCCGTCCGGGCCGCCCACCGGGAACGACGAACGACGTGGACGCAACAGCGGCGCCGCCACCCACACCTGCCGGCGGCACGCCCACCACCTGCTGACCGCTGTTGACCGCCGCGCTTGCGGTGTCCCACACCGAAGACGACGCATCCGGCATCCCGACGACGGCAAGCCGGCCGGTGACCCGCACGCCGGGGCATGGGCTGCGGGTGAGCACGTTTCCGGTCGCGACCGGCAGCTGCGCCGGTCCCTGTGCGCCGTACGGCGTCGTTGGCGGCGCCTCGGTCCGGCGCACCAGCGTCACCACCCGGACCTGCGCACCGGGCGGGGCCGGCGCGCCGTCCGCGGCGCCGGAAGGCTGCCGCCTCGGCAGGGCCGCGCCGGCGTGACCGGCGGCCAGCGACACCGGTCGTTGGGGCAGCAACAGCGTCAGAGCGATCAGCGCCGCGGTCGTCGCACTCGCGACGACGCTCGGCCGCTTGGCGATCACCCCGGCGTGCAGCCGCCAACCGCTCGCCCGTCCGGTCGACAAGGCGAGCATCAACAGCCGCCGGTATAGAGAAGGCCGTACGAAGTCACCGTCGTCGCCGTCTGGAACGTCGGGGTCGTCTGCTGGCGCGACACGTACGCCGTCACGAACAGCCGGCCCGAGCTATCGGTCAACCGGAAGTCGGAATAGGACACGCTGGCATTCGTCTGGACCGGGAAGCCGGGCGTCGCGACCGCCGACCACCTGCCGTGGTGCAACCGCAGGAACCGATAGGCCGTCGCAGCGGCCGGCGTCGTGGTCGAGGAGTTGGCGGCGCCGAAGTAGGCGCCGTTCTGCAACTCGGCCAGAGCCAGCACGTCCTGGCTGCCGGCGCAGACCCAACGCGGGCGCGCGGCGCTGACGTAACCCCACGCGTTCAGCGTCGGCGGGACCGGCAGCACCTTCCACGTGCGGCCGCCGTTCGTCGAGGCGTAGATCTTGGGTGGCGGCAACGTGCCGTTCACGCCGCCGTCCGGCCAGTTCATCAGCAGCCGCGCGGCCGCGCCGTGAGGGTGGACGGCGTCCAGCCATTGCACGCCCATGCCCTGCGCACGCCGGGTGCCGAGCGTGTGCGGGGCGCGCGGCACCGCGTACCACGTGCGGCCGCCGTTGGTCGACTGGGAGACGACGCCGTCCTGGCTCCCCCAGTCCGACGATCCGTACGCCCACAGGGTGCGCGGGTTCGACGGATCCACGACGAGCCGCCCGTTGGCAACGGTGTTCAACGACTCGCCGAGGACGTACCAGCTCGCGCCGCCGTTCGTCGTCCCGAGCGCCTCGAACGTCTGGTACGCCGCCGACAGTGCCGGGGTCCCGGCCTCGTCGTCGACGATCGAGGCAACCTCGCCCACCGCAGGGGCCGGCGTGGTCGCGGTGGCGTTCAGCGACAGGTAGACGGTGCGCGGATCACTCGGCGCGACGTAGAGCGAGGGCGTGGCCGACGGTGTGAACACCGGGACCGGCTGCCCGCCGGCCGCCGACGGCGCTTCGACGACGGACAGCTTCCAGCTCGTCCCGCCGTTGGTGCTGACCGCCCAGAACAGCGGCGCGCCGGCTTCGGTCGCCAACTGGTCCATGGCGGTCCCCTCGCCGCGGATGAGGGCGTACGCGACGGTCGGGCCGGCCGCCACGACCGAGGTGATGGCGGCGTCCGGCCACGCCCGCAGCAACGTGTCCGGAACGCCGACCGCGGACGGGTCGCGGGTCGGGTCGAGACTGAAGACGGTCGACCAGCTGCACCCGAGGTTGGTCGAGCGCATGATCGTGTCACCGTTGGTGGCGAACAGCCGCGAACCCGATCCGCCGGGAACCATGTCGGCCACCCCGGCCTGGGTGTGCGACGCGGCCGACGCCGGGAACGCCGGCGGGTCGACGACCGTCCAGGGTCCGTGTCGATGCCCGCAACTGCTGGCGGCGCCGACCGGTGTGGTTCCGGCACCGGTACCGAGCCCGCCGAGTGTTGCGGCCAGCAGGACGGACAAGGCGCGGGTACGGCGCATCATGGCCTCCCTCTCGTTCGCGGCGGTGGCGATCGGCGGGCAAGCACCGGCGCAACCCTGCGCGCGAGACCGAGGCTCGCCGCGCAGCTGAGCATCGCGAGGGTGCCGAGCACCGGCGCGTTCACCGGCACCGCCGGACGCCGGCGGACGCGGACCATGGCATTGCCGTCGGCCGCGTCGAGTTGGTTCTGGGCCCGGGCCAGCGCGAGCTGGAGCTGTTGCTGGCGCTGGGGCACGACGACGCCCTGCGCGATGGCCTGCGACTGCGGCTGTGCCTGGCCTTGCACGGCCGGGTTGGGGGCGGGCGCCGGACCCGGCGCACCAGCCGTGAGCGGGTTCGCGATCGGGTTCGCCGGCACCGCCGGTGGTGGCGGCGGCGGGGCGAGCAGCGCGGCGGGGCGTGGCGGGTGAATGACCGCGGCATGGGTCCCGACGACGGTGAGCGCCGCGCGGGTGGTCGCCGGGTAGAGCGCGGAGTCACCCGGGAAGCTGGCCTGTACCGGAACGACGGTCTTGCCGTTCGCGGTCAGCGGCGCGAGGTAGGGCAGGCAGAGCCGGCCGAGCAGATCGGTCTGGCCGTTGCCCACGACGAGCCCGGCGGCGGTGACGGTGATCGGCCGGTTGGCGGCGGGCGCTCCGGTCGTCGCGTTGACGAGTCGGGCGCACAGCGCGCTGGTGGTGCCTTGATGAACGGTCCCGGCCGTGCTCAGGAGGAGCCGGGCCGGCATCGGGCAGTACCCCACCGGTACGCCGTAACCGGTGACCGTTCCGGGCAACGAGTCCCGGATCCACACGGCTGTCTGCGGGAAGAAGGTCTGGGTGTCGCAGGCCATCGCGTCGTTCTCGGCGGTGCTTTCCGAGTACCGGCGATGGCTGTAGGTCCCGACGAGGTTGCAGTGCCGGTCGATGCGGAACAGCGTGGTGTCGCTCTCGCCCTGGATGTAGCCGCCACCGTCGCCGGCGGCGACGTACGTCGACACCCGGTCGCCGTCGGGCACGATCACCGTGCAGACCCGCTGACTTGCGGCCGGACCGCCGGTCATGGTGTCGCGGTAGAGGAGGCTTCCGTCCTCCGGCACCCACGAGAGTCCGTCGATGAACGAGTCGTAACTCGGCACGCCCGTCGGCGCCGCGCCGAGCGACACGAGCCGTTTGCGGCCGAGGCCGTAGGCGACCAACTCCCCCGGCCGAGTGGTGATGATGAGCCTGTTTCGCTTGAGGTCGAAGCTCAACGACAAGATGTTCAAGTCGGTATGGATGACGCCGAGGTACCGGCCCGTGTCCGCTTGGATCACACCGACGTCGCCTGGGATCTGCTGGTCGTAGTAGAGCGCGGTCCCGCTGAACGCCACCGCGCCGCTGGCGGTGTTCGCATCCGGCAACAGCCAGGTCGCGAGCTCGGACAGCGGCCGGCCGGGCGGCCCGACCGGATTGGCGGGCAGTCCGGGCAGCGAGGGCAGCAACGACGTGGAGGCCGAGCCGTTGTTCGCGGTGGCCTGGTAGCCGTCGAGGACCAGCCGGTAGATTCCGGCGCTGCCGCCGCAGTCGACGAGGAACGTCGCCGGCACCAGCGCGTCGCGACGCAAACCCCGGGGCGCGCATCCGGACGGCAGACCCGGCAGTCCGGCGAACTGAGTCGTCGCCGCAGTGGACAGGGCGGTCCCGGTCGGCGTCTGCACGACGATCGCGCTCGCGGCGTCCGGGGCGGTGCGGATCGCGCTCGCCGAGGTGGAGCTGATCGTCGTCCAGCTCGAACCGTCGTCGACACTGCTCATCACGCCCTGATTCGTGGCGAGCAGGATCACCACGCCGCCCCCGGGCGCAGGGGTGATGGTGATGTCGGACACGGTCGCGTTCGCGCAGCACGCCTGGCTGAACGACTGGCCTCCGTCGACCGACACCCACGCACCGCCGCCGGCGGCGCCAGGGGTGATGTCGTTGACCCAGATCTCGTCGGCGCTCGTCGGGTTGACCGCGACGACGGTGGGAGTGAGGTCGGCCGCCCCGGGCAACGGATGGAACGTCGCGCCGCCGTCGTCGCTCTTGACGAGCATCCCCGGCGCGCCCGCCGCCTGGGCGGCCGGCAACGCGTGTTCCGGATGCGCGACGACGTAGAGATAAGGAGTGGGAGCCCCCTTGACGTAGTGGGTGGCGGTGGCGGCGGCGAGCGCGCCGGTCTCGACGCTGACCGGAAGCGGCTCGGCAACGGTCTCGTCGACCGGCGACTGGTCGACCGATGCTTCGAGGCTGAGCATCGCGGGCGCGAACGTCATCCCGCCGTTGTGGCTGACCAGCAGCCGCGGCAAGGGCGACCCGGGCACCGAGGTGTCCGGCCCGACGGCGAGCACGGGTGCGGGGCCGCCGCCGCGGTTCGACTGCACCGTCAGGCCTTCGGTGAAGATCCCCGAAACCGGCGGCTGGCCGTCGAGGTGACGCCACACCCGGCCCCCGTCGTCACTGCGCCACAGCCCGTGGTCGGCGTCGGCGCCGACGAGGGTGCACGGGTCGTCGTCCAGCTGACCGGCCGAGACCAGGCGTACGCCGGGCGGCTGCGGCAGCGGGCTCCATCGATTCATCGGGACACCGGACGGGTAGCGGCACGTACCCGCCGCGGTCGCGGTCCTGCCGACGATCGTGGCCGCCGCGCACACGAGCAACAGCACGAGGACGCGGCTCAGCAGTCGCGTGGTGAGAGGTGCGCGCTGGGTCATCAGGCACTAGCCCGCGTAGGCCCGGACGAGATCGAACTCCCCGGTGCCGCCGCACTGCGCCACGAGCCCCGCGCTCCGTTCGACCGGGCACGGGTCCGTGCTGACCTGCGTCGGCTGGTCGGCGATCGAGAGGTACACATGGCGGCCGGCGGGATCGACGGCGGTCGCGACCGGCCACACCGAACCGAGCGAGCCGACACTGGTCGGGTCCCGGACGTCGTAGCGCGCCACCCACGCTTGCTTGCCGGCCGAGGTGAAGGCGACGACCACCGGATAACCGGCGTCGGCCGCGATCGGGCCGATGAGCCCGGCGACATAGAGCATGGTGCCGCGGGCGTTCACCGCGCCGGTTGTCGCCAATGCGGAATAGCTCCCGGTGGCGGAATAGCCGGCGGGGGCGTAGGTGGACAGCCACGTGCTGTGGCCGGTGCGAGTGTCGAGCGCCGTGGCGGCGAGCCCGCCGCTGCCCGACCCGACCAGGAACAACCGGTCGCCGTGCGGGCTGACCGTCCAGGCCACCGGCGTGACCGCGCCGTTGCGAGCCACCCAGCGGGTCTGTCCCCGGCTCGTCGAATAGGCGACGACGAGCGGCTGCGTCACCGGGCTGGTCGAGGTGCCGAACGTCGCGGTGCCGGCCACGAACACCTGGTCGTTGCGCGGGCTGATGGCGATGCCGGCGGGCTGATGATCCGAGCCCAGATGTGTGATCGCCCGCCAGTTCTGCCGGCCCGTACGAGCGTCGTAGCGAATCACGGCCTGGTCGTAGACGTGCACACCGGTCGTCTCGGCATGCTCGCTCGTTCCGGCGACGTATACGGCGCGGCCGTCGGGCGACAGCGACAGGCCGACGGGCGAGTTCTGGCCGCCCGCGAGGCCGCCGTACCGGGAGAGCCACAGCTGGCGTCCGTTGCGCAACGAGTACGCGATCGTGATCCATTCGATGTACGGCCGCTGGAAGCCGGCGCTGTACTGGCTGTTGCCGGTGACGATGACCTCCTGGCGCTGCGCGTCGATGGTCATGGCCACCGGCACGTTGGTCTCGCCACCCAGCCGGTAGATGGCGGACCAGACCGCCCGGCCGTTCGACGTCGAGTACGCCGTCGTCAACCAATAGACCAGCACCTTGGCGTTGAGGTTCGGCTGGTAGTTGACCGTGCCGGTCACGAGGACGAGCGACTGGTCCGGCGTCAGTGCGAGCGACGTCGCTGCGGTCGTCAGCGAGGTCGGTGCGTGAGCCAACCAGATGGTGCCGCCGTTCGAGGTGCTCAGTGCCGCGACGGTCACATGCGGCTGGCTCTGGCCGACATAGCTCGTGGTCGCGACATAGATCCGGTCGCCACGGCGATCGACGACCGTGCCGGCCGGAACGTCGCTGACCGGCGAGCCGTCCGGACTGCGGTCGTTGAACGAGCGCGACCACTGTTCGCACCGGTCGTTGAACCCCGACACTTGGTTCACGCAGACGGCCAGCGGCGCGCCGTAGCCCGTCGGCGCGAACGGCAGCAGGATCCCGGCGACAACCAACGCCGCCGGTAACCGGGAATGCGTGAACATCCGATGACTCCGTCCTGCGCTACACGGCAGCCAGGCTGGCGTGGTTGCGCTGAGCGTTCAGCGCGACCTCGAAGTCGTTCATGGTGATGGTGATCCCGCTCTTCGGCGTACGACCGTTGCGGGTGACTCGGTTGAGCGCCTTCCGCCCGGCACTGTCGCGCAGCCGCTTGAGATCGGCGCCCGACATCCCTTCGGTGCCGGGGATGAGTGAACGCAGGTTGACCGTCTTCGCGAGGTTCACCTCCCGGCACAGCAGTTGCAGCAACTGCAACCGCGCCGGCGCGTCCGGCAGACCTACCTCGACGGGCTCGAGCCGACGGCCGACGACGGCTTCGTCGATGGTGTCGATCCGGTTGGTGGCGCCGACGAGCAGCACACCGTCACCGCCCTTGAGCCCGTCCAGTTCGCGAAGGAACTGGGAGAGCACGCGCTCCTCCCATTTCGCGTTCGAGTCGCCCGACCGCCGGCGCAGGAGTGCGTCGATCTCGTCGATGAAGATGATCGAGGGCCGGTTGGCTCGTGCTTGGGTGAACAATTTGGCGACCCGCTGCTCGGACTCTCCGGCCCACTTGCTGAGCAGGTCGGCCGCACTCATCTCGTAGAAGCTGGCCTGGATCTGACTGGCCATGGCTTTCGCGATCGTCGTCTTGCCCGTACCCGGAGGGCCGAAGAGCAAGACGCCGGCCGGCGGCTGGATCCCGACCTGGCGGGCGAGTTCGGGACGGGTGAAGATCGTGAGCACTTCCATGACCCGTTCCCGGGTCTCCTCGGCGAGTACGACGTCGGGCCAGCCGACGGTGTGCTCGAGGCTGAGCCGGTGCTGGCCGCCCCGATCCGCGATGGCCTGCGCGAGCACCTCCTGCGTGATCGGTGCTCCGTCCCGCAGCGCCGCCTGGGCAGCGAGCGAGACGACCGTCTCCAGCGCCGCGGCGTTGTAGCCGTGCGTGACGCGGGACAGCGCCGCGAGATCCAGGGTGGCCCAGTCGACGGCGTCGCCGCGGCGCCGCAGGTGCACGTCGAGGACGGTGACCCGGTCGTCCGGATCCGGCAGCGGGACGTGAATCTTGGCGTCGAACCGCCCTTCGCGCAGTGCCGGATCGAGCCGGTCCAGATCGTTGGTGCCGGCGGCGATGATCAGGCCCGGGACGTTGCGGTACTCCTCGAGGCAGACCATCAACTGGGTGACGACCTCTCGGTGATCGGCCGACGGCTGGTCACCGCGATCGGAGGCGATGGTGTCGATCTCGTCGAGGTAGAGGACGCACGGAGCGTTTCGCTTGCCGAGCTCGAAGAGCTGGCGAAGGTTGGTCGCGGCTTCGTGGATGTACGCGCTCGCGATGCTCGCCGGCGAGAACCGCAGGTAGCGCAACCCGTACTCGCCGGCGAGGGCCCGGCTCAGCAGGTTCTTGCCGGTGCCGGGTGGGCCGTAGAACAGGATGCCGTTGTGCACGACCTGGTAGCGCGCGGCTTCGTCCGGACGTTCGAGGATGGCGCCGACCGATTCGCGCAACGCGCGCTTGACCTTCTCCAGCCCGCCGACATCGGCGAAGGTCTCGCACTCGGCGGGCGGCAGTACGCGTAGTCGGTTGTCCCGTCCCACGGTTGAGTTGTTGTCCAGTCCGGGCGCGACGCGGATCTGGCTGCCCAACAGGTCGGCCGCGAGCCGGTATCCGGCGGTCTGCCGTTGACGCAGCCGGGCGGCCGCCTCTGCCGCGGCGAGCGGCCCGTCGTCGGGCTTGACGTGGTCGAGCTGGACCTTGGCCTGACGGCACTCGGCGACGTTCTCCTCGAGCCGGGCCAACCCCTCGGTTCCGACCGCACACGTGGCCATCGCACGGTTCAACGCGACGATGAAGCGGCGGCCGGAGATGGTCAGCTCGTGCTCGGCCGCCTCGACCGCCGTACCCGCCGCGCCGAAGTCGAGCCGGTCGACCGCGTCCCGAGCCTCGGCGAGCCGGGCCAACGCGACCTGTGCGTGCTTGAGTTCGCCCTCGGCTTTGCCCAGCAGATCCGGGATTCTGGCCGCGACGAGCCGCTCGAAACCCTCGGCCATGTCCTCGACCGACTGGCGGAGCACGGCGAGCACTTGGACCGCCTCGTCGCGCGCCGCGTGTTCCTCGGCCGACCAGGTTGCCTCCAGCGCGGCTTTCGCCTGGCGTCGGCGTAACCGCGGAATCGACGCGAGCTCCGCGTCCTTCTCCACGCGGTGCAGGACGTCCCGCTGAGTCAGTCGGGCGGCGTGCCGACGGTAGTGCAGGACGTCGGGATTGCGCGCAGCGGACGAGCGTGGCACTTAGACCTCCTTCACACCGACGAGGACCTTGCCCCCGCGGTGACCATTGCGCGAACGCGTGAGCACGCTGCCGAACATCTCCATCTCGGGCTGGACGTCGGTCAGCAGATCTTCGAGGGCTTGGCCCTCCAGCGTTTCCTGTTCCTCCAGCCGTTCGGCGAGCGTGTCCAACGTGGACCGGTGGGTGAGGAGCAGCTGCCCGGCCTCCCGCTGTGCGTCCTCGATGACCCGGCGGATCTCGGCGTCGACTTCCTGATGGGTCAGCCCGGACACGGAGCCGAGCTGTACGTCCGCCTCGAGGAACTCGTCGACATCGGCGGCGAGCAGGCGGACCTTGCCGAGCTTGTCGCTCATGCCGTAGCGGCCGACCATGTCGCGCGCGAGCATCGTCGCCTCGACCAGGTCCTGCTCCGCGCCGGTGGACGGCTCGCCGAAGACGATCTCCTCGGCTGCCACTCCGGCGAGGTGGATCGCGAGTCGATGTTGCAGCTGGGTGCGGGTGAGGACGGCGACCTCTTCGTCGGATGCGAACGTCGCTTTGCCGAGGTTGCGGCCGCCGGTCAGGATGGACACGCGGTGCACGTCTTCGAACCGGCCCGTGGCCGCGGCGACGACGACGTGACCGCTTTCGTGGTAGGCGATCCGCTTGCGCTCCTCGGTCGTCAGGCTCCGGGTGCGCCGTACCGTGCCGTTGAGCGCGCGCTGGACGCCCTCCTCCATGTCGACGGCCTCGATCTCGTCCTTTCCTTGCCGGATCGCGAGCAACGCGGATTCGTTGATGACGTTCGCGAGATCGGCACCGGAGAATCCGGGAGTACGGCGCGCGAGACCGAGGAAGTCGACGTCCGGGGCCAGCGGCTTGCCGCGCGAGTGCAACTCGAGGATCTTGGCGCGCCCGGCGAGGTCCGGTCGCTCGACCGTGATGTGGCGGTCGAACCGACCGGGACGCAGCAACGCCGGGTCGAGGATGTCAGGCCGGTTCGTCGCGCCCATGACGACGATGCCGCTGGACACGTCGAAGCCGTCCATCTCGACGAGGATCTGGTTGAGCGTCTGCTCGCGCTCCTCGCTCCCCCCGCCCGCGCCGCCCTGGGCTCGCTTGCGGCCGGCGGCGTCGAGCTCGTCGATGAAGACCACCGCCGGTGCGACGGCGCGCACGCGACGGAACAGATCGCGAACGCGAGCAGCGCCGACGCCGACCAGCGATTCGACGAACTCCGCGCCGGCGACCGAGAAGAACGGAACCCCGACCTCGCCGGCCACTGCCTTCGCGAGCAGCGTCTTGCCGCAGCCGGGCGGTCCGATGAGCAGGACGCCTCGCGGGGGCTGCGCGCCGAGCTGCTTGTAACGACCCGGATCGGCCAGGTAGTCGCGGACCTCCTTGAGCTCCTCGACTGCCTCGTCCGCACCCGCGACCTGGGCGAAGGTCACCGGAGTCTTCTTACGACGGCTGAACCGGCCCTTGCCGATCGAGCCGAACAGTTCGACCTCGCCGATGCCGGACGCCGATCCGCGATTCGACGTGAACAGCAACACGAAGACGTTCGCGAGCATCAGCAGCGGCAGCACCAGTGTCGCGATGATGCGCATCTCGCTCTTGCGCGTCTGTGTGTCGATGACGACGCGAGCGCCGCCGTCGGTGAGCAGCTGCATGAACAGCGGAGTCGCCGAGTCGCTCTTCGGATAGGCGACCCAGAACTTGGCAGTTCCCGTGACAACCGTTGCGGTCCTCGTCGGGTCGGGTGCCGGGTGCTGCTGTGGTTGGTTGGCCGACAACCGCATCGAATCGGCGCAGGTGGGCGAAGTCGCGCGCGGCGAGACGAACGGCGCCGTGGTGGTCGGCTGGTAGCCCTGGCTCGGTGTGGCGGTCGCGGGCGTCGTACAGGTGTATTCCCCGACGATCTGTGCGTCCTCGTCGCGGAATGTCGCCGACACGACCTGATGCTGGACGGCCAGGGCGCTCAACTGATCGACGGTGATCTGGCGGCCCACCGGATGTGGTGCGAGATAGCCGAGGCTCAGGAAGAACAGCACGGCCAGGCCGGCGAGGGTGCCCATGAGCACGTACGTCTGCCGGCTTCGGGTCTTGCGCTTCGCGACCCGCGCGCGCCGCCATTGACGTACGGCGATCAACGTTTCGCGCTGGAGCCAGCGACCCGCGCGCACCCCGCTGCCACTCACACGACTGAGCAGGTTCACGCCCGACCTCCGGCTCTGTGGCGATGGATGAAGCCGCCGAAAACTGTGTGTCCGCTTCGATTTCGAGGTTAGGGAGAACGGGACACAAGGCCCAGGACTGCGGCTGGACAACACCTGGCCAGCCCGCTGCCAAACTCTTCCGGCACGACGATCGGCGTCACTACCTTCCGCTCGGTCCCCACCACGTACGAGCCAGGAGGCGCTGTGACGGTCGCGGCACATGCTCACGCCTGAGACGTGGGCGGAGATCCGCCGGCTACATCTTTCGGAGGGAGCGGGAATACGGGAGATCGCGCGCCGCCTGGAGATATCGCGCGACACGGTGCGGCGAGCGCTGCGTTCGTCGGAGCCGCCGCGCTATCTGCGCCCTCGCCGACCGTCGCCATTGGACCTGCTCGAGCCGATGATCCGCGACGTGCTCGCCGCCCACCCCGAATATTCGTCGACACAAGTGTCCCGACGGGTCGGCTGGCAAGGATCGGGATCCGCGATGCGCGCGCGGATACGGCGAATCAAGTCAGCCGAACAGGACAGCTGATGACGTTGCGCTCAGCCGGTCGCGACCCGCTCGCGCTGCGACGACTTCCGCTGCCTGGCCGCAACCGAACTCGTGCCGTTCGGTGGCGCGGCGGGCTCCGGAACTGCCCGGCTCATTCGCTCGTGATAGTCGGCTTCCTCGGCATCGCCGTTGCGGTCGTACCACTGCCACGCGCGCTGGTGCAGTTGGATCTGGCGCGGCAGCGTCAGCCGTTGATAGACGTAGTCCCGCACGCTCGTATGGATGAACGCCACGTCGCCGCTTCGTCCGCGCACGGCGATGTGGCATCGCGCCAAGTGGCGGCAGACGTCGGTGACCTCGCCCATCGTGCGCTGCGCGACGTAGGCCAACTGGGCGTCGCTGAAGCGGTGGCGGAAGACGCTGGCCGCCTCGAGGATGTCCCGGTCGTAGGAGTCCATCAACTCGGTCAGGCAATCCAAGAGAAATGCCTGGACCTCGTCCTGCTCGGTGAAGACCGCCATGCCGCCGGCGATCTCGTCGGTGGTCGCGGTGGTCAGCCACGAGCCGGCCAGCTGGGTGAGCTGCGGGATGCCCCTGGTCCATGCGTGCACCGAGGTGGCGAGATCGGGCGTGATGCTCGGGACCAGTTGCCGCAGCAGCACCTGCGTCTCGCGAGCGGTGAAGCCGGGGACGAGCATCGGTACGGCGCAGGACGGTCGCGGGTCCTGATGACGGCCCACGGTGATGAGTTGCAACGTCGGCAGGCGCCGTACCGCGTCGTCGAGGAACGTGCCGATGGCCGGGTCCAGCTCGCTGAGGTGATAGTCGTCGAACACGAGCAAGGTGCGCACGTTCGACAGTTCCTGAACGGCCACCCGGCTGAGCAGCAGGACGTCGACGTTGGGCAGCGAAGCGGCGGTCAGCTCGGCCAAGCGCGGATGGCGCTGGGCGCGAAGGTGTTGAGCCAGCTCGAACAGAAGCGCACGCAACGAGTCGTTGACGCCGGTGCGCAGCCGGTACCAGAGCACCGGCGCGACCGAGGATGCCTCGACCGCGAGCTCGGCGATCAGGCTGGTCTTGCCGATGCCGGCCGGGCCGTGGACGTGGACTCCCCGGTGCTTGCCGAGCGCCGCCTTCAGCGCCTCCGCGACACTTGGCCGGGGCAGGAACCCACTGATCGCAGGGACGGGCTCGAAGTAGTAGTTGCTGCTCGCTCCGGTGAGGCCCTGCAACTCGGCGACGAGATCGGCGCGCAGCAACGCGATCGCGCGGGATCGCTCCCGGGTGAGCTGGCGCACCGACAGTCCGAGCTTGTCTGCTGCGCTCTCCAGCTTCGCCCCGTCGACGAAGCAGGTTCGCAGCACCAGGTAGGGAAGCTGTTCCTTCCAACCGGCGCCGTCAGCGGGCTCCAGTCGCTCGATCGCCTCGTGCACCAACTCGGACGCCACGCGACCGACGGCGAGCGGCGATGCAGACTCGGGCAACCGGTCGCAGACTTTGAGCAACTGCGTCATGGCCGGGTCGGCCAATCGATGCGGCTCGCGAAGGTCGCCGAGCCACGCACGAACAGCGGATTCCGAGACGATGTCGCCCACTGCGATGTCGGTCACGTCACTCCCATCTCACCGCCGAGGGTTTGGACAGGAGATTGGACACGACGGGCACGAGTTCCTGTGTCTGCAAGCCGCGCATCGAAAATCGTCGACACCTGAAAACTAGCCCGCTCGGTCTTGTGAAACCCCTACGGCCGCGTTCCGAATCCCTTGGTTCGTGCGCGTGGTCCTCCTCCGGCTGGACGTGCGGGCTGTGCGCCACATGGTTGCGGGGACTCTATTGAAAGCAGTGGGCGCAAGGTGCGCAGGTCCTGGCCAACCGCTGGACAACCACTGGCCAGCGCGCCGCCAGCCGGATCGCGGACGTCGAGTCGTCGCAGTGAACCGGAACGACCGCTCGTCGCTCAGCCGGCTCGGCGAGGAAACCCTGGGCTGTACCAGACGTCGCCGTGACTGGCGACGACCATACTTTCCAGATCTCGTTGACGCGCCAGCCATTCCGTCGCCGACGGCCCCATCGCATAGGCCGCCGTCGCGATCGCGTCCGCGACGGTGAGGGTGTCCGCGACGATGGTGACGCTCGCCAACGTCATCGGCCGCTGACCCGTATGCGGGTCGACGATGTGCTCGCCGCGTTCGTAGGCACCGGAAGTCGCAACCCCCTGATCGCGGACGTCGGCGACCTCGATGAGGCGCATCCGGTCGGTCGGGTTGACGATTCCGACGCCCCACGGTTGGCCGGGCTGCGGCTCCCCCATCGTGAGCACATCGCCGCCGCCGTTGACCATCATGTTGCGAGCGCCGGCCGAACGCAGCAGCGACGCGGCACGGTCGATCGCCCAACCCTTGACCACACCTGACGGATCGAGCCGGCCGGTGGCCTGCGGATCGAAGTAACCCTCGGTGCGGTGGCGCAACTTCTCGCAGAGGTCGAGGATCTGGCGCACCTCTCGATGGCAATGGTCGACCGTGATCTCGCAGCGATCCAGTCGATTGATCTCGCTGTCCGGCTGGTACGTGCTGAACGTCTCGTCGACCCAGTGCAGCCATTGCACCGCCTGTTCGAGCGCAGCGTCGGCGACGTAGGGCTCACGGATGTCGAAGGTGAACGCGGTGCCCATGACGAACTCGACATGTCGCATCACCGGCAGCGTAAGCGGTGCCTATCGGCTCTCGCTGGCTACCGCCTCGGCGACGGTCGGCGTGATCGTGAACACCTTGTCGAGCCCGGTGATTTGGAACACCTTGAGCACCCGCTCGTCCGAGCCGACGATTTTCACATCGCCGTTGTTGGCGCGGGATCGTTTGAGCGATCCGACGAGCAGCCCGAGACCGGTGGAATCGACGAACCCGACCTCGGTGAGATCGACGACGATCCGGTGCTTGTTGTTTTGGTGGACGTCGAGCAGGCAGTCGCGGAGAAAGGGAGCGGTGGACACGTCGATCGTGCCGACGAGAGTCAACACGACGTAGCCGTCGACTTCGGATGTCGTGCAGGACAAGTCCACGTGACCACCCTAGGCCGCTGGTTCCGCGAGTGGCGTCGGTTTGGTTTATCAGACGGCGATCGGGCTCGGGGCAGAACAGCTGGCGGTGCGGGTGCGGCTTCGAAAGCGTGACGTTGAGTCTACCGGCGATTACGCGGCGGTCATGGTGCGCCGGAGTGCGGCGGCGACAGAGTCCGCTTCATCCCCGCGCAGCCTCAGGGTCAGCAAGCGACCTTCCGAAAGCCTCAGCCTCAGTGTCCGCAGGTATCCGCCCACGGTGGGCCGGTCGACCGCAGTGACTGTCGCGGCTGGTATCTCGGCGACAAGCGCCGGTGGCCCGGCAATCCGGCGGCGAAAGATCAGGACCCGCCGCGACGTGACCACCACGCCGACATTGCGCGGCTGGGACCACCCAAGCTTCCTCGATAGCAACGACAACCGCCGCCGGCGTTGGACGGACGTGAGCGGCACCGCGAGAAACCACCACCCCATTCCCGAATCCGTGCGGACGCCTACCTCAGTCGTTCCGGCGCCGACGGCAAGGAGCGTCTCATCCGAGCTCCCGTGGCCGCGCGCTGCGGCAGCGAGCGAATCGAGCAGCGTCGTTCTGCTCCGGATCGAAAGGCTCACCGCGCACACCTCCGCTTCCGACGTTACTCAGATTGCCGGGTGGACGGCAGGGAGGTTCTGAAACTCGTACGTACGCTCAGGGAGGTTGGAACGACCCAACCGCTTCGATGCCGCGATCACTGACCCGAAGCACCTCCTCGGCGAGCGGATAACCGGACCGGCTGAACTCTCGATGCACGATTCCACCGAGCCTGGGCAGCAGAACGTCGGCCGACGCCTCGCCGAAAAGCAAGAGGAAATCGCGTGCCGGAGCAACGGCGAGTACGGGCCAGCCGAGGCGCTCGGGAAGCGACGATCGAAGAGACGCGGCGAGCAGTAGCGACGCCTTGCTCGGTGACGGCGTTTCGAACGATGCGACCGGGTGGCCGGTGACCGGCTCTTCGACATAAGCCGCGGCCGCCATCATGAGTCGATCCAGCCCCTGGTCTGCTGCGTCGGAGATGGCCTCATCGCTCGCGCCCCATGAGCGTGCCTCCGGCGACGTTATGTAGCGCAAGCGTGTTTCGTCCGGCTCCACTTCTACGAGAACGCGCTGCAAATTGCGCGAGATAGCGACTCCCACTCCGTCCGGAACCTGAAGCCCGATCGGTTCCAGGTTCCAGCGCAACCGATGCCGAATGTCCGGCCAGGCAGGCAACGGCCGGTTGTCCGCGGTGGCAATCTCGAACCAACTTCGCAGTTCGTCGTCGTCGGCGGCGTTCTCGGCGATGCGGATCGGCTCCGCCAGCGACACCACCAGGTGCCGATCGGCGGGAAGCCGGAGCATGGCCGAGGAATCTTCGACGTAAGTCCACGATCCGTTCCGCGCGCGAACAGCGGCATCCAAGGCTGCGAGGACGCGTCCCCGCGCGTCTGGCGGACGTCGTCGCAGCCGCATGGCCCGCACGATAGGCCAGTGGCGATCGGCTCAACGGACACCTACCTCACTGTTACACCGCTACGACGTCGATGAGGTGCTCCACACCACGGAACTCATCGGGGTTGCGGGTGTAAAGCGGCAACCTGGCCGCGAATGCGGTTGCCGCGATCAGCAAGTCGACAGCCCTCGCTGCCCGAGCCTTGCGGCCGGGTGCCATGACCGGCGCGAGGACACGTCCGTAAGCGCTACACCCCCGGCTACGGCGAGGTCACGAGCATGTGGACGTTCGCGACGGTGACCGTCCCGGTTCCGCCGCCGGAGCATCCGGCTGGGGAGTACGCCAAGGTGATGGTGTGACTCCCCGGTCCGACCCACGGCGACTCGAGGAAGGGCTCGCCGCCGGCCTGATCTTGGTAGGTGCCGGTCGGGTTTCCTGCCGCGTCGTAGTTCGGCTGCTCGGTCTCCATGACGGTGGGGCCGGTCTGCGCTCCGTCGACATACAGGGTCACCCCGACCTGGAAGATGTCGGGAGTACCGCACGAGTGCCCGGCGTCGAAGGTGATGTCCGCCGCCAGCCGGGCGTTCACGAACCCGCCCTCAGGTTGGGTGACCGTCAGAGCCGCGAGCGGAATCGGCGCCGGCGCGGGTGCGTCAGAGTCGTAGAAGGCCGACTCGGTGAAGCCCGACGCGTTGTCATACTGCGCGATCGGTGCCGATGCAGATTGAGCCCACGACAGCGGCGTCTCATCCTTCTTGCACGTCGCTCCGGACGTGGTGTCGATGACTCGCAGCGAACCGGTGCTCTGGACGAAACACGCGTGAATGGTGCCGGCTCCGTCCGTCCCGTCGAATGCCGTTGACGCCGCGTATGCGGCCACCGAAACGCCGAGAGCTGCGGTTACGATCGCTCCCGCTCCGAGCACAGCAAACGCGCGCCCAGCCTGCATTGGCCCTCCAGGACATGCGACGCGCGCGACGCGATGTGTTGGCGCGCGAACGTCTCAGGGATCGATGTCAGATCGCGATACGTTCGCGACGGTAGAGCAGCCGACCGAAGCTTGTCGGGCAGATCACCCAATTTGGTCAGAAATGGCCAACCACGGCCGGGCCTCGCGCACTCACGGAGCGGCCGTAAGTTCGCCTCATGGACGACCGCTCGTTGATGACACTTTGCGCCGTGACGCTCGACTGCCCGAACGCGCTGGCGCTCGCCGCCTTCTACCAGCAAGCGACCGGGCTGGCGACAGCCGAGGGGTCCGGCGAGGAGTTCGCCGGTTTGCGTGCGCCGGGAGGCCTTTTCATCGGCTTCCAGCGTGTGAAGAACTATCGACCGCCGGAATGGCCGGACCAAGTCGTTCCGCAGCAACTGCACCTCGACTTCGAGGTGGACGACCTCGATGCCGCGGAGAAGATCCTGCTGCGGATGGGCGCGACGAAGCCACAAGTACCGAGCGGCGGCGAATCGTGGCGGGTGCTGCTCGACCCGGCCGGCCATCCCTTCTGCCTCACCACGTCGAAGACGGTGCGGAACTGAGATCGCGCCGGTCGGCGCGGCCCGACGGCACACACGTGTCGCTTACCCGTCTCGGGCAGGATGCGTTTCGTGGATCGTGCGCCGACGACGACGGGCCTGAAGGGCAACCGCGACTTCGTCATCCTGTGGCTCGGCGACATGGGCTCCGAAATGGGATCCGCGATGTCCAACCTGGTGTTCCCGCTGCTCGGGTACGCGCTGACTCGGTCGACCACACAAGCCGCGTTGGCGACAACGGCGTTCTACGCCGCCGGCACCCTCGTGCGTCTACCCGTCGGCGCCCTCGTCGACCGATGGTCGCGGCGCCGGGTGCTGCTGATCAGCAACCTCGCCTCAGCCACGATCATCGGGACGCTCGCCGCACTGGTTGCCCTGGGAAGCGCGTCGATCGCCACTCTCGTCGTGGCCGGGCTGCTCGCTGGTGTCGCTGAGACGTTCTTCTCGCCCGCGGCGTCGGCCGCATTGCGGGCGGTCGTCGCACCGCAAGATCTGGCCCAGGCGTACACCCGTATGCAGGCTCGGCATCACGTCGCATCACTTGTCGGCCCACCGCTCGGAGGCGCGCTGTTCGCCGTTGCCGCGGCGCTGCCGTTCGCCGTCGACGCGATCAGCTTCGCGGCGTTCGCGGTCGCCGTGTCGTTCTTGCGTGCACCGCTGCCTGCCCCCGCCACTACCGGCTCCCGGCGGCTGCGCGCGGACGTGGCCGAAGGCATGCGCTTCCTGTGGGGGCAGCGGGCCGCCCGCGCCATGATGATCTGGGGCGGCATCCTCAACTTCGCGGTCACGTACGTCCTCATCTCGATCACGCTGCGTCTCGTGCGCGCCGGCGTACACCCGGCCGCCATCGGGGCCGTCGACGCGATCGCGGCGGCCGCGGGGATCCTCGGTGCTGCCGTCGCCTCCCCTTACGTACGGCGGTTGCCCACCGGTACGACGACGATGGTCACCGGTCTCGTCCTGGCCGCCGTCATCGTGCCGATGGCATGGACGACGGACGTGCGTCTCGTGGGCGCGCTGCTCGCCGTCGGCACGTTCCTGCTCCCCGCGAACAATGCCGGCATCGGCGCGTACCTCTCGTTTATCACGCCGGACGCGATGCAGGGCCGGCTCAACAGCGCCGCCGGATTCGTCTCGGACGGCCTGACGCCTCTCGCCCCGGTCGTCGCCGGCGCGCTACTGGCAGCACTCGGTGGCCGCGCGGGCGTTCTTCTCGGTGCCGCGCTCGTTGCCTGCAGCGTGGTGCCGCTCCTGCTTGAACCGTCCGTCCGACGCCTCGGCCGTCCGGCTGAATGGGCCCCCGTCCCACCGGCCGCTTCGACGTAAGGGCACCTACTGTCGCCGTCCTCCCAGACCGAACACCGGCAGGCACTCCGCGACGCCGGCCAGCGTGATATCCGTCCGCTGGTTCTGTTGCCACCGGGCCCGCGATAGTGCCCAGCGCCGCAGTTGGAACGGCCGCCCGCGCCTCGTCGCCCAGGTCAGTCCGTTCTCCTCGTAACCGAGCAACCGCGAGATCGCGTTGGACGCATCGTTGTCGAGGAACGCTTCGCTCGTTGCCTCCCGCGCACCAAAGCCGGCAAATGCCAGGTGAAGGACTACCGAGCGCATCTCCCGGCCAATCCCGCGGCCGCGGGCTTGCGGGGCGAGCCACGAGAACGTCGTGACGCTGCCGAAGGTCGGGAAGTCTTCGGCGATGAGGTCCTGCATGCCGACCGCCTCGCCGTCGACCTCCACGACGAGCGGCAGTCGCCAAGAGGTGGGCTCGACGCGAGCCCGCGCTGCCCAGACACCGCGGAGGAATCGCCACTCCCGGGACGGTGGCTGCTCGTAGTGCGAAATGGGGTCGTCGAAGGGCATCTCGTCATCGCCGACGATTCCTCCGCGGACGATGGGGACCAGTTCTTCAAGCAGTTCATCGGTTGCTCCGCGCAGTCTTAGCCACGGGGTTGTGACCTCGACATGTAGCGGCGGGTAGGGCAGCGGCACGACTCGCACGCTACGGCGGCAGAACGTCCCGCGCACGTCGTAAGACATGTATATGCCGCCCAGCCCGCCGTAAAGCGATTGAAACGTGGCTCAAGCCGTCGGCGGCGGCACAGACAGGCACCGCGAACCGGCTCGACACGTATCGCGGGCGTCGAACTACGGCTGGGGCGGCGGCAACGTCAACTCGATCATCGAGTGGTTCACGTTCGATCCGGCGCCAGGCATCCAGACGCTGGAGGATTGCGGTGCGTTCGGCCGTGCGGGCACCTGGCTGTTCGACTCGTCCGTCGAACAGAACGAAGGGGGCGCCCCGCCGTACCAGTTGCGGTTGAAGGTCCTCGTCACAACGCGGTGACATCAGAACTTTCAATGGATCGTGAGATGGTCCTTCAGGTGGTCACTCCGGACGGATGCCCGGTCGAGGCGTACGCATCGCTTCCGGCCGAGCCTGACCTTTCCGCCGTGCTGACCCACATCTCGGGTCGCCGCACTGTCCTCGATCTGGGCGCCGGCGCGGGACGTATCGCCGACCCCCTCGCGAAGGCGGGCTTCGAGGTGCTGGCCGTCGACGAGTCGGCCGAGATGCTCACTCATGTTCGGCATGCTCGACGGCTGCAATCGCGCATCGAAGATCTGGCCTGCGACGAGCGGTTCGACGCCGTGCTGCTGCTCTCGCACCTGGTCAACACACCCGTGCACGCGCACCGGCGGGCACTGCTCGCGACGGCCGCCCGGCATCTCGCCTCCGATGGCGTGGTCGTCATCCAACGTCATGACCCTGCCGGCCGGTTGCGCGCCGGTCACACCATGCTCGGCGAGGTCGAGATCGGCCTGGTAGCTGTCGACGCGAGCCAGTGGCCGATCGTCCGCGCAACCACTCAGTACAAGATCGGCGAGCGTCAGTGGGACCAGCCGTGGGAAGCCGTCGTACTCGACGACGACAGGATGACTGCTGCGCTCGAGGAGAGCTCGCTGGCGCCTCTGCGGATCGAAGGGTCGTGGGTCGTCGCCGCCCCGGCACCGCGGGAGCGATAAGTCTGGATCGTCACCGCACCATCGGTAAGCACCCGGCGTCGCGGAGTGGCGGCT
This sequence comes from Frankiales bacterium, assembly GCA_025980325.1. GTDB lineage: Bacteria > Actinomycetota > Actinomycetes > JAFAQI01 > JAFAQI01 > BP-197. Next base: position 83,755 of record JAICXQ010000003.1, read on the forward strand.
ATTAATCGGCCAATCGGGCCTGCTCTTGACTGGGAGCAAGTACTACTGGCGAAAGTGGTAGCCGCCTGATTCTGGGGCCATTGCGCAGGCCCTGAGAGAGCGGTCGCAGTGTCACAACCAGCCTCGTTTGACTGCCTGCATGCCTGCCTGGAACCGGGTTCGGGAATCCAATTGCTTCATGATTCCGCTGACGTATCGAGCGACCGTCCGCTTTGCGACGCCGAGCTGTCGCGCGATGGCTTGATCGCTGGAACCGGACGCGAGCAGGAGCAGGATTTTCTGATCTCGCGACGTCAGTCCGTGATCGGAGAGTGTCGCAGGCTGATCGGTCGGATTCAGTTCGACGGCCCGTTCCCACAATGACTCGAAGCACAACACGAGTCCTTGCAGCACGGGCGACTGGTAGATGCACGCAGCCGTCGCGAGGTTCGGGTCCTCGTCCGGCGCCGGTACGCGCAACGGCATGAACGCAGCCTTGCCGTCAACGAGGGCGAGCTTGAACGGCGCGTCTTCCAGCACACGGGCGTGCTCGCCCGCATCGATATAGGCAGCGATCTGGCCGATGCGGTTCGGGTAGTCGACGGCACTGCGGTCGTAGATCGTCCGGTAGCGCACCCCGCGGCGGAGGCCGTCGAGCTCGACTTCATTGATCTGCTGCGGTCGGCCCGGCGAGTACGGCGGCCGATCGATGATCATGACGTTGTGCTCGGCTCCTCGCTCAAGTTGGGTGAGGACTTGGCGGATGGCCGTGTTGCCACCAACGATTTCGATGACGTCGGCGGCGTGTTGTGGCTCAAGAGCGGTATGCAGGCTGCTCGTCACGCCTTCGGCCCATTCCCGGATGCGCTCGAGGCTGTGCTGCCGCTCCGCGATCAGCGCGTTAACTGCCTGATCCGGCCGCAGCGGCAAGTAGCGCACGGGCCGGGTCGGCAGGCGGGTGATGAGGCCGTGAATCTCTAGCGCGCGGACCAGGGCGCTCAACCGCGGCCGTTCCCATCCGGTCAGATCGGCCATCTCGGCGAGGGTGGACCGGGGATGGCCGAGCAGGACTTGGTAGGCGTGCTCCTCGTCTGGGTCGATCCCGATCGGTTCGAGCATCCGCTCCTGCTTCGTTCTCACAGTGGCCCTCCGGCAGGTTAAGACGCAACTCGCGGGTCATCGTGGCACGTCGATGACACTGACCTGACATGCCACCGCGATGTGCAGGAGGGTGCCGCAGACTGTCGAACATTCGGACACTGCTCGACCCGGAGCGGTGCCCAGCCAACAACCGAGGACGGCCCACGATGACCGAGCGTCAGCGACACACGGCAGCCGGCGAAGGACGGTTGACTGCGGTATTCGCAGTGATGCGAAGCCTGATCCCGTCGATAGGCCGCATACGCATCTCGTCGTTGAAGGCGTTGGCGGTGCCGGTGTTGGGTGCGTTGGTTGTCGGGTTGTTGGTGACGTTTTTTGTGGTGTTGGGGCAGTTGTCGCCGGTGCATCCGGGTGGGCAGTTGCGTCAGGACGAGTTGGCGGGGTTGGCGCGGGCGCATCAGGTGCGGTCGGCGGTGTTCGAGGATGA
>JAICXQ010000027.1 GCA_025980325.1 Frankiales bacterium
AGCAGCAGGGCGAGGATCGGTCCGACCCCGAGGCCGGGGATCGCGAGCAGCATCACCAGCAGGACCCGGGCCAGGTCGCAGGCGATCATCACGCTGCGCCGCGGCAGCCGGTCGGCGTAGCCCGAGAGCAGCGGGCCCCCGACCGCCCACGGGAGATAGGAGATCGCGAAGCTCAGCGCGGTCAACAGCGGCGAGTGGGAGCGGGAGTAGACCAGCCCGGCCACCGCGAGCCGGGCGAGTTGGTCGCCCATGACCGAGAAGGCCTGCGCGAGGTACATCGCGCGGAACTCGGGGTTGGCCAGGACGTCGCCGAACGTGACGCGTCGAGCCGACCCTTCCGTCGACACCAACCCCCCTCGCTCCGGCTACAGGTGGCCTTGGAAGTCTCCCACTCGTCACGCCAAGTAACCGCGATTGCCGGGTGCGTCGGCGCGCGGCGTTCTCGCCGTACCGATGGGTAACCTCGGCCCATGGCCCGCCCGCAGCGCCCGCACATCCTCGTCGTCGGCGGCGGTTACGTCGGCATGTACGCCGCGCTGCGCCTGCAGCGGCGGCTGCGCGCGGACGAGGCGTCGATCACCGTGGTCGACCCGCAGTCGTACATGACCTACCAACCGTTCCTGCCGGAGGCCGGCGCGGGCAACCTCGAGCCGCGCCACGTCGTGGTCCCGCTGCGGCGCGTCCTGCGCCGCTGCCAGGTCCTCGGCGGCCGGATCACCGCGATCGACCACGCCCGCCGGACCGCGCGGTTCGAACCGCACAAAGGCGCGCCCTCCGACCTGTCGTACGACGTCCTCGTGCTCGCGCCCGGCTCGATCGCGCGGACTCTGCCGATTCCGGGCCTGCGCGAGACCGGCATCGGGTTCAAGACCGTCGCCGAGGCGATCTACCTGCGCAACCACGTGCTCGCGCAACTCGACATCGCCGCGTCGACCCGCGACGCCGACATTCGCCGCCGGGCGTTGACGTTCCTGTTCGTCGGCGGCGGCTATGCGGGCATCGAGGCGATGGCCGAGCTCGAGGACATGGCCCGCGACGCGATCCGGTTCTACGACGGGGTCGCTGCGACCGACATGCGCTGGGTGATGGTCGAGGCGAGTGCGCGGATACTGCCCGAAGTGAGCGAGGAGATGGGCCGGTACACGTTGCGCGAACTCGCCCGCCGCGGCATCGACATCAAGCTGAACACGCGGGTCGCGTCCGTCGCCGACGGCCACGCGGTCCTCGACAACGATGAGAAGTTCGAGGCCGGCACGGTCGTCTGGACAGCCGGCGTCCGGCCGCATCCGTTGCTCGAAGCGACCGACCTGCCGCTCGACGAGCGGCGGCGGGTGCGCTGCCGGGCCGACCTGCGCGTCGACGGGGTCGACGACGCGTGGTCGGCCGGCGACAGCGCCGCCGTACCGGACCTGACCTCGACCGAGCCGGGCGCGACCTGCGGTCCGTCGGCACAGCACGCGGTACGGCAGGCGCGGCGGCTAGCCGACAACCTGGTCGCGTCGCTGCGCGGCGAGCCGTTACGGGACTACCGGCATGCGTACGCCGGATCGGTCGCGTCGCTCGGGCTGCACAAGGGCGTCGCGGAGGTGTATGGCGTGAAGCTGCGCGGGTTGCCGGCGTGGTTCATGCACCGGACGTATCACATGACCCGGATGCCGACGACCAACCGCAAGATCCGCGTGGTCGCGGACTGGACGCTGGCGCTGTTCTTCCACCGCGAGATCGTGTCGCTGGGCGCGTTCGCGAATCCGCGGGCGGCGTTCGAGGAGGCGGCCGCGCCGGTCGACGCTCTAGGCTGAGCGCGCGCGCCCGAGTAGCAGAACTGGCTTATGCAGACGACTTAAACTCGTTGACCCGTAAGGGTTTGTGGGTTCGAATCCCACCTCGGGCACAAGCTTTGCCGGTGGCTCCTAGTTGCGGGAGGCGGCGCGGCGTTTGTCGTGCTCGTGCACGATCGCGCGGGCATAGCCGTGGGGCAGGTTGTGCTCGGCGCGCAGCCAATTCACCCGTTCTTCGAACCGGAGCAGGCCGGGGCCGTCTTCCAGCGACGACAGCCAGGACGGGAGGTCGCGCCCCGTCGCCTCGGGGATCCTCGCCAGGAGCGACTGGTGGGTCTCCTCGGAGTGGGGCATCGACATCAGGCGCCTCCCGGGCGTTCGCGGTTGGCTACAGGGTGCCCTAGCCGCCGGGCCGGGACAAGACCCTTAGGGACCAAATCCCGGCCGATTCGCGACGGCTAGCTCAGCCGCTCCAAGACCATCGCCATGCCCTGGCCGCCGCCCACGCACATGGTCTCCAGGCCCCACTGCTTGTCGTGGAACTGCAGCGAGTTGATCAGCGTGCCGGTGATCCGGGCGCCGGTCATGCCGAACGGGTGACCGACCGCGATCGCGCCGCCGTTCACGTTGAGCTTGTCGCCGAACGGGTCGATGCCAAGGTCGCGCGCCGACGGGATGACCTGCGCCGCGAACGCTTCGTTGATCTCGACGAGGTCGATGTCGTCGATCGTCTTTCCGGCGCGGGCCAGCGCGATCTTCGACGCCTCGACCGGGCCGAGGCCCATGATCTCCGGGCTGAGGCCCGTGACCGCGGTCGACACGATACGGGCGAGCGGGGTCAGGCCGAGTTCGCGCGCCTTCGTGTCGCTCATGACGATGACCGCGGCGGCGCCGTCGTTCAGCGGGCACGCGTTGCCGGCCGTGATGGTGCCGTCCGGGCGGAACACCGGCTTGAGCCCGGCCATGCCTTCGACGGTGACGCCGGCGCGCGGGCCGTCGTCCTTCTCGACGACGGTGCCGTTCGGGGTCGTGACCGGGGTGATCTCGCGCTCCCAGAAGCCGTTCGCGATCGCCTTCTCGGCGAGGTTCTGCGACCGGGCGCCGAACTCGTCTTGGTCTTCGCGGGTGACGCCCTTGAGCTGCGCGAGGTTCTCGGCGGTCTGGCCCATCTCCATGTACACGTCGGGGATGTTGCCGCCGTCGCGCGGGTCGGCCCAGGTGAAACCGCCCTCGGCGGCTTTCGCGGTCCTCGCCTGGGCGTCGGCGAACACGGGGTTGGTCGTCTCCGGCAGCGAGTCGCTGTTGCCCTTGATGTAGCGGCTGACCATCTCGACGCCGGCGCTGATGTACGCGTCGCCCTCGCCGGTCTTGATCGCGTGGAAGGCCATCCGGGTCGTCTGCAGGCTGCTCGAGCAGTAGCGCGTGATCGTCGTACCGGGAAGGAAGTCGTAGCCCAGCAGGATCGAGACGACCCGGCCCATGTTGTAGCCCTGCTCTCCACCCGGAAGGCCGCAGCCGAGCATCAGGTCGTCGATGTCGTGCGGGTCGAGACCGGGCACCGTGTCGAGTGCGGTGCGCACGATCGTGGCGGTCAGGTCGTCGGGGCGCAGGTCGACCAGCGACCCCTTGAACGCGCGGCCGATCGGCGAGCGGGCGGTGGCAACGATGACGGCTTCAGGCATGACGGCTCCTCACGTGTGTCCTGGTCAATGTACGGTCCCGCTCATGGAGGTCTACGACTCGGTCGCCGACCTGATCGGCAACACCCCGCTGGTACGCCTGACCACGCTCGCGGCCGGGCTGCCCGCGGAGGTCCTCGCGAAGGTCGAATATCTCAACCCAGGCGGGTCGGTGAAGGATCGGATCGCCGGGCGCATGATCCTCGCGGCCGAGGAGTCCGGCGAACTTCAGCCGGGCGGCACGATCGTCGAGCCGACGAGCGGCAACACCGGCATCGGGCTCGCGATCTTCGCGCAGAAGCGCGGGTATTCGTGCGTCTTCGTCTGCCCGGACAAGGTCTCGTCGGACAAGATCAACGTGCTGCGGGCGTACGGCGCCGAGGTCGTCGTGTGCCCGACGGCGGTGCCGCCGGAGCACCCCGAGTCGTACTACAACGTCTCGGACCGGCTCGCGCGCGAGCGGCCGGGCGGGTGGAAGCCGAACCAGTACGCGAACGTCAACAACCCGCTGTCGCACTACGAGACGACCGGTCCCGAAATCTGGCGGCAGACGGACGGGAAGGTGACGCACTTCGTCGCCGGCGTGGGCACCGGCGGCACGATCAGCGGCGTCGGGCGCTACCTCAAAGAGGTGTCCGGTGGCGCCGTCCGGATCATCGGCGCGGACCCCGAGGGGTCGGTGTACTCCGGCGGGACCGGGCGGCCCTACCTCGTCGAGGGGGTCGGCGAGGACTTCTGGCCCGAGACGTACGACAAGACCGTGTGCGACGAGATCATCGCGGTGTCGGACGCGGACTCGTTCGAGTACACCCGGCGGCTCGCCCGGTCGGAGGGACTGCTCGTCGGCGGGTCGTGCGGGATGGCGGTGGTCGCGGCGTTGCAGGTCGCGGCGTCGGCGTCACCGGGCGATGTCGTCGTCGTACTGCTGCCCGACGGCGGCCGCGGCTATCTGTCGAAGATCTTCAACGACGACTGGATGGCGGACTACGGCTTCCTGTCCACCGGCGGCGGGGTCGAGACGGTGGGGCAAGTGCTCTCGCGCAAGGGGGCGCAGCTGCCGGAGTTCGTGCACGTGCACCCGTCCGAGACCGTGCGTGAGGCGATCGACATCCTGCGCGAGTACGGCGTCTCGCAGATGCCGGTGGTCAAGGAGGAGCCGCCGGTCATGGCCGCCGAGGTCGTCGGTTCGGTGGTCGAACGGGACCTGCTCGACGCGCTGTTCGACGGCCGGGCGCGGCTGGCCGATCCGCTGGAACGGCACATGTCCGCGCCGTTGCCGATGGTGGGCGCGGGCGAGCCGGTGTCGGCCGCGGTTGCTGCGTTGCACGACGCGGACGCGGCGGTCGTGCTCGACGACGGCAAGCCGGTCGGCATCGTGACCCGGCAGGACCTGCTCGGCTTCCTGGCCTCGTAGTCGCAGCGGGCGCCGGGCTGCGACCCACCCGCCGCTGCAGTCGGAGCGCGGCATGGTCACGCGGTGTGACGGGCAACGGTCACCCTCTTGCGGCCCCAACCGCGCTAGCGCTTGACGTCAAGCCGCCGGAGGTTGAGGTCAAGCCCCCGGATGGTTGGACGCCGGAAGAGGGGTGGGTGGGCCGTGACTTTGCGTCATGGCCCGCCGTTGCTTCGCCCGCGCCCACCTTCGCCTCCCTCGCTTTCGCCCGCGTCCACATGTGCGTCCCGCGGTTTCGTCGTCCACGGACCGTGTGCGGACCCTTCCGCCGATACGCGGTCGACTGCAGCATGGCCGCATGGGATTCGACAGCACCGGGTTCGGTGACGCGGGCCTCGGTGATGACCCGCTCGATGAGCACAGTGCACGCGACGGCCCGTTCGGTGCAATCCCGTTCCAGGACGTTCCGCTCGCCGACGTCGACATCGGCGGTCGGGGCATCTCTCGCCCCGCGGTCGGACAACTAGGCCGTGCGATTCGTGTCGCGCGGAGGCAGAAGTTTCTCTCGCAGGCGGAGCTCGCCAAGGTCGTCGGCGTACATCAGACGCTGGTGTCCAAGCTGGAGCTGGGCGCGCCGAACTGGACGCTGTTCTGCCGCCTTCTCGAGGCCCTCGGCGGACGGGCGGTCGTGACGATCGAGACCGTGCCCGCCGAGCTGCAAGCGCTGGAACGACTGCGAGACACCGTCTGGTAGCGCGTGGTTACGCTGGCGCGATGAGTGCGGACGACGTCCCTGCCCAGGCGTTCGAGACCAGGGTCATCCACGGCGGGCAGCAGGCCGACCCGTTGACCGGCGCGGTCGTCCCGCCGATCTATCAGGTCTCGACGTACAAGCAGGACGGCGTCGGCGGGACTCGCAGCGGCTACGAGTACAGCCGCAGCGCCAACCCGACCCGCGACGCGCTCGAAGCCAATCTCGCCTCGCTCGAAGCCGGCGCGCGCGGGCTCGCGTTCGCGAGCGGGCTCGCGGCCGAGGACACGTTGCTGCGCGCGATCTGCAAGCCGGGCGACCACGTCGTCATCCCGGGCGACGCGTACGGCGGCACGTACCGGCTGTTCGCGCGCGTGCTCGAACGCTGGGGTCTGCAGTGGACGGCCGTCGCGCAGCAGGACATCGACGCCGTCCGCGCCGCGGTTCGGGACGAGACGCGCATCGTCTGGTGCGAAACACCCACCAACCCGCTGCTCAACGTCGCCGACATCGAAGTTCTCGCCGGCATCGCGCGCGACGCCGGCGCGCGGCTCGTCGTCGACAACACGTTCGCCTCGCCCGCCTTGCAACGGCCGATCGAGCTCGGGGCCGACATCGTCGTGCACTCGACCACGAAGTACCTCGGCGGGCACAGCGACGTCGTCGGCGGCGCGCTCGTCGCCAGCGACGGCGAGCTCGGCGAAACCCTCGCGTACCACCAGAACGCGATGGGCGCGGTCGCCGGCGCGTTCGACGCGTGGCTCGTGCTGCGCGGGATCAAGACCCTCGCCGTCCGCATGGATCGGCACTGCGACAACGCCGAGCGCATCGTCGCGATGTTGCGTGACCACGACGCCGTGACCGAGGTGCGCTACCCGGACGCCGACGAAGTCGCGCGCAAGCAGATGAGCCGGTACGGCGGCATGGTGTCGTTCCGGGTCACGGGCGGGGAGCAGCACGCCGTCGACATCTGCGGCCGGACGAAACTGTTCACCCTCGCCGAGTCACTCGGCGGCGTCGAATCGCTCATCGAGCACCCCGGCCGCATGACCCATGCCAGCGCTGCGGGCTCCGCCCTGGAGGTTCCGGGCGATCTCGTCCGCCTCTCGGTCGGCATCGAGAACGTCGACGACCTGCTCGCCGACCTGCGCGCCGCCCTCGCCTGACGCCGACGAGTGCGCGTCCGCGAGCCCGCGCGTCTCGGGCATCGCCAGCCCGGCAGCGGTCGCCGCGCCGAGGATGCCCGCGGTCAACGCGAACGCAGCGCCGTACGACGACTCCGCGAGCGCGCCGGCCGCGACCGGCCCGACCACGTTCGCGACGTCGCCGGACATCGAATACGCAGCGAACACCGGCCCGCCGCGGCCCTCGACGACGTCGCCGATGACCGCGCCCGGCGCGACGTCGAGCAGGCCGGAGCCGAACCCGAGCACGGCCATCGCGACCAGGAACACCGGCAACGTCTGGACCAGCGCGAGCAGGACGAACGCCGAGCACGAGATCGCACAGCCGGCGATCAGCACCGGCCGCCGCCCGACCCGGTCGGCGAACCGCCCGGCCGGCAACAACACGAGCCCGTTGACCCCGGCGACACACCAGAAGCCGATGCCGGTCCAGATGACGCCCTCGTGCAACGCCTCCTTGACGAACAACGGGATCAGCGCCGCACGTACGCCCATCGACGCCCACGAGTCGGCGAAGACGGTCGCGAGCGCGGCCCGGTACGCCGGCATCCGCAGCGCTGCCCGCAACGTCGTCCGCGCCGCCGCGGTGGCGGTGGACCGATCGGCCAGCGGCGTCGCCCGCAACGCGACGAGAGCGACTGTTCCCGCCACCGTCAACGTGCCGGCGTACAGGAAGAACGGCAGCCGGATCGAGATGCCGGTGACCACGCCGCCGAGGCCGGGCCCGGCGATCCCGCCGAGCAGGAATCCGCCTTGCCAAAGGCCCACCGCGCGGGCCCGTTGCGCCGTCGGCACCATGCGGACCAGCAGGCTCATCGCGCTGATCGAGAACATCGCCGACCCGATGCCGCCGGCGCCGCGCAGCACGATCAGTTCGCCGTACGACTGGGCCAGCCCCGCGACCGCGCTGCTGACCGCGACGATGCCGATGCCGGTGCCGAGTACGAGCCGCTCGCCGAGGGAGTCGATCAGCCGGCCGGCCGGGAACGCGAACGCGATCCGCAGGAACGCGAACGCGCTGACGACACCGGCCGCGGCGGCCGTCCCGACATGGAAACTGCGCGCGAACAGCGGCAGCGCCGGCGCGACGATGCCGAAGCCCAACGCGACGAAGAACGCGACCACCGCGAGGACCCGTACCTCGCGCGGCAACCGCGTCGATGTGATGGGTGCCACACCGTCTTGCAGACGCCGGGACACCGGGTGATCATTGCACCGTCCGATAGGGGAGGATTGGCCCATCGTTACGTCGAAACCCCAACGGGTGACCAAGTCCCACCGGGCAGCTGGGTCCCACCGGGCAACTGGGTCCCACCGGGCAACTGGGTCCCAGCGGGCGACCGGGCGCCGCCTGGTCCAACTGGCCGCCGCGAGCCTGCTCGCCGGCAGTGGCGCCATGCTGCTGCTGCCCGCGTCGCACGCCGCCGCGGCGAGCAGTACGCCGAGCGTCCTGCAGGCGTCGTGGTTCTGGCAGACCGCCTACGAGCAGGCCAACCCTCCGGTCGCGCCGCCGGCGGTCCCGCCATCCGAGCCGAGCGGGGTGCCGAGCGGCGACCTCGCGGTCGCATGGACCGGCGCGCAGGACAGTGCCGGCAACAAGACGCCGGCCAAGATGACCGCGCTCGCGTTCGACACGACCGGGCTCACCCCGGGCGCGAGCGTGACGAATTTCACCTTCTCGCTCACGCTGGACACCCAGCCGACCGCGACGAGCTTTGCCCAGCAGGACGCGATGATCGTGGCCTGCCTGCCGACCCGCGGATGGCCGGCGACGATGCCCGGCGGCGGCGATTTCAACGACGAGCCGACGTTCGACTGTGCCAGCGCGGTCAAGCCGGAGATCAAGGGCAACGTCTACACGTTCGCGATCCCGGTCATCGCGCAGACCTGGGCCGACGATCAGAACCTCGGCGTCGTCGTGGTCCCGGACCCGAAGAACACCAATGCTCCGTTCCAACTTGTGTTCACCGGGCCGAAGACCATCAAGGCCTCGATGTCGTACTCCCCGGCCACCCCGCTCCCGTCCGCGCCGCCGCCGCCACCGAGCGGTGGCGGCGGCGGTGTCACCAACCCCGGCCCCGCACCCGGCGGCAGTGGCCCCGTGACCAACCCCGGCCCGATCGCCGGTGGGGTGGTGAGCGCACCTGCACCGGTCCCGGCGCCGGTGGTCGCACCGTCCACGCCGGCACCCGCGACCACCCCGGTCGCGGCCGTACGACCCGCCTCGTCCGCACCGTCCGCCGGATTCTGGATTGCCGCCGCCGTACTCGGCGGATTGATGTTGATCGTCTCGCTCGTACTCGGTGACCCAAGCCCGCCGGTCACCGTCGGGGGTCGCAGCAAGCTCGACCAGGTATTGCGGGAGCGCGGCAGTGATGCCTTCACCGTCCGTCGCGTCTGACCCTCCACCCCAGGAGCAACGATGACCGTCCACCGCACCGCCCTCCGAGTCGCCGCCGGCGCCCTCGCCGTCACGGCACTGACCGCCGCGTGCGGGCTCAAGCCCGACGCGACCCAATCGCTGAAGGCGAGCGGTACCGCCGGCGGGGCCAACGGGGGCGGCGGTGGCGTCGGCGCCAACGGGACGACCACCGGGCCGAACGGCACCAGCAGCGGGATCCCCGGTGCCAACGGAACGTCGTCGGTTCCCGGCGCGCCCGGCAGCGGTACGACGAGCGGCGGAACCACCAGCGCCGGTGGCGTCAGCGGAGTCGGCAGCGGCCCCGGCGGCACGACGAGCGGCGGCAACGTCGCGTGCGGTACGCCGCACGGCGGCAACACCACCGGCATCACTTCGAGCACCATCAACATCGGCCTGCACGCGCCGCTGACCGGCACCGGCACGCCGTTCCCGAACAACTCGTTCCAGGCCGGCGGCAACACGTTCTGGCAGCAGCCCGGGCACACCGTCTGCGGCCGCAAGGTGAACGCAGAGATCCAGGACGACCAGTACACGCCGGCGCATGCGCGCCAGGTCTGCAGCGCGATGGCGAAGCGCGACTTCCTCGTCGTCGGCGGCGGCGGCACCGACCAGATCCAGGCCTGCGCGACCGAGCCGTACATCCACGAGAACAACGTGCCGTACCTCTCGGCCGGCGTGACCGACAACGGCCTGACCGGCCTGAACAACTACTTCGCCGTGTCGCTCACCTACCAGCAGCAGGGCACGCTGGTGCTGAAGAACGCCGAGCAGCAGGGCTTCGCCCAGCCCGCGGACTCGACCGTCGACTCCGACAACATTCCGGGTGCGAAGGCGAAGTGGGCCATCGTGACCGCGAACACCGTCAACTTCGCCGGCGCGCGCAAGGGCATGGAGGCCGCGCTGAACGCGGCGCACATCCCGTACAAGGAGTTCCAGCAGGATCAGAACGGCAACTACCAGGGCGCGGCGACGCAGTTCGGCCAGAGCCTCGCGTTGCAGGGCTTCAAGACCATCTTCTTCGACGCCGCACCGGGCTACTTCGTCTTCACCGTCGCGGGTTACTACAAGCAGCCCGGCGCGGTCGGCAACTGGGTCGGCCCGGGTGTCACCTACACCGAGATCACGGTCGCGCAGTACATCTGCCAGCAGAGCGCCAACGCGGTCAGCGGGCACGCGTACTTCCTCGCGCCGTCACCCGGCCTCGACCACGCGACCAGCGACTTCAAGCACGCGTACGGATCGACGTACGACGACATCGAGTGGGCGCTGTGGGGCCTGTCGAACGCGTTGTGGAACCTGCTGAAGGACGCGTCGTACAACCTCACCCGGGCGAACTTCCTCACCTCGGCCGAGAACGCGGTCATCCCGACCGATCCCTACGTGCCGATCGACTTCCGTGACCACGGCGGGCACTTCGGTGGCACCGGCGCGTGGGTGCAGAAGGTCAACTGCAGCGAATCCGAGCCGGGACAGAGCGAGGCCGGCGCTTGGGACACGGTGGGTAGCGCCTACCTGCGGCTGTTCTGATGCATGTTGTTGCCGACACGTTCAGCCCCCAGCTGCACCTCGTCACACCGCTGATCTCCGGACTCGCGGACGGCGCTGCCTACGGGCTGTTCGGGCTCGGCCTGGTGCTGCTGTACAAGAGCAATCGGATCTTCAACTTCGCCCAGGGTGAGTTCGCGACCGTCGCCGCGATCGTCGCGTTCCTGTTCGACCGGGGCGTCGGCTGGGTGCCGAAGGTGCCGTACTTCATCGCGATCACGTTCGGCGTGCTCGCCGCGGTCCTCGTCGCGATGGCGACCGAACGGCTGGTGATCCGGCCGCTGTTCCACCGGCCGCGGGTCGTGCTCGTCGTCGCGACCGTCGGCGTCGCGCTGTTCCTCGTCGGCGTCGAAGGCCTGCTTCCGTACCCGCAGACCGCCTCGTTGCGGACGATCAGCGACGCGCTCGGCGTCCGCTCGTACCTCACCCAGGTCGACGGCGTCGTCGTGCTCGACCAGGACGTCGCGAAGCTGATCGTGCTCGCGGTGCTGGCGGTGCTCGCGTTCCTGTTCTTCCGTTACACGCACACCGGTACGGCGATCCTCGCGGTGAGCCAGGACGCGACCGCGGCCCGGGTGGTCGGCATCTCGGTCGAGCGCGTGTCGATGGCGACGTGGGCGATCGCGGGCTTTCTCGGCGGCGTCGCCGGCGTGCTGCTCGCGGTGCCGCCGTCGGGCAGCGTCACGCCGGGCGCGTTCACCGGGCTCACGCTCGTGGTCGCGTTCTCCGCCGCGGTGCTCGGCGGCATGACCAGCCTGCCTGGCGCGTTCGTCGGCGGGATCCTCATCGGGCTGATCAACGCGTTCGCGAACGCCGACCACTCGTTCGTGCCGGGGCTGAACAGCCTGCCGACGTCGCAGGCCGAGGTCGCGGTCGCTCTGGTGCTGCTGCTCGTGCTGCTCGTCCGGCCGCGCGGCCTGCTCGGGCGGGAGGCCTAGATGGCTGCGCAGACCGAGGTCCTGGCCGGCTTCGACCACGCGCACCGGCCGGCCCGCGTCTCGATGCGCGGCTGGCTGATCCGCGGCCTGGCGCTGCTGCCGGTGCTCGCGCTGGTGTTCGTGTTGCCGGCGCAATCGGACGACTGGACGAACGACGCGATCTACGCGGCGATCTTCGCGATGGTCGGCCTGTCGATGAACGTGCTCGTCGGTTACACCGGTCAGATTTCCCTTGGCCAGCAAGCGTTTCTCGGCATCGGCGCGCTGACTGCGGCCAACGTCGTGAACACCGGCACGAACGCGCCCGACCCGTTCACGTTCGCGATCGGCATCGTCGCGGGCGTGCTGGTCTCGGCCGGCGCCGCCGCGGTGCTGGGTGCGATCGCGCTGCGGATCCGCGGCCTGTATCTCGCGCTGGTCACGCTGGTGTTCGGCAGCGTCACCGCCGACGCCATCTTCACGATCTCGTCGCTCAACGGTCAGGACGCGGGTGTCCCGGCGTACCGGCCGACGTCGCTGCAGGGCAACTTCGCGTTCTACGTCTTCGCGCTCGCGATGGTCGCGATCTGCATCTACGTCGACGTGTGGATCCGTCGCAGCAAGGTGGGTCGCGGCCTGATCGCGTTGCGGGACAACGAGCTCGTGGCGTCGGCGTTCGGCATCAACGTGCTCGGCTACAAGCTGCTCGGGTTCGTCGTCTCGGGGGCGATGGCCGGGTTGGCCGGCGGCGTCTATGCGTTCTGGTCGCAGGAGTTCTCGGACAAGAACTTCACCTCCAGCGCGGGTTTCAGCCTTGCTCTCATCTTCGTCGTCATGGCGGTCGTCGGCGGGCTCGGCAGCCGGGCCGGTGTCATCGCAGCCGCGTCGTTCTTCGCGCTGATCGATCCGCTGTTCACCGGCTTCGCGCACCACACCGGCTGGCTCAACTGGTACACCGACCACAAGGCGTACATCCAGAACCTCGTCGGCGCGGTCCTGCTGTTGCAGACGGTCATCTTCAACCCCGGCGGGCTCGGCCAGGTGTTGCGGCCGTTCACCCGGTGGTTCTCCGGCAAGCCGTTCTCGTTGCACGACGCGGGCGACGCCGCGGGCGCGGCGCTCGGGGGTGGCGACAGTGTCCGTGCTTGAGGTGCACGACCTGACCATCCGCTTCGGTGGCCTGGTCGCGATCGACAACCTGAGCCTTACGGTCAACGAGTGGGAGATCGTCGGGCTGATGGGGCCGAACGGCGCCGGCAAGACGACCGCGTTCAACTGCATCACCGGCTTCTACAAGCCGAACGCCGGCCGGGTGATGTATCGCGGCAGCGACGTCACCCGCGTCCCGCCGCACCGCAAGGCCGCGATGGGCATGGGCCGGACGTTCCAGAACGTCGGGATGGTCAAGTCCGAGACCGTGCTGGAGAACCTGCTGACGGCACAGCACACGAAGGCCGGGTACGGCGCGTTCAAAGCGCTCGCCGGCGTGAGTGCGGTCCGGCACCGGGAGAAGGAACTCGCCGCGCACGCCGACGCGATCCTCGAACTGCTCGGGCTGACCGCGTTTCGCGACCGCCAACTCGGCAGCTTGTCGTACGGGACGTTGAAGCTGCTCGAACTCGGCTGCGCGCTGGCCAGCGATCCGGATCTGCTGTTGCTGGACGAACCGTCGAGCGGCATGGGCCCGGAGGAGTCGCACGAGCTGGGCGAGCGGCTGCTCGCGCTGCGGCAGGCGCTCGGCGTCACGATGCTGCTGATCGAGCATCACGTGCCGCTGGTGACCGCGGTCTGCGATTACGTGTACGTGCTCAACTTCGGCAAGCTGCTCGCCGAGGGCGACCCGGATCACGTGCGCAACCACCCCGAGGTCGTCGCGGCGTACCTCGGCGGCGAAGCGCCGGAAGAGCTCGAACAGACCGAGGCGCCGGCCGAGCAGGCAGCCGCGGTGGGCGAGCTTTCCGACGACCTCGCCGGAACCACCGGTGCGGGCAGCAGCACGCGCCGTCGTAGTGGTCTTCGCCGTTCGCCGCGCAAGGAGGCGTCGTGACCGCCGCGCTGCTCGAAGTCGAGGATCTGCGGGCCGGTTACGGCAGCGTGCCGGTGTTGCAGGGCGTGTCGTTCTCGGTCGCCGAAGGCGAGACCGCGGTGATGTTCGGCCTCAACGGCGCGGGCAAGTCGACCACCGTCAACACGATCGCCGGTCTGCTGAAGACGTGGGGCGGTCAGGTGCGCTTCGACGGCTCGCCGCTGACTGGGCTGTCGACGACCGAGATCGTCAAGCGCGGGATCTCGCTGTCACCGGAAGGCCGGCGGGTGTTCCCGCAGCTGTCCGTGCGGACGAATCTCGAGCTCGGTTCGTGGACCCGCCGCTCGGTGCAGAAGGAGCAGATGGCGAAGGTCTTCTCGTACTTCCCGCGGCTCGAGGAGCGGGTCGACCAGCTGGCCGGGACGCTGTCCGGCGGCGAGCAGCAGATGCTCGCGATCGGGCGCGCGTTGATGAGCAAGCCGCGGCTGCTGCTGATCGACGAGGCGTCGCTCGGGCTGTCGCCGAAGCTGACGCAGACGGTGTTCCAGGTGGTCGACCAGATCAACGACGACGGTACGACGGTCGTCATCGTGGAGCAGAACGTCGGTGTCCTGCCCTACGCCGACCAGGCGCTGGTCATGCAGAAGGGGACGATCACGTTCGACGGGCGCGGCTCCGACTTGCACGAGACGGGCGACCTGCGCGCGGCCTACCTGGGCTGAGTCCGTCGCGCGAAAGGTCCCGCGCTATTGCTGGCTTTCCAGGTAGTTGCGCACCGAACGCGCATGCCACCTGGTCCCACCGGGTGCCCGGTAACCGCTGCGGTTGAGTGCGGCCGCGATGCTGGTGTGCGACGCGCCTTGCCGGTGCAGTTCCAAGAGCCGTCCTTGCGCGGCTGCGCCGACGGGTTGTGTGGTGCGCCCCGTCTTCGCTGCCCGGTCCCGCCGCTGCAGGCTCTCCCGGGTGATCGCGTCGATCGGCTGCGGGCGACCCAAGAGGTAACCCTGACCGAACCGGCAGCCGAGATCCCGTACCGTGCGCGCTTGTTGCTTGGTTTCGATGCCCTCTGCGATGACCGTGATCGCGAGCTGCTCACAGAGAGCGGTGATCGCCGCGATGAGCGCTTCCGCGGACGCGTCGTGCGGGAGGCGCGCGACGAAGCTCTGGTCGACCTTCACGATCGCCACGGGCAACATGTGGATCGCCGAAAGCGCGGAGTACCCGGTGCCGAAGTCATCGAGGGCGATCGAGTAACCAAGCGCGGCAAGTTCCTCGAGACCGGCGACCGCGTCGGGTCGGACGAACTGCGCCTCGGTCAATTCGAGGCTGACCTGGCGCCACAGCTGCTGGTCCGGGTTGCGGAGAACCTGCAGGAACGACTCGTTCAGGAGATCGTCGGCCGTCACGTTGACCGCGACGCGTCCCGGGAGCCCGACCTCCGTCCGCCGTGCACGATCGGCGCCGATGCGGCGCACCATCATGAAGGCGAGCTCGGTACTGCCTCCGGTCGACTCGACGACCTGCAGGAAGTTCGCCGGAGTGAGAACGCCGCGCTCCGGGTGGTTCCACCGTACGAGCGCCTCCGACCCGACGGCATCGCCGGTCAACAAGTCGAACTGCGGTTGGTAGTACGGGACGAATTCGCCCTGACGAAATGCCCGCGTGACTTCGGCCACGAGGCCGTGATCCCGGATCGTGCTCGGCGCTTCGTGCGGGGCAACCCGGCTCCCGCCGCACGCCGGGACGACAAGTGTCGCGCGAGCCAGAAGCTCGGCCGCGTTCACGTTGTCGGCACTGCCGGCGACGGCGACACCGAGCGCGATTTCCGGGCGGATGGTCGCGGTGCCGACGTCGACCGGCCGGGCGAGGATGCGATGCAGGAGACGCGCCTCGCGCTCACTCCACTCGGCGCGGGCGACGAACGCCAGAGATGTCACGCCAGTGGCCGCGACGTGCGGGACCTGTCCGAGTGCCTGACCGCGCATGGCCAGCGTCGCGAGCGCCGCGCGCGCGGTTGCGTCCGACGACGCGAGTTGGCCGGGCCCGCGAAGTGTGGCCACCGCGATGCTGACCGGTTCGTGTTGCGCGAGCATCGCGTCGACGTGCTCCATCAAGCCCACTTCGTTGAGCAGCCCGGTTCGTGGATCCGTTCGCACCCGATGCTGCTCGCGCGAAGCAGATTGCCGGCGATGCTCGGCGATGATGGCGATGGCGGCTACACCGGCCACCGAGGCAGCGGCGGTCCAGTCGCTCTCGGTCGGCTCGAACAGGTACGGATGGAACGCGCCGAGGGTGCCGATGACGCGGCCGTCCGGGTCGTGCAGCGGCACCGACCACGACGAGACGACGCCGTGACGCCGCAGGATCGGATGGAAGTGCTCGAGTCGCGGATCGTCGAGGAGGTTCGTCGCCGACGTCGGTTCGTCGCGCCACGCGGCGGTGCCGCAGGTACCGCCGGACGGGCCGACCGGGATCTCGCACAGCTCGGCGAGGAAGCCATTGGTGGATGCAGTCGGGAAGATCGCCTTGAGCACGTTGCGGTCGGTGTCCAGCACGGTCAGCACGCAGCCCGCGCGCGTCCATCGCACCTCCGCGAGCGCGGTGAGTCGTTGCACGGTTTGTTCGAGTGACGCGCCCGCGGCGACGGCGGTGCCGATGTCGACCAGCGCCGAGGCAAGTCCCTGCGCGAGCCGCAGCGCGGTCTGGTCCTCCATGACCCCGACGATGTAGGAGGTGCCGTCCTCTGCCGGACCCTCGACCCGCAGCACGTTGCGACGGGTCCATACGACGCGACCGTCGGGACGGACCCACCGGGCCTCGTACTTCTCCACGGTGCTCGCGCCGCTGCTGAGCCTGGTGAATACTTCGACGGCCGTCTCCCGGTCGTCGGGATGGACGAGATCCTGGATCCGCTGGTTGTTCACGGCCGCCTCGTCGAGACCGAGCATCTCCTCGAACTGCCGGTTGCAGCCGAGGATGCGCCCGTCACCCGTCCGCGTGAGCAACGTCGGCAGCGGCGACTCGACCAGCGCTCGCCGAAATGCGGACACGACCTCGCGGCGCTGGTTCGCCGACAGCAGCGGCAGCGCACCGAGCCAACTGAGCTCTGCAGCCGTGCTATCAGTCATGAGCGTCACTCCGCAGCCCGAAGTGGCCGGTAATTCTGCGGTAGCTCCGGCGTACTACTCACAGAAGTGGCTTATTCGTAACACCCACAAATGACAGTGTCAATTGACATATCCCCGAAGGGCGCCTACTTCGTGATACGCACGCCGACATCGGCATCGACCCGGCTCGCCCTCGCCGTACGCGCTGGTCGTGAGCGTCGGGACTGGACGCGCGAGAGGCTCGCGCACGAGTCCGGCCTGAGCTTCGCCGCGATCGCGCAGATCGAGAGCGGGCGTCGCGCGGATGTCAGGGCAAGCAGCCTCGTCGCCCTGGCCGATGCACTGGAGGTCAGCGTCGACTACCTCGTCCGCGATGAGGTCGCCGCCTCGATGCTGCAGCACCGCGCATACGTGTACGACTCCACCGACCAGCTCGCGCAGTCCGTGCCACCGTTGGTGACCCGCGGACTGGAGCGCGGCCACCCCGTCCTCGTCGTGGCGCCGAAACCTGCGCTGTCGGCGATCAAGAAGACACTCGGTTCGGACGCACGACACGTCGCGTGGGGCGAGTCCTCGGACTGGTACACGACGCCGTTCGCGACGACGACCCGGTACGCCGCGTTCGTGCGCGATGCCCGCAAGGCGGGCGCCGATTGGGTCGACATCTTCGGCGAGCCGGTCTGGTCCGGCCGCGGCCGTGCGCAAGCCGCGTCGTGGACGCGGTACGAGTCACTGCTCAATCTCGTCTTCGGAGCCTGGCCGGCGAGTGTTGGCTGCCTCTACGACGCGCGGACGGTGCCCCGGCAGGTGCGATCGGACCTGCACTGCACCCATCCGGAGGTGGTCACAGCCGAAGGTAGTGAGGCGAGTGCGTCGTTCGAGCCGCCCGAGCAGTTCGTCACCCGCTGATCGGCGACCCGCGTCGCCGCTGCGCCTAGTGCGTGAGCGTTTCGGCGGCCTCGGGGCGGCAGACCCGGCAGGGCCGCAGCTCGGCGGCCTCGGCCTCGGCGAGGGTGACGTAGTGGACGTCCTCGCGACCGCCGACGAGGCGGCAGTCGCTGCGGTGGTACGACGTGCCGCCGGCGACGTAGAGGCCGGCGGCGGATGAGGGTGCCGCGGCGGCTGCGCCGCCGCGACTGACCGCGTCGACCAACTCGTCGAACTTCACCTCGAGCCGGGCCCGGTCGACGCGCGCGTTGTGCACGATGACGAGCGCCGCGCCGAACACGACCAGCCCGAGACCGAGCAGCCCGCCGGAGAGCAGCCAGGGCAACTGGGCGCGGATGTCGGTGACGTGGTTGATCTGGCCGCCGGCGCCGGCCGCGCCGTTCCAGCCGATGCCGATGACGATCAGCCCGATGGCGATGACGACGAGGCCGAGCCCGCCACCCCACGCGCCCGGGCGCAGCGACAGGCGGGGGAACGACACCTTGCGCCGTCTCGATCGAGCCATCGCGGGCACCCTTCGGCCGGAAATCTGGTGCAGACTTCGCGTTCAGTCTGCTCCATTCCTGCCTGGGCGCCCTGCGCGGGCCTAGCGTCCGAGCAGTTTGGTCTTCGCGGCCTGGAACTCGTCTGTCGTCAGCGCGCCGGACTCGTGCAGCGCCGTGATTTCCCTGACCTGGGCGGCCAGGTCGATGACCGTGTGCGGTTGCGCCTGGTCGGGCACCGTGATCGGCGCCCGCGCCGGGATCTCGTTCGCCTGGCGGGTCAGCGCGTCGATCAGCGGTCGAGCACCTCGCTTCCGGAAGCTTCGGGCCTGCCACTGCACGCCGAGACCGAACACGACGACAAGCGGGAAGGTCACGATCGCCAGGGTCAACAGGACGACGTACGTCGTCGGCAACGGCAGGATCATCTTGACCAGACCGTGCCGAGCGTTGCGCATGCCACGTCGTGTTGCCTCTATCCAGACCTGGTTCGTCGTGTGGTTGTAGACCAGGAAGGCGTTGCCGGTCTTGCCGTTGTGCACGAGCCAGGCAGCCGATACCAGATGCCCCTCGCCGACCGACGGGGACACGTTGACCGCATCGACGGTGCGGCTCCGACCAGCTGCGTCGGTCAGGAAGAAGCCGTCGTGGAACGTGGTGAACGTACGCCTGCCGTCGTGGTACGTCGTCGTCGCCGACACGCTGTTGCCGATCACCATCCCGCTCGTCTGGCCGGTGACGGACCCCAACGTCATCTTGTCGGTCCAATCCTTGACATCGCTGACGTAGCCGGTGAACGTCTCGACCGAGTAGCGCTGGTAGAGGCCGGTAAAGCGATTCCCGGCGGAGTTCATCCGCACCGGCCAGAACGTCCTCGGCACTTGCCAGAGCACCGGGAGCAGCACGATGAATGCGATCACGCCTAGCGAACTCATTTGACCCATCTCCTCGGCCCGAGGGGCGACCGCCCCTCCGCGCGCCGCCCCCGTACGTGAACGCCTCCGAGCAATCGTCAAATGACAGTCCAAGTAAACCGGCGTACCGCAATTCGCGACCATCCTCCGATATCGCCATCTTGCCGCCGGTCGACTACACGAAGTAGTCAGTTCGGCGCAACCCCGATGCTCACCGCTCCAGACGTCGCTTGACCGTCAAGGGCGCACGATCGCTGGTACCCTGATCTCACTGGCGGCGCGTTGTGCCGTCGTAATCCCGCGGGCGGACTGCCCGTGAGGTCGCAGCAGAAGTGTTCCCGTCATCGGTGAGCCTCGTCGTGGCCTGCCGATCGACCGATGTCTGGAGCACTTCACATGCCGTCCCCTGCCCGCCGACGCCCCGCGTCGTCATCCCGCTCGCAGCGCCGTAGCCATCCGCGTTCTCCTGCCGCGCCGCCGCGTCCCGTTCAGTCCGATCTGGACCGGATGCTCGACGCGGCGCTGGCCACACCCGCACCCGCGGTGACGTCGTTCGCCGCGATGGGCCTGCCGGCCGTCTTGGTCACCGCCCTGGCCCGTCGCGGCATCACCGAGCCGTTCGCGATCCAGACCCGAGCGTTGCCGGATGGCATCGCCGGGCGTGACGTCCTCGGGCGGGCGCAGACCGGTTCGGGCAAGACCCTCGCGTTCGGTTTGCCGATGCTGGCCCGGCTGTCCGGCCGGCGTTCGCGGCCGCGTCATCCGCGCGGCCTCGTGCTGGTCCCGACTCGGGAACTCGCGATGCAGGTCGCCGACGCGTTGCGACCGCTCGCCGACGCGGTCGACCTGCGGATGGCGGCCGTCTTCGGCGGCGCTCCGTACGGCGGTCAGCTCGCCGCGCTCGACCGCGGCGTCGACATCGTCGTGGCCACCCCCGGCCGGTTGATCGACCTGATCGACCGGGCTGCGTGCTCGCTGTCCGAGGTGTCGGTGGCGGTGCTGGACGAGGCCGACCACATGGCCGATCTCGGCTTCCTGCCCGCCGTCGTACGGCTGCTCGACGACGTACCTGCGGGAGGTCAGCGGCTGCTGTTCTCCGCGACGCTCGACCGTGGCGTCGACCGGTTGGTGCGCGCGTATCTCAGCAACCCGGCCGTGCATGCCGTCGCGCCGGCCGCGGCACCGGTCGAGTCGATGGATCACCAGGTCTTTCTCCTTGCGAACGCTGACAAAGTCGCGGTCGCGGCCGAGGTCGCGGCACGGCCGGGCCGGACTTTGATGTTCGTACGTACGAAGCACGGCGCCGATCGTCTCGCGCGGCAACTGGCGAAGACCGGTGTCGATGCCGCGGCGATCCACGGCGGCCTCACTCAGCCCGCCCGCCAACGCGCGCTGGCGGGTTTCACCGCCGGCCATCCGCGGGTGCTGGTCGCGACGGATGTCGCGGCCCGTGGCATCCACGTCGACGACGTCGACCTCGTCGTGCACTTCGATCCGCCGAACGACGCCAAGGACTACCTGCACCGCTCCGGACGTACGGCGCGGGCGGGTGCCAGCGGCACCGTCGTTTCTCTCGTCCAGCCGGACCAGGAGAGCGCGGTGGTGCGCCTGCACCGCGACGCGCGAGTGACCGCTACGTCGGTCCCCGTCGCACCCGGTCACGCCGCGGTTCGGAAGGTGGCCGAGTCCGGCAGCCCGGTCCCGCCGCGACCGGCCGCGCCGCCGGTCGTACAGCGCCGACCGAGCCAGCGCCGCCGCCGTCACCCCGGACCTCGTCGAGGCCAACGCAACGCCGCCTGAACCGGCCGTGACTGCGGTTTATCCGGCGCGGGCGGTGCGGCCGCGGCGGGCTCGCAGGTAGTCGCTCACCACGTACTCGCCCAACCGGTCGGCGTCGGAGGCGAACACCCGCCCGCCGTTGCGGCGCGCGACCGACTCGACGAAGCGCACCAATCCCGGCTCGTCGTCCAGCATGAAGATGTTGATCGTCGCGCCGCGCCTTGTGATCCGTTCGACCTCGGCCATCGTCACCGCGAGCGTCTCCGGGTGCGTCGGCCAGTCGAACCATGCGCTGCCGTCGGCGAGCAGGTGTGCGGTCGGCTCGCCGTCGGTGACGACGAGCACCACCGGCTCCGCGTCGGGATGCCGGGCGAGGTGTCGCGATGCCAGCATCAGCCCGTGTTGCAGGTTCGTGCCCTGCACCATGTCCCACGACAAGCTCGCCAGCTCGGCCGGCTGCAACACCCGCGCGTACTTCGAGAAGCCGATGATCTGGATCGCGTCCTGCGGATACTTCGTCGACACCAACGTGTGCAACGCCAGCGCGGTCGACTTCGCCGCGGCCCACGTGCCGCGTAACGCCATCGAGTACGACAGGTCGACCAGCAACGCGACCGCTGCGCCGGATCGCCGTTCGGTCTCGACCACTTCGAAGTCGTCGACCTGCAGCCGCAACGGGCGCGCCGGCCCGGAGCGGAGCA
Source organism: Frankiales bacterium (assembly GCA_025980325.1). Lineage (GTDB taxonomy): Bacteria > Actinomycetota > Actinomycetes > JAFAQI01 > JAFAQI01 > BP-197. Next base: position 21,627 of record JAICXQ010000027.1, read on the forward strand.
CCGCGTTGCGCACCGTACGGACGACGTCGATCGGCTGCTCGTCGCCGAACTCCCACTTACGCGTCGCACCGGTCGGATCGCCGGCCGCTCCCGCGTCGTGCATGTCGTGGTCACCGCGGCCACCCGCGTGCAACTTCGCAAAGATCCGTCGTAACGCATTCTCGCCGAGCCGGCGCAGGCCGCGCGGTGTCAGTTGCAGCTCACCGCCGGCGCGCTGCAGGTAACCCTGGCGCTGCAACTCTCGTTCGAGCCGCCGCAATGCTTCGAGGTCGTCGACCGCGTTGCGGCCGAGCGCGCGTTCGAGCAGTTCCGGGTCGACGTCGTCGAGCGAGGCGCCGGCGTAGTCCTGCGACAACGCCGCTTCCAGCTCGTCGAGATCGGCGACCTCTTCGAGAGCCGTTGTCGCGTCACCGAGACCGAGCGGGGTGTTGCCGCGCACCTGCTCGCGACCGCTCCAGTCGAGCTCCGGCCTCCGCGCCCGCAACTGATCCGCGAGCCGGCCCATTTCGGATGCGAGACCGGCGTCGGACATCGCCTGCATCATCAACTCGGCGAGCTCGGCCTGCTGCTCCGGCGACAGCGAGTTCATCAGCCGTTGCGCCGCCGCGGCGCGCCGGGCGAGCGAGTCGACCAGCTCCTCCAACGTCTGCGGGTTGTCCGGGAAGAACTCGCCGTACTCCTGCATGAACGACGCGAACTGCTCGGTCGTGTCCTCACCACGCGCATCCGCGTCGAGCATGTCGTTGAGCGCGCGCATCATCTCGCGCACCCGCGCCATCGCCTGCGGATCCGCGCCTTCCAGTGCCTGCTTCATCCCGCGGAACTGGCTGTCGAGTACCTCGCGCCGCAACAGATCCTGGATCTCCTCGTACGCCGCTCGCGCCTCGGCCGAGCGCCACTCGTAGTCGGCGAGTTCGCGCACGGCCCGCGCGGTGTCCGAAGGCAGCGCGTCGAGTCGGGTCTCGGCGAAGCGCGCGTCGTCGGAGGGATCCGGGAACAACGCGGCGCGTTCGGCGGCCAGCGCGCGGTCGAGCAGTTCGCGCACCTGTTCCAGCGTCCCGTCGAGGCGGCCGGCCCGGCGCGCGTTGCGTTGCCGTTTGCGAACGTCGCGCAGCAGGTCGTCCAGACCGCGCCGTGAACCGAGGCCCTGACGCATCAACCGGCGCATCGCCTCCGCCGGGGACAGCCCGCCGAGGACGTCGTCACCGATCTCGTCCAGCGCTTCGGTGACGTCGTACGGCGGCGCGAGCGGATCGGCGCCGCCACGCCATTCGCCGTACCGGGATCGACTCATCGCGATCCGTAAACAACCCGGTCGTCGACGGCCTCTTTTGATAAGCGCCGCAACAGATACAGGCCTTCGAGAGCGAACTCGACGCCGGCCGCGGCGAGGCCGGGGGAGTCGACGTCGTCGATGCCGAGCGCGGCGAGGATCTTCGCCAGGCCGTCGATCGGGCCGATCGCCGCCAGCAGTTCGGTCGCGGGCACGAGTTCGCCGGTCTCGACGATCGAGCCGTCGTCGAACCGCGCCACCAACGCACCGAGGTCGACACCGCCGAGGCGCGCGCGGAACGTGTCCGCGGTCGCGCGCCGGAGCAAGTGGTCGAGCACCTCGGCCTCGCGCCCCTCCTCCGACGATTCGAACTCGACCTTGCCCTGGATCGCGGGCACGATCGCGGGCAGGTCGGCGATCCGCGCGACCGCGACGTCCTCGCCGGCGAGTGCGGCGCGCCGTACGGCGGACGCGGCAACGGTCTCGGCGGCGGCGACGGCGAACCGCGCCGACACACCCGAGCGCTGGTCGACCGCCGGCGACTCGCGCACGTGCCGGGCGAACCGCGCGACCACTTCGACGAGATGGTCGGGCAGCGCTGCCGACACCGCCTCGGCGCCCCAGCCGACGACCGCCTCCTGGCGGATGAGATGCAACTCGTCGTCGAGCGAGAGCGGGTAGTGCGTGCGCACCTCGGCGCCGAACCGGTCCTTGAGCGGCGTGATGATCCGGCCGCGGTTGGTGTAGTCCTCGGGGTTCGCGGATGCCACCAGCAAGACGTCGAGCGGCAACCGCAACGTGTACCCGCGGACCTGGATGTCGCGTTCTTCCAGCACGTTGAGCAGTGCGACCTGGATCCGCTCGGCGAGGTCGGGCAACTCGTTGATCGCGACGATGCCGCGATTGGTCCGCGGCACGAGGCCGTAGTGCACGGTCTCGGGGTCGCCGAGAATGCGGCCTTCGGCGACCTTGATCGGATCGACGTCGCCGATGAGGTCGCCGACGGACACGTCCGGGGTCGCGAGCTTCTCCGCGAAACGTTCGTCGCGCGGCTTCCACGTGACCGGCGTCTGCTCGCCTTTCTCCGCGACGAGACGCTGGCAGCGAACGCAGACGGGGGCGTACGGGTGGTCGTTGATCTCGCATCCGGTGATGACCGGCGTGAACTCATCGAGCAGCTGCACGATCGTGCGGATGAGCCTCGTCTTGCCTTGCCCGCGTTCGCCGAGCAGCACGAGATCGTGACCGGCCAGCAAGGCGCGTTCGACCTGCGGCAGCACCGTGTCGTCGAAGCCGACGATGCCGGGAAAACGATCGGCGCCCGCGCCGAGCCGAGCAAGCAGGTTGTCCCGCAGTTCGGCCTTGACGGTCTTGTGCCGATGGCCGGATGCGCGAAGTTCGCCGAGGGTCAGTGGTTCGCCGGTGTGGGGGGCGTTCATCAACCCACGTTACGTCGTACAGGCAGACTGTCCGCATGGCTCGATTCGGAGCGGGGCTGGCGGTCGACGCCGACCTTGTGCTCGCCGCCGAGTCGGCGGTCCACCAGGCGCTGGCCCCGCTGGCCGGGCGTACGCCGGACCTCGCGCTCGTGTTCGTCTGCGGTGCCGAGGACGACGCGGTCGCGGCCGCCGGTGAGCGCGCGAGCGTACTGACCGGCGCGACGTCGACCGTCGGCTGTTCGGCGCCCGGTGTCATCGGCGGCGGCACGGCGGTGGAGGCCACGTCCGCGGTCGCGGTCTGGTGCGCCGTACTGCCGGACGTGCACGTGCGGACGTTCCATCTCGAGGTGATGCCGTCGGCGGAGGGTATGGCGGTCGTCGGCCTACCGGAACGCCAGCCGGACGACGTCGTCGCGGTGCTGCTCGCCGATCCGTGGTCGTTCCCGATCGACGGATTCGTCGAGCGCTCGAACGACTCGCTCGCCGGCCTGCCGTTCGTCGGCGGGCTCGCGTCCGGACTGCACGGGCGCGGCTCGACCCGGCTCTTCCTCGACGGCGACGCCGTCGACCGCGGCGCGGTCGGCGTGATGCTCGGCGGCCCCGTCGGCGTCCGTACCGTCGTCAGCCAGGGCTGCCGCCCGATCGGGCCGGAGATGACGGTCACGGCGGCCGACGGCAACGTGCTGCTCGAGCTCGCCGGTGTCACCGCGGTCGACAAGCTGGAGTCGCTGCTCGGCGATCTCGACCCGGCGGATCAGGCGCTCGCGTCGAGCGGACTCGATATCGGCATCGCGATCGACGAGTACGCCGACGACCACGGCCAGGGTGACTTCCTCGTCCGCGGCATCGCCGGGGTCGACGACACCCGCGGCGGGCTCGTCGTCGGTGACCTCGTACCGGTCGGCCGGACCGTGCAGTTCCAGTTGCGCGACGCGGCCGCGGCGGCCACCGATCTGCGCACGATGCTCGCGCGGTTCCGGGCCGGCAACAGTCTCGACACCGTCGAAGGCGCGCTGCTGTTCTCCTGCAACGGCCGGGGTGCGGCGCTGTTCCCGGATCCGGCGCACGACCTGATCGCGGTGCAGGCCGGTCTCGGCACCGCCGACGTCGCCGGCTTCTTCGCCGCGGGTGAAATCGCGCCGGTCGGCGGTCGTAATCACGTGCACGGATTCACCGCCGCGGTGCTCGCGTTCGGCTCCGGTGCGAACGCCGATCGAGGGACGAGGACCGCCCAGTGACCATGTCGTCGTACGTGGGGCTCGACGAGATCCGCGCTGCCCGCGAACTGCTCGACGGCGTTGCCCGGCGCACGCCGGTCGAGGGATCGCGGCCGCTGTCCGATCTCGTCGGCGGCCCGGTGCTGCTCAAGTGCGAGAACCTGCAACGCACCGGCTCGTTCAAGATTCGCGGCGCCTACGTACGGATCTCGCGGTTGAGTGCGGACGAACGGGCGCGCGGAGTCGTCGCCGCGAGTGCCGGCAATCACGCGCAGGGTGTCGCGCTGGCCGCGTCGTTGCTCGGCACTTCGTCGACGGTGTTCATGCCGGCCGGCGCGCCGCTGCCGAAGGTGGAGGCGACCCGGGCGTACGGCGCGGAGATCCGCTTCGCCGGCGTCACCGTCGACGAGTCGCTGGCGGCGGCCGCGCGGTTCAGTGAAGAGACCGGCGCGGTGCTGATCCATCCGTTCGACCACGTCGACGTCGTCGCCGGGCAGGGGACCGTCGGGCTGGAGATTCTCGACCAGGCGCCGGACGTACGGACCATCGTGGTGAGTGTCGGCGGTGGCGGCCTCGTCAGCGGCGTCGCGTCGGCGGTGAAGGCGAGCCGGCCGGACGTCCGGATCGTCGGCGTGCAGGCCGCGGGTGCGGCGGCGTATCCGGGATCGCTCGCCGCCGGCCGGCCGACCCGGCTTGCGAGCATGGCGACGATCGCCGACGGCATCGCGGTCGGCTGCCCGGGCGACCTCACGTATCGGATGGTTCGCGACCTGGTCGACGGGGTCGTCACCGTGTCGGAGGAGGCGCTCTCGCAGGCGTTGTTGTTATGCCTGGAACGAGCGAAGCTCGTCGTCGAACCCGCCGGTGCGGCCGCCGTCGCCGCGGTGATGGATCAGCCGGAGTTGTTCGAGCCGCCGGTCGTCGCGATCCTCTCCGGCGGCAACATCGATCCCGTGCTGTTGCTGCGGGTGCTGCGCCACGGCATGGCCGCCGCCGGTCGCTACCTGTCGTTCCGGTTGCGCATCCCCGACCGGCCCGGGGAGCTGGCGAAACTGCTGGGCGAGCTGGCCGCGTCCGAGGCCAACGTCCTCGACGTCGAGCACGTCCGGACCGGGCCGAAGCTGCACCTCGACGAAGTCGAGGTCGCCGTCCAGCTGGAGACCCGCGGACCGGACCACTGCGCCGCCGTCCTCGACCGCCTGCGCGCGGTCGGCTACCCGCTCGACCTCGGCTAGGTACTAGGCGCCGTACGGCTTGACGTCGGTCAGCGTGACGGTGATGTCGCGGCCGTTCGGCGCGGCGTAGGTGACCGAGTCGCCGGGCTTCGCGCCGGTCAATGCGACGCCGAGCGGTGACTGCGCGGAGTAGACGGTGATGTCGCTGACCGCGGCTTCTTCCCGCGAGCCGATGAGGAACGTCTCCTCGTCGCCGTCGGCGAACGCGACCGTGACGACCATGCCCGGTCCCGCGACTCCGGCGATCGCACCGTCGGGCTGGCCGACCTTTGCCTCGCGCAGGATCTGAGTGAGCTGGCGAATCCGGGCCTCCATCTTGCCCTGCTCGTCCTTCGCGGCGTGGTAGCCGCCGTTCTCCTTGAGGTCGCCCTCGGCGCGGGCCGCGGCGATACGGGCGGTGATCTCGGTGCGGCCCGGCCCGGACAGATGGTCGAGCTCGGCTTGCAGCCGGTCGTATGCCTCTTGGGTCAGCCAGGTCACCTCACTCATGACGACGAGGCTACCTACGGTGAGAATGGATTGGTGAGCCTTCGACTGCTGGCCGTCCATGCCCACCCCGACGACGAGGCGAGCAAGGGCGCGGCGACGGTCGCCCGCTACGTGCGCGAGGGCGTCGATGTCCTGATCGCCACCTGCACCGGCGGCGAGCGCGGGTCGATCCTCAACCCGGCGATGGACCGCCCGGACGTGATCGCGAACCTCGCCGGC